>RFGR01000128.1 GCA_003696625.1 Planctomycetota bacterium
CAGGCAGGCAGGCAGGAGTCTAGTCATGATCGGAGAGAGTCGGAGGATTCCGTGGGGATTGGATTCACCCACCCTATGCCGGGATCTCGCGCCGGTCAAGCCTGACCCCGCACGGCTACATTGACCGCCCAGCATGGCCTTCGTCCCCCTCCACCCCCTCGGCAGCCCGCGCGAGCGCTTCCTCGATCCGGACGAGGTGCGGCGCAACGGCGAGTTCCTGGCGGCGAAGCGGGCCGAGCTCGAGGCCCGCCGGGCCGAGGTCCGCGCCGGCTGGGGCGAGAAGTACGTCGCCCGCGTCCACGCCAAGGGCAAGATGACGGCCTGGGAGCGGGTCGCGGAGCTGAAGGACGACGACGCCCCGGTCCACCCGCTCGGCACCTTCGTCAACTGGGGGCGGGAGTTCGACCAGGCCGGGCGTCCGCTGCGCTCGCCCGGCGCCGGGGTGGTCACCGTGCTCACCCGCGTCGCCGGCCGTTGGGTGGTCGTGATCGCCAACGACAACACGGTCGCCAGCGGCTCCTGGTGGCCGCAGACGCCGGAGAAGATCGAGCGCGCCCAGGAGGTCGGGCTGGCGCTGCGGCTGCCGGTGCTCTACCTGGTGGACTGCAGCGGCCTGTTCCTGCCCGAGCAGTCGCGCAGCTTCCCGGGCCGCTTCGGCGCCGGCCACATCTTCAAGAAGAACGCCCAGCTCTCGGCCGCCGGGGTGCCGCAGGTGGCCGGGGTCTTCGGCGACTGCATCGCCGGCGGCGGCTACATGCCGATCATTAGCGACCGGGTCTACATGACCGAGCAGGCCTACATGGTCATTGCCGGCGCGGCGCTGATCAAGGGCGCCAAGTCGCAGAAGCTGACCAGCCTGGGCATCGGCGGGCCCGAGGTGCACGTCCACCAGTCGGCCTGCGCCGACGAGCGGGTGCCGGACGACGCCGCCTGCCTGGCCGCCATCCGGCGCGAGGTCGAGGCGATGCAGTCGAGCGGCTGCGCCTACCGCCGCGGCGGGGTCGCGCCGGCGCCGCCGCTCTACTCCCCCGCCGAAGTGGACACGCTGTTTCCGCCCGACCACCGCACCTATTACGACGTGCGCGAGGTGATCGCCCGCCTGGTGGACCGCTCCCTCTTCTGGGAGCTGCTCCCCCACCGCGGCCGCGAGATGGTCGTCGGCGTCGGCCGCGTCAACGGCCTGTACTGCGGCTTCATCGCCAACGTCCAGGGGCCGGTGCCCGATCCCGAGCACCGCGGCAAGGTCAAGCCGGGCGGCATCCTCTACCGCGAGGGCATCGCCAAGATCAGCCAGTTCTCGCGCGCCTGCGACGCCGACGGCATCCCCATTGTCTGGCTGCAGGACATCAGCGGCTTCGACATCGGCACCGAGGCCGAGGCGCACGGCTTGCTCGGCTACGGCTCGAACCTGATCTACACGAACAGCACCAACCGCACGCCGATGTTCACCGTGCTGCTGCGCAAGGCGAGCGGCGCCGGCTACTACGCCATGGCCGGCCTGCCCTACGAGCCGGTGCTCCAGCTCTCGACCCCGCTCGCCCGCCAGTCGGTGATGGAGGGCCGGACGCTCGCGATCGCGACCTACAACACCAAGCTGGACGACGAGTTCGCCATCGCCAGCGAGGATCCGGAGGAGCGGGCGGCGATCGAGCGCGGCATGGCCGCGGTCGAAGCCCGCATCGAGGGCGACATGGACCCCTACCGGGCGGCGGCGCAGCGCGACACCGACGAGATCGTCATGCCGTCCGAGCTGCGGCCCTGGCTCGAGTGCCTGATCGAGGCCAGCTACCAGGCGCACGGCTACCGGCGGGTGAAGAACCCGCGCATCTGGTCGCTGCACGACCTCGAGCTGCTGACGGAGGGGGTGGAATGAACGGCGGCGCCCTCGTCCTCGGCTGCCGCCGGACGGAGGACGGCGCCCTCGAACTGTGCGCGCCGGACGTCGGCCTGTACGCCCGGGCGCCGGAGCGCGGCCGCCGGCTGGGGCCGGGCGAGGAGGCCGGGGTGCTGATCGTGCTCGGCCGCCCCTTCCGCCTGCTCGTCCCGGAGGGCGCCGCCGGCTTCGTCGACACGCCCCGGCCCGAGCTGCGCCACCTGCCGGTCGAGTACGGGCAGGTGCTTCTGCGGCTGGTCGCCGGCGGCGGGGAAGAGGAGGCCGGCGGCAGCGCCGAAGCCGGCGAGGTGGCTCGCGGCCGGGTGGTCTGCGCTGCCCAGGCCGGCCGCTTCTGGCGCCGACCCGAGCCGGGCGCGCCGCCCTTCCTCGCCGCCGGCGACGAACTCGCCGCCGGCCGCACGATCGGCCTGCTCGAGGTGATGAAGACCTTCAATCCGATCAAGTACCAGCCCGGCGCCGGCCTGCCCGAGCGAGCCGTGGTCGCCTGCTTCCTGGTCGAGGACGGCGAAGACGTCGAGGAAGGCACCCCGCTCCTCGAGCTGGAGGACTGAGCGGAGCCGTGATGGCCGACCTCGCCCCGCACCAGCAACGCCTGGCCGCGGCGCTGCGCGCCTACCACGGCGTCGACGAGACCGAGGAGGAGCACCGCCGCCGGATCCTGGCCGCGGTCGAGGCAGACCCGGCCTTCTGGCACCGAGAGACCCTGCCCGGCCACGTCACCGGCAGCGCTTTCGTCGCGGCGCCGGCCCTCGACGCGCTGCTCCTCGTCCACCACCGCCGCCTCGACCGTTGGCTCCAGCCCGGCGGCCACGACGAGGGCGAACGGGATCCGGCCCGCACCGCCCTGCGCGAAGTCGGCGAGGAGACGGGCCTGCGCGCCTACGCCTTCTTCGGCGCCCCGGCGTTGTTCGACCTCGACGTGCACCGCATCCCCGCCGCCGGGGCGATGCCGGCGCACGACCACCTCGACGTCCGCTTCCTGCTCGTAGCCGACCCCAGCCAGGAGCTGCGGCCCGATCCGCGCGAGGCGCGGACGGCGCGCTGGTTCCCGCTGGCGGCGGCGGCGGCGGCGCTGGGCGAGGAAGGCGGCCTGCGAGCGGTGCGGAAGATCGAGGAGATCCGGGCTCAGGCGTCCTCGAAGTAGCCGGACACGAACACCCGCCGCACCGCGTTGCCCCGCACCTCGCCGGCGAAGGTGTAGCTCAGCCAGGCGTCATCGCCGGGGCCGAAGACCATGCCGGTCCGCCAGCTCATCGGCTGCGGCAGCTCGTCCAGGCGGACGTCGAAGACCACCTGGCGGTTGCCGCGCACGGTCCGCTCGAGCCAGAGCCGGTCGGCCCGGCTCGCGTCGTGCGGGTACTCGTCGTGCCGGAAGGTCCAGAGGTCGGTGAGGACGAACCGCCGGCCTTCGGGCACTTCGAGCACTTTGGCCGGCATGCCGTTCTCGGCGACCAGCGTCCGCGACCACGGCTCGCGCTCGGCCGGGACGGCCTGCTGCGCGGCCCCGGCGGCCAGCGCCGGCAGGAGGAGAAGAGGCGTCAGGGCGAGGATCGGTTTCATTGGGTCGCTCGGGGACCGCCAGTCTAGGCGTCGGCCGGCCGGCGCTTCTTCCCGCCGCTCCGGCCGGAGGTGGCATGCCACCCGCGGCCGCGGCTAGAGTGGCCGCCCGCCGCTTCAATCTGGAATGAGCTGGACCCCCGAACGCGTCTTCCTGGGCTGGGACCGCCCCTTCCTCCCCGCGGCGGCGGCCTGGCTGCACGAGCGCTTCGGCCCGGACCAGGAC
>RFGR01000129.1 GCA_003696625.1 Planctomycetota bacterium
GGCTCCGATTTGGGGCAGAAAACACTCCAATCACACTCCAATCGGGGTACACTGGGAGCCCCCGAGCCTTCGGGGGCCCCCCTGCCATGCTCAAGGAAGCTCGTGTCACCGTGAAGATCCCGCGGCCGTTGTACCGCCGGATCCAGCAGGTCATCGAGAACAGCGGATTCTCCTCGCCGACCGACTTCATCGTCTTTGTCCTCCGCGACCTGATGGGCGAGGTCGAGACCTCGGGAGGGGAAGAATTCTCGCCCGAGGAACTGAACGCGGTGAAGCAGAAGCTCCGCAACCTGGGCTACCTGGACTGAACCCAAGCGAAAAGCAACCAACCATCATGATCGCTCCCCACGGTGGAACCCTGGTCGATCGGCTCCTCAAGGGCGCCGAACGCGACGCTCTCCTGGCCCGGGCGGCCGAGCTGCCCTCGATCACCCTCAACTCGCGCGAGACCAGCGATCTGGAAATGATCGCGACCGGCGCCATGAGCCCGCTCCAGGGCTTCATGAACCAGGCCGACTACGACGGCGTGGTCGAGAACATGCGCCTCGCCGACGGCGCCCTCTGGCCGCTGCCGGTGGTCCTCGCCAGCAAGGACGGCGAGACCTTCGCGGCCGGTGACGAGGTCGCCCTGAAGGCGGAGAGCGGCGAGATCCTCGCCGTCCTCACCGTCGAGAGCTGCTGGCGGCCGGACAAGCGGCGCGAACTCGAACTCTGCTTCCGGGGCGACGAGCAGCACCCGGCTTGGGGCTACCTGGAGTCAATCGGCGACCACTACCTCGGCGGCCCGATCCAGGTTCTGGCCCTGCCCCGGCACGAGAAGCACAACGAGTACCGGTTGACCCCGGCTCAGACCCGGGCCGCCTTCGAGGAGAAGGGCTGGAAGACGATCGCCGTCTTCCAGACCCGCAACCCGATCCACCGGGCCCACGAGTACCTGACCAAGGTGGCGCTCGAGCAGACCGACGGCCTGCTCGTCCACCCGCTGGTCGGCGATACCAAGGCCGACGACATCCCGTCCGACGTGCGCATGAAGTGCTACCACGCCCTGCTGAGCAAGTACTACCCGCTCGATCGGACGATGCTGGCCGTCTACCCGCAAGCGATGCGCTACGGCGGCCCGCGCGAGGCCGTCCTGCACGCCATCTGCCGCCAGAACTACGGCTGCACCCACATCATCATCGGCCGCGACCACGCCGGGGTCGGGAGCTACTACGGCACCTTCGACGCCCAGGAGATCTTCGACACCCTCGAAGAGGACGACCTCGAGATCAACACCCTGCGCTTCGAGCACGCCTTTTTCTGCAAGCTGACCGGCGGCATGGCCACCACCAAGTCGAGCCCGGCCGGCCCCGAGGACCGGATCTTCCTCAGCGGCACCAAGGTGCGCGAGATGCTGGCCCGCGGCGAACGGCCGCCGGCCGAGTTCACCCGCCCGGAAGTGGCGGACATCCTGATCGAGAGCTACGCCCAGAAGGTCGAGGCCTGACCCGGCCCGGGAGGAAGAAGCGATGCTCGGCGGAATCTTCGGCAAGAAGCGTCAGAACAACCACCTGATCGTCATCACCCTCGACTCCTGCCGCCATGACTCGTTCATGGCCGCGCAGCCGGAGAACATCGCCCGGCTGGTCGGGGGGTTGGACGCCGTCGAGCGTCGCTACTCCTACGCCAGCTGGACGGCTCCCTCGCACTACAACCTGCTGACCGGTCTGGTGCCGCACACCAGCCCGCCCAAGGTCTACGCCTCGGAGTACTACAAGAAGGACCTGTACAAGTTCACCGAGCGCCTCGGTGTCGAGAAGGCCGGCTTTGAGGCCATGATCCCACACCTGTGGTTGCCGACCTTCATGAAGAAGCACGGCTACGAGACCCACGCCATGGTTTCGCTGCCGGTCCTCAACCCCGCCACCGGGGTGAACAAGGACTTCGACACCTTCAAGCTCATGCCCAAGCACAACGACATGCTGGCCATGCTGGACGAAATGGAGGCGCACTACAAGCGGCCGTCCAAGGGCTTGAAGGGCAACGTCCCCCAGTTCTACCTCCTCAATGTCGGCGAGACCCACTACCCGTACGCGCTGCCGGACGAGGACAAGAATGACCTGCCGCACATCTCCGGCGTCAACGGGATCTTCCGCAAGCTGGACAAGCAGATCAGCGACGACGGCACCCTGGTCAGCGACAACGAGGCCGGCGAGTTCATGGACATGGAGAAGATCGAGCACTGTCGCCAGCGCCAGATCAACACCGTCAAGTACCTGAACGAAACCGTCTTCCCCCGCCTCTACGACCTGGTGCCCAAGGACACCTGGATCATCGTCACCGCCGACCACGGCGAGCTGTTCGGCGAGGCCGGCTACTTCGGCCACGGCCCGATCATGCACGAAAAGGTGTTCGAGGTGCCCTTCCTGGAAGGCAAGATCCGCTGACCTCTCCCCGCCATTCCCCGAAACCTCCCCGCCCGAACCCAACCCCCATGAGCAACAACAACGGCTTCGTCCTCTGGTTCACCGGCCTCAGCGGCTCCGGCAAGTCCACCCTCAGCCGGATGCTCGAGCCGGAACTTCGCAAGCGCGGCTGCAAGGTCGAGATCCTCGACGGCGACGAGGTGCGCGAGAACCTGTCCAAGGGTCTCGGCTTCTCGAAGGAAGACCGCGACACCAACATCCGCCGCATCGGTTACGTGGCCAAGCTGCTGGCCCGCAACGGCGTCGTCGCCATGACCGCCGCCATCTCGCCCTACGCCGAGGTCCGCAACCAGGTCCGGGCGATGTGCAACAAGTTCGTCGAGGTGTATGTCGAGTGCTCGATCGAGGAACTCACCCGGCGCGACGTCAAGGGTCTCTACGCCAAGGCGCTGGCCGGCGAGATCAAGAACTTCACCGGCATCTCCGACCCGTACGAGGCGCCCGAGAACCCGGAGATCAAGGTCAACTCCGAGACCCAGAGCCCGGAGGAGTCGCTGGCCGTGATCCTCGACTACCTCGAGAGCAACGGCCTGATCCCGGCCGCGGCGCCGGCCGCCCAGGCCTGAGCGGCCGCAGGATTCCGCGCCCGGCTTGGGTTTCGCCCGGCCGGGCGCCCCGCGCCATAATGGCCGACCGTTCGACCCCTCGCCTCTCGCCCTCGCCCGCCATGAACCGTCTCCTCCGGCTCCGGCTGCCGCTGGCCGCCCTCGCCGTCTGGTGCCTGCTGCCCCGGCCGGCCCTGGCCTACATCGGCCCCGGCGCCGGCATCGCCTTCCTCGGCGGCGGCCTGGTCATCCTCTCCTCGCTGCTGCTGGCCCTTGGTGTCCTTCTGGCCTTTCCGGTCAAGCTGCTCCTGCGCCAGTTGACGGGCGCCGGCCGGATCAAGGGCGAGACCAAGCGCCTGGTGGTGATCGGCCTGGACGGCCTCGACCCGGATCTGGCCGACCGCTGGATGAAGGAGGGGAAGCTGCCGGAGCTGAAGAAGCTGGCCGATGAGGGGGTCTTCCGACCCCTGGCCACCTCCTACCCGTCGATGTCGCCGGTGGCCTGGAGTTCGTTCACCACCGGCGTCGATCCGTCGCGGCACAACATTTTCGACTTCATCACCCGCGACCCCTGCACCTACCTGCCGATTCTGTCCAGCACCGAGATCCGCAACGCCGAGAAGACCCTCAAGATCGGCAAGTACCGGATCCCGCTCGGCAGCGGCAGCATCCGCCTGCTCCGGCACGGCACCCCGTGGTGGAAGATCCTCGGCGAGCGGAAGATCTTCTCCAACATCATCCGAGTGCCGATCACCTTCCCGCCGGAGGCGTTCCACGGCGTCTGCCTGAGCGGCATGTGCGTGCCCGACCTCAAGGGCACTCAGGGATCCTTCACCTTCTGGACCAACGACGAATCTCTGGCCGGGCCGGAAGCCGGCGGCGAGGTCCACCTGGTCGGCCGCAGCGGCGACGTCTTCCGCTGCCCGATCACCGGCCCGGCCAACCCGATGGTCGAGGGCAACCCGATTCTCCGCATCCCGATGCGGGTCGAGGTGCTCGAGGAGAACCAGCGGGTCCGCCTGGTCATCGGCCGCAAGGGCAAGATCCAGCACGAGATCGAGCTGCGGGCCCGCGAGTATTCGGATTGGCTGACGCTCGAGTTCGAGGCGGCGCCGGTGATCGGCAAGGTGAGCGGCATCGTCCGCTTCTACCTGATGGGTACCGAGCCGTTCGGCCTCTACATGACGCCGATCCATCTCGACCCGGCCAACCCGGCGATGCCGATCTCGCATCCCAAGGTCTATTCGATCTACTTGGCCAAGAAGCACGGCCCCTTCGCCACCCTCGGCCTGGCCGAGGATACCTGGGCCCTGAACGAGCGGGTGATCGACGAGAAGGCGTTCTTCGAGCAGGCCTGTCTGATCTTCGAGGAGCGCGAGAAGCAGCTCTTCGACGCGCTCGACAACACCCCGACCGGATCGGTGGTCTGTGTCTTCGACGGCACCGACCGGGTCAGTCACATGTTCTACCGCTACTTCGAGCCCGATCACCCGGCCAACGCCGGCAAGGACACGGAGTGGGGGCGGGACAAGATCCTCGCCATCTACCAGAAGGCGGACGCCATGATCGGCCGGGTCCGCCGCCGGCTCAAGCCCGGCCGCGACTGCCTGATGGTGATCTCCGACCACGGCTTCTGCAGCTTCCAGCGTGGGGTCAACCTGAACGCCTGGCTGCGCGACGAGGGCTACCTGGTCCTCAAGGACGACGCGCCGGTCGACGAGGCGACCGGCAAGAAAATCGGCCGCGACTGGCTGCAGGACGTCGACTGGTCGCGGACCCGCGCCTTCTCGCTCGGCCTCACCGGCCTGTTCATCAACCGCAAGGCGCGCGAACGCGACGGCATCGTCGAGGAAGGCGAGGAGCTGCAGGCGCTCAAGGACGAGATCGTCGCCAAGCTGTCCGAGCTGGTCGACCCCAAGACCGGCGAGAAGGTCTTCCGCGAGGTCTTCGACGCCGGTCGCATCTTCACCGGCCCCTACGTGTTCGAGGCCCCGGACCTGTTCATGGGCTACCGCCGCGGCTACCGCAACTCGTGGGACTGCGCGACCGGTTCGGTGCCGGCCGAGGTCTTCTCCGACAACACCAAGAGCTGGTCCGGAGACCACTGCATCGACCCGCGCGAGGTGCCGGGGGTCTTCTTCTGCGACCGGCCGATCAACACCGATCAGCCCTCGATCATGGACATCGGCCCGACCGCCTTGAGTCTGTTCGGGGTCGAGGTGCCGCGGCACATGCAGGGACGGCCCCTGTTCGGACCCCGCCGCGAGCCCGGCACCGATTCGCCCTCCTTCCCGGCTCCGGCCGCCACCGAGCCCGTCAAGTCGTGAAGCGCCTTCTTCCGCTCCTGCTGCCCGCCTGCCTGTTCGGCCTGGCCGCCTGCGGCGAGCCGACGCCGCACGAGCCGCGCCTGGTCGTCCTCGGCATCGACGGCCTCGACCCGGACTTCGTCCGCGAGGGCGTCGCCGCCGGCCGGCTGCCCAACTTCGCCCGCCTGATCGAGTCCGGCACTCTGGCCGACCTGCAGACCTCGTGGCCGCCGCAGTCACCGGTCGCCTGGACCAACTTCATCACCGGCTGCAATCCGGGCAAGCACGGCCTCTACGACTTCATCCACGCCGACCGGCACGACTACGGGGTCGCCAACTCGATGAGCGTCACCGACCCCGAGGGACTGGTGCTGCGGATGTTCGGCTACCGGCTGCCGCTGACCGGCGGCGAGACCCGGCTCAACCGCAGCCGGCCGGCCTTCTGGGAGGTGCTCGACGAGGCCGGGGTGCCGGCCATGGTCTACCGGATGCCGGCGAACTTCCCGGTCGCGGAGACCGGCGCCGTCACCTTCCCGGACATGGGGACGCCGGACCTGTCCGGCGCCTCCTCCGGCAAGGCCTTCCTGTGGAGCGCCGATCCGGCCCGGAGTGAGAAGGACGCCGATTTCTACGCCATCCGCCGGGTCGAGCTCGACGACGCCACTCCGGGCCTGGCCTTCACCCCGGCCTACGTGCTCGGGCCGGTCAACACCCTGGTCGACGTCGACCACCTGCTCGAGCGGGCCGAGGAGCTGCGGCGGTCCGGCGATACCGCCGGCGCCGTCCGCCTCGAGACCGAGGCCCACCGGGCCCAGACCACGCGGATGCCGCTGACCTTCTACGTCGACACCGGCGGCGACCGGCCCCGGCTCGCGGTCCACGCCGGCGACCCGGAGGATTTCACCGACGGTTGGGGCCTGGCCGAACTCGGCGGCTGGACCGACTGGATTCCGGTCTCGTTCGAGATGATCGCCGGCCTGATGGACGTCAGCGGCTGGCAGCGCTTCTACTTCAAGAGCTGGCAGCCGTTCGAGGTCTACGGCACTCCGGTCCAGATCGACCCCTTCGATCCGGTGATGCCGATCAGCACCCCGGACGATGCCGCCGCCGAGCTGGCCGAGGCGATCGGTCCCTACTACACCCAGGGCTTCCCGGACGCCTACATCGCCTACAAGAGCGACCTCCTCGGCACCGGCGATTTCATCTCCCAGAGCGACACTGTGCTGGCCGAGCGCCGGCGGATGATGGATCACGCCTTCGACCAGTTCGCGGACCGCGGCGGGCTGTTGTTCTTCTACGTCGGTACGCTCGACCTCCGCTGCCACATGCTCTGGCACGCCCAGGATCCGGAGCACCCGCACCAGGAACCCGACGCGGTCGAGTACCGGGACCAAATCCGCCGCGTCTACGCCCAGGTCGACCAGTTGGTCGGCCACGCCCTGGAGCGGTTGCAGCAGTGGCCGGACGCCGAGCTGGTGGTGATGAGCGACCACGGCTTCGCGCCCTTCCGGCGCAAGATGCACGTCAACGACTGGCTGGTCCAGGAGGGCTACCTGGTCCTCAAGGACGGCGCCCCGACCACCGGCTCGATCCTCGGTCCAGATTCGATCGTCGACTGGTCCCGGAGCAGGGCCTACTGCGTCGGTTTCAACGGCGTCATTCTCAATCGGGCCGGCCGCGAGCCGCAGGGCATCGTCGGCGACGAGGAGGCGCCGGCCCTGATCGCCGAGATCGTCGGCAAGCTCGAGCGGCTCGAAGACGACGGTGTCCGCGTCTTCCGACGCGTCCTGCCGGCGAGCGAAGTCTTCACCGGCGAGCGCCTGGCCGAGGCGCCCGACATCCAGCTCGGCTTCGCCGTCGGCTACGGCGCCTCGGACGAGTGCGCCACCGGCCAGATCACCGGCGAGGGCGTGATCGTCGACAACGACTCGCGTTGGTCGGGCAGCCACCTGATGGACCCAGAGGTGGTCCGCGGTACCCTGCTGACCAGCCGCCCGCACGAACTGGCCAAGGATCCCGCGCTCGAGGATGTCACCGCCACCATCTTCGCCCGCTTCGGCGTCCCCCTGCCGGAAGGGATCGACGGCCGCCCCTTGTTCTGAACCCGACCCTCAACCTCACCTGACCGCCATGTTCGGAGGCAACAAGATCAAGATCAACAAGAGCATCCTCGAGCGCTGCAAGAAGTGCGCCGAGGTGGCCGGCTACTCCTCGGTCGAGGAGTTCGTCGAGCACGTCCTCGAGAAGGAACTCAAGCAAATCGAGTCGGCCGGCACCTCGGACGACGCCATCACCGAATCGCTGCGCGGCCTCGGCTACATCAGCTGAGACCGGTCCGGCCCGGCGGCGCCGCCGCCAACCGACGATGATGAAGACCCTGCTCGTGATCGCCGTCTGCGCCGCGGTGGCGGCGCTGATGATCCTCGCCCCGGGGGCGCTCAACACCGCCTTCGACGGTCTCGACCTCGCCCTCGGTTGGCTCGGGCCGTTCTGGGTTGTCACCCTGCTCAGCGCCGTCGTCGGCGTCCTCTTCATCGTCGCCTTCCCGCACGTCTCCTGGCAGGCCGGGATCGCCCGCTTCAAGGACCGCGGCAAGTACAACCTGCTCGGCATCCGCCTGTTCCAGGACAACATCGGCGCCGTCCTGCGCCACACCGCCGGCACCCTGGGCTGGAACCTCGGCTACTTGGGTCTGAACCTGGCGCCGATGGTCTTCCTGGCCCTGCCGTTCATGGCGGTCTGGTTCCAGTTCAACTCCCTCTACGCCTTCGCGCCGCTCCAGGTCGGCGACGAGCGGTTGGTCGTTGCCCAGCTCCGCGACGACGTCGATCCGGCCGAGGTCGAGCTGGTCCGCCCGGAGGATGCCAACTGGAGCGTCGCCGGCGGGCCGGTCCGCATCGCCGGCGACGCCGGCCAGCGCTTCCTGCACTTCACCCTCCGCGCCGACGGCGCGGGGGTGTCCGAGATCCGCTATCGCTGGCGCGGCCAGGAGGTCGGCAAGCAGGTGGCGGTGGCGGAGGACCCCGGTCGTCTGACGCCGGTCCGGACCGCCCATCCCTGGCGGATGCTGGCCGCGGCCAAGGATCCGATCCTCTACTTCGGCGAGGGCGTGCTGCCGGCCGACAGCTTCGTCCAGACGATCTACCTCGAGTACCCGCCGGCCCCGCTCGGTCCCTTCGCCGGCGGCGAGATCACGATCATGATCATCTTCGTGGTCGTGTCGATGGCCTTCGGCTTCGGCCTGAAGGGCTACTTCGGGGTCGAGATCTGAGCCCCGGCGGCGACCCGGGCGCCGCGCTCCTATCCTGGCCCGGGTGAAGCTCCACTGGAAGATCCTGCTCGGGATGCTCCTCGGAGTGGGGGCGGGGCTGCTGCTGCAGCTCCTGACCGAGGCCGAGTGGCTGCGCCAGGTGTCGCCGACCGGGGTCGAGAGCCTGCGCCTCGATCCGGACTGCCAGCGCGCGGCCTGGATCGCGCCGCTGGCGCTGGCGGCCGAGCTGTTCATGCGGCTGCTGAAGATGCTGATCGTGCCGCTGATCTTGACCAGCATCGTCTCGGGGGTGACCAGCATCTCGGGCGGTCAGGAGTTCGGCCGCCTCGGCCTCAAGACCTTGACCTACTACTTGACCACCTCGCTGCTGGCGATCCTCGGCGGCCTGGCCATGGTCAACCTGCTCCAGCCAGGCGCCGGCGCCGCCCTCGGCCTCGAGGTGCCGTCCTCCTTCGCCGCCGCCGAGAGCCAGGGCTTCGGCGACGTGGTCCGGAACATGGTGCCGCCGAACGTGGTCGCGGCCCTGGGCGACAACCGCAGCATGCTGCAGGTGATCGTCTTCGCCCTGGTCCTGGGCTACTTCATCGGCCGCACGCCGGCGCCGCACGGGCCGCGGGTGCGGGACCTCTTCGCCAGTCTGTTCGAGGTGATGATGCGTCTGGCCGAGGGGGTGCTGACCCTGGTGCCCTACGGCGTCTTCGCCCTCGTCGCCAAGGTCGTGGCCGAGACCGGGATCGAAGTCTTCCGGCCGCTGGCCTTCTTCATGGCGGTGGTCGCCGGCACCCTGCTCTTCCACGCCTGCGTCGTCCTGCCGACGCTGCTCTGGTTGGTCGGCCGGGTGAGTCCCTGGCGTTGGTTCCAGGCCATGGCGCCGGCGGTGTTGACCGCCCTGACCACCAGCAGCTCGTCGATGACCTTGCCGGTGTCGATGGAGTCCTGCGAACACCGCGGCCGGGTATCGAACAAGATCACCTCCTTCGTGCTGCCGCTGGGGGCGACGATCAACATGGACGGCACCGCTCTCTACGAGTGCGTCGGCGTCATCTTCCTCAGCCAGTACTACGCCAGCCAGAACCCGGCCCTCGAGCTGACCCTGGGCATGCAGTTCTTCGTGGTCGTCACCGCGCTGCTGGCGTCGGTCGGCGCGGCCGGCATTCCCAGCGCCGGCCTGGTCCTGAAGGCGACCATCCTCAAGGCGCTGGGCCTGCCCGACGACGGCGTCCTGCTGCTGCTGGCCATCGACCGGCCCCTGGACATGCTGCGGACCGCGGTCAACGTCTGGTCCGACTCCTGCGGCGCCGCCCTGATCGCCCGCAGCGAGGGCGACCCGGTTCTCGGCCCGCCGTCGCCGTGCGACAATCCCGGCCCGCCGGCCGCCGCCTGAGCCGGTTCTCCGCCATGGATCCGAACGACGACACCCGCAACCGCCCGGCCGAGGGCTCACCCGCCATCGAGGTCGAAACCGAGGCGGTCGACCTCGGCAACCTGCCCGCCGTCCGCCGCGAGCACCTGCCCGGGGTGCTGGTGGTCTTCCCGCTGGTCCGGTCGGTGCCCTTCCCCGGCCTGATCATGCCGGTCCTGGCCGAGGCCGGCGACGAGACGGCGACCATGGAGAAGGCGGTCGCCCAGGGCAACTTCGTCGGTCTGCTGCACGCGCCGGGCGCGGCGCCGCCCTGGCGGCGCGAGCACTTCGCCGCCACCGGCGTCGTCGCCCAGGTCCACAAGCGGATCAAGCTGCCCGACGGCAACTCGAACTACATCTGCCGCGGCCTGCGCCGGTTCGTGGTCGAGAAGTGGGTGCGGATGGGTTCGGTCCTGATCGCTCAGGTCAGCTACCCGGAAGAGGTCTACCCGCCGGGGGAGGAGGTCGAGGCCCTGGCCCGGAACGTCCTCAAGCTGTCGCAGCAGGTCGCGGCCCACCAGCCGGCCCTGGGCGACGGCTTCTCGCTCGCCGCCGCCAACATGGAACCGGCCGGCAACCTGGCCGACTTCTGCGCCGCCTACCTGGTCAAGGACGCGGCCGAGAAACAGGCCCTGCTCGACGAGTACGACGTCGGCCGCCGTCTGCGGGCGGTCGACGAGGCCCTGACCCGCGAGCTGGTCATGCTCGAGCTGGGCGACCGCATCCAGCAGGAGATCCGGGCCCGGGTCGAGGAGCAGCAGAAGCAGTTCTTCCTGCGCGAGCAGATCAAGATCATCCGCCGCGAGCTGGGCGAGGAGCAAGAGCCGCAGGAGGCCGACCGCGAACTCTTCCTCGGCCGCCTCGAGAAGGGCGACTATCCCGAGGAGGTGGCGGACCGGGTCCGGGCCGAGGTCGAGCGGCTGGCCACGATCCCGCCGATGTCGCCCGAGTACCCGGTGGCCCGCAACTACCTCGAGTGGCTGACCGAGCTGCCGTGGCGGGTTTCGAGCGAGGACCGGATCGAGATCGACCGCGCCCAGAAGATCCTCGACCGGGACCACTACGGCCTCAAGGAGGCCAAGGAACGCATCCTCGAGTTCCTCGGCGTGCGCAAGCTGAAGCCGGACCACCGCGGCGCCATCCTCTGCTTCGCCGGCCCGCCCGGGGTGGGCAAGACCTCCCTGGCCATGGCCATCGCCGAGAGCATGGGGCGGCGGCTCGAGCGGATGAGCCTCGGCGGCATGCGCGATGAGGCGGAGATCAAAGGCCACCGCCGGACCTACGTCGGCGCCCTTCCCGGCCGCATCCTGCAGATGCTGCGCCGGGCCGGAACGAACAACCCGGTCATCGTCCTCGACGAGGTCGACAAGATCGGCATGGACTTCCGCGGCGATCCGGCCAGCGCCTTGCTCGAGGTGCTCGACCCGGCCCAGAACCACGCTTTCCTCGACCACTACCTGGACCTGCCCTTCGACCTGTCCAAGGTCCTGTTCATCGCCACCGCCAACGTCCTGCCGGCCATTCCCGGGCCGCTGCGCGACCGCATGGAGGTGATCGAGCTGCCCGGTTACGTCACGGCCGAGAAGGTGCAGATCGTCCGCCGTCACCTGCTGCCGCGACAACTGGCCGAGCACGGCCTGGAGCCCCGCCGGCTGAAGCTGCCGGTGGCGACGATCCGGGCGCTGATCGAGGGCTGGACGCGCGAGGCCGGCGTGCGCAGCGCCGACAAGGCGGTGGCCAGCCTTTGCCGCAAGCGCACCCTGGAGATCGCCCGGCGTAAGCGGCCGCGGCCCGAGCTGAAGCCGGCCGACCTCGAGAAGTACCTGGGGCCGCCGCGCTTCACCGACGACCGTATCCGGTTGCGACCCGAGGCCGGGGTCGCCCTCGGTCTGGCCTACACGCCTTACGGCGGCGACGTCCTCGAGATCGAGTGCGCCGCCTTCTCCGGTCGCGGCCGGGTCGGCTTCACCGGTTCTCTCGGCGAGGTCATGAGCGAGTCCTGTCGAATCGCCCACAGCTTCCTGCGGTCGCGGCGACGGGAGCTGGGGATCCCCGAGGCGGCGATCGCCGAGCAGGATCTGCACGTCCACTTCCCGGCCGGGGCGGTGCCGAAGGACGGTCCCTCGGCCGGCGCCGCCATCGCCTGCGCGATGCTCTCGCGCCTGACCGGCCGGCGGCTGCGCGCCCGCCTGGCGATGACCGGCGAGATCACCCTGACCGGCGAGATCCTGCCGGTCGGCGGTATCCGCGAGAAGGTCTTGGCCGGGCGGCGGATGGGCGTCCGCACCATCCTCCTGCCGGCCGAGAACGAGCGCGACGTCCGGCAGCTCGATCCGGTCTGGACCCGCGGCCTCCGCTTCGTCTACGTCCGGCGCTTCGAGGAGGTGGCGGCGGCCGCCTTCACCGGCCGGCGAGGAGGCTGACCAGCTCTGGAATCGAGGCCAGCACCCGGTCGGCGACGCCGGCCGGCGGCCGCTTCAGGTGGGGGCCGGGGATCAGGACGGTGAAGACGCCGGCGGCCCGGGCGGCGGCGCCGCCGGTCAGGCTGTCCTCCAAGGCCAGGCAGGCCGCCGGCGGCGCCCCGACCGCGGCCGCGGCCGCGAGATAGACGTCCGGCGCCGGCTTGCCGGCGGCGACGTCGTCGTGCCCGGAGACCCGGATCGGGAAGCGCTCGGCCAGGCCGGCGGCGCGCAAGGAGGCGTCGATCTGCGCCCGCGGCGAGGAACTGGCGATCGCGACCGGAACACCCCGCGCGGCCAGGAGATCGAGGAGTTCGGTCACGCCCGGCAGCGGTTCTATGCTGCGCCCGTGGAGAAGTTCGAGATAGGCCGCGGTGCGCTGCTCGGCCAGCTCGGAGGGCTCTTCGGCGAGGCCGAAGCGGCGGCGCAGCTCGGCCCAGAACGGCAGCTCGGCCCAGCCCGTGTAGTCGGCGAAGCCGCCGGGGTCGGGTCGGACCCCGTGCGCGGCCAGAACCCGCAGGGCGCTCTCGAGGTGCAGAGGCTCCGAGTCGACCAGGGTGCCGTCGAGGTCGAACAGGACGCCGCGCAGCGGCTGCGGCGGCTCGGGGGGACGGTCTGCCATCTGGCCGCGATTGTCGCCCTGCTCCCGGCCTGCGTCAGCCCTTCGGCCGAGCCGCCGCCGCCAGCGGCCGCGGCCGGGATTCGGCTCGAGCTTCCGGCCGCCCTGGCCGGCTGGCGGCCGCGGCTGGAGAGCGAGCTGGCGGCGGTCGCAACCGCCTGCGAGCGGCGGTCGCGTTGGCCGGCCCGGCCCTCGCCGGCGCCGTTGCGACTGCGGGTGGCCTCGGATCCGGCCGCCGCTGCCCGCATCTACGCCGAACTCGGCCTCGAGGCGGCTCCGGAGACGGCGCGGACGGTCTCCTCCCGGCGGACGGCGGTGGTGCCGCTGCCGCGTCTGGATCCCCTGCTGGTCGAACATGGACCGCCGGCGACTTGGCTGACCACCTTCCGCCACGAGGCCGCCCACCTGTTGGCCATCGACCGGCCCGCCCTGCGTGCGGCCCCGGTCTGGTTCCAGGAGGGTTGGGCCGAGTCCTTGGCCGTGCCGCCGCCCGGCCCCTGGAGCACCCAGGGGGTCTCCTTCGCCCTCCTTCGTCAGGACGACCCGGACCGGCCCCTGCTGGACGTGCTCGAGGGCCTTCCCGGTGAGGGCCTGCTCGACCTGCGCCGTCACTGGGTCGAGGCGGCGTTGCAGGCCGACCCCGGCCCCTGGCCCTGGCTGAAGGTCCAGGGCTGGACCGTCGCCGACTACCTGTCCCGGGCGACCCCGGCCGCCGTCTACCCCGGCCGACTCCAGCGAGGGAGGGAGTTCGATCCGCCCGGTCCGGACGGCTGGTCCTTGCTCGCCGCCTACCCCGGCGAGACCGTCGACTTCGTCCTGCTGCCGCGCTGGAGCGGCCGGCCGGCGATCGACCTCGAGGTGCGCTACGGCGCCAGCGGCCGCCCGGAGGGGGGGCTGCTGCTCAGCGGGCGGGGGGAGCGCCGGCTTCGGATCCGGCTCGGCCGCAACGGCGGCCTCCGCGCCTACCTCGAGCCGAAGGAGAGCGTCGCCAGCCTGCCGCTGCGGGGCGAGTCCTTCGGCGCCGGCCGCCGTCTCCGGCTGCGGCTCGAGCCGGACCGCCGGGCGATCCGGATTCTCGGGCCGGACGGCGCCGACGAGCGGATACCACTCGATCCGGAGACCTTCCGGGGGCCGTTCGAGGTCCGGGTCTACGTCCGCGACGGCATCCTGGTGGTCCGGCCATGGCAACCCTGACCACCCTCGACCCGGCCACCCTCGATCGGCGGCGGGCCTATCGGCTGCTGACGGCCGTGCTCGTGCCGCGACCGATCGCCTGGGTGACGACCCGTTCCCCCGCCGGCGTCGTGAACGCCGCGCCCTTCAGCTTCTACGGCGGCATCAGCTCCGACCCGCCGCTGCTCGGCCTGGGCGTCGGCCGCCGGCGCGACGGCAGCCGCAAGGACACCGCCCGCAACGCGCTCGAGACCGGCGAGCTGGTCGTCCATCTGGCCGAGACCGACCATCTCGACCAGCTGGTCGCGACCAGCGCCGAGTATCCGCCCGAGCGGAGCGAACCGGAGGCCCTCGGCCTGGGGCTCGAGCCGGGGGAACGGGTGGCGGTGCCGGGCCTGGCCGGAACCCGGGTCCGCCTCGAGTGCCGGCTCGATCGTCACCTCGAACTCGGTCGCGGCCCGGTCGATTTCCTGATCGCGGAGGTCCTGGCCTTCCGGCTCGACCCCTCCCTGCTCGGCGCCGACGGCCTGCCCGACGAGGCGGCCCTTCATCCGGTCGGCCGCCTCGGCGGCCGGCTCTACGCCCCGGTCGGCGAGCGGATCGAGCTGCCCCGGCCGCCGCGACCGTGAGGCTCCTCAGCGGCGCCGGCGCCAGAACTCGACCCACTCCCGCTCCAGCTCGGGCAGGGAGCAGCCGTAGACCCGGCGGATCGCCGCCTCGACCTCGTCCTCGCCGCCGCGGACGGAGCCGACCTCGCGCAGGAAGTCGGGGAAGCGCTCGGCGCCGAAGTCGCTCTCGCGCAGGAAGGCGATGATGCTGGCCGCCTGCAGGTAGTGGCCGCCGGCGACGCTGCCGCCGCGGACATTGCGCTCGCCGCCGGCGCTGCGCAGGAGCGAGGGAATGCCGACGAAGTCCCGGAACGGCGTGTAGGTTCCGTCCCGGGCCGCCCGCCGGGCCCAGGCCCGGCGTTCGTTGGCGGTGGTTGAGAGGTACTCGGCCACCCCTTCCTGGAACCAGGAACCGCCCCCGCTCAGCCCGAGCCGGTTGCGGAAGATCTGGTGCGTGGCTTCGTGGATGTGGACGGGGTCGCCGGGGGCGTCGTAGAAGGTGGCGTAGTAGTCCCGCCAGGCGTGTCCCTTGGAGCGGGCGGCCTGCTCGCGGTCGATGCCGGCGATGGCCGCGTAGAAGGAGACGTACTCCTCCTTGGTCCGGAACAGGAAGACCGGCAGCAACTTGCGCCCAGGCAGATCGGGGAACGGATAGGTGGATCGGATCCGTTCCCAGGCTTCCTCCATCTTGCGGCCGAAGGTGCGACCGCTCGAGCTGTTGGTCAGGATCAGATAGTGGTCGGTCCGCTCGATCCGCAAGCGGCCTTGGAGATCCTCCGGCCGGTCCCGCTCCCAGCGGGCGCGGGCCTCCTCGTCGGTCCAGCGCGGATCCTCGGTCTCGCCGAGGTAGCGCAGGCCGGCGGCCAGCAGCCGGCGCAGCTCGCCCAGATCCTCCGCCGGCGCCGGCGGCGCCAGCTCGACCTGGAGGACCCAGGCCTCGTCCCGGCCGAGACCGCAGAGCACGACTAGACTGCGGGCCCGGCCGTCCGGGCCCGGCACCGCTCCGGCTTCGGCCCAGCCGGCCACGGGCAGGGTGCCGAAGGGGCCGGCGAGCAGGCCGGAGCGGTCGAAGGGGTGGCGACCGAGACCGCCCTCGAAGCGCTGCTGCTCCGCCACCCGGGCCAGGACCACCGCCGGATCTCCGAGCCGCCACTCCCTGCGCGGGAGGCCGAACAGCGAGAGGGCCAGGTCCCGGCCCTCGCGGCGGCCGGTCCAGCGGGCGCGGAGCTGGCCGCCGGGACGAAGCGCCGCGCGCAGGCCCTCCAGCGCCGGCGGGCTGAACTCGAGAGCGAGATCCTCGATCCGGGTCGGAGCGGTGGTCTCCTCCTGGGCCGGGGTCGCGGCCAGGGCCAGCAGCAGCAGGAAGGGCGTCATCAGGAGA
>RFGR01000130.1 GCA_003696625.1 Planctomycetota bacterium
CCGGATCCACCACCAGGTGGAACTTCCTCTTGCTCGGGCGCACTCGCACCAGATCCCCGGGCTCAAGCCGGGCCTCCAGGTGACCGTCGGCGGTAAAACCGGAGTGCCCATTGACTTGCAACAGGGCCGAGCGTTGCCCGGGCAGGACGACCGGCCGTTGGTTCAACGAGTGCGGCGCGATCGGCGTCACGACCCAGGCGTCGAGGCGCGGGCTGAGCACCGGCCCGCCGGCCGACATGGAGTAGGCGGTGGAGCCGGTGGCGGTGGCGACGATGAGGCCGTCGCCCCGATAGGTGCAGACCGGTCGGCGGTCGACGGTGAGATCGATCTCGACCATCGAGGACCCCCAGGATCGCTGGACGACCACCTCGTTGAGGATGTGGGTGTCGAGTAGGCTCTCTCCGCCGCGCTGGACGATGGCTCGCATCATCGCGTGGCCCTCGCAGCGCCCTTCGCCGGCCAGGACCTGGTCGAGGACGAACTCGGCCCGGTCCGGGGAGACGGCGGCGAGGAAGCCGATCCGGCCGAAGTTCACTCCCAGCACCGGCACCGGGCGCGAACCGAGGCGGTGCGAGGTCGCCAGCATGGCCCCGTCGCCGCCGAGGACGATGACCAGGTCCGGCCGGCACCGGATCGGTTCGAGGGAACGGGAGAGTTCCGGACCGATCAGGCGCACCCGGTCGCCGAGGTGCTGGACGATCCGGTCGGCCTCCTCACCGAGGTTCTTCAGCGGATCGGCGAGGACCAGAACCCGGGGCTTGCGCGATACCGGGAGGTGGATCCGCTCGGCCCAGCAGATGGCCCGGGCCGGACGGCCGTTGCCCCGGTCAGGCATCGCTGGCCTCCAGGACCGGCACGCCGGTCGCTCGGCGCCAGGCGGCGGCCAGGGCCGACGGGGTCAGGCCGCACTCCTCGAGCTGTTCCTCGCGGCTGCTCGCGTGGGCGATGAAGCGGTCGGGGACGCCGTGCCGGAGCAGCCGCGGCGGTTGCTCGAGTTCGAGATCGACCAGAGCCTCGGCCACGGCGGCGCCGAAGCCACCGTTCAGGGAGTGCTCCTCGACGGTCGCCAGCCAGGAATGGCGGCGGGCCAGGTCGGCGATCAGGCCGAGGTCGAGCGGCTTGCAGAAGCGGGCGTCCCAGAGCTCCACCTCGATGCCGGCGGCGGCCAAACGTTCGGCCGCGGCCAGGGCCGGCTCGACCATCGCGCCGAGGGCGAGGACGGCGCCGCGGTCCCCGGTCCGCAACCGCTCGGCGGTGCCGGGCTGGAGTTCCGGCCGCAGTTCGGCCGGGCCGCCGATCCGCTCCGGAGCCGCGCCGCGCGGCCAGCGCAGCGCCCAGGGGCCGCCCCGCTCGAGAGCAGCGGCAAGCATCCGTTCGAGATCGAGAGCGTCCCGCGGCGAGGCCAGGGTCAGTCCCGGCAGCGCCCGCAGGTAGGCCAGGTCGTACAGTCCCTGGTGGGTCGGACCGTCCTGGCCGACCAGACCGGCCCGGTCGAGGCAGAGCAGGACGTCCTCACCCTGGAGGGCCACCTCCTGGAAAACCTGATCGTAGGCCCGTTGCAGGAAGGTGCTGTAAATCGCCGCCACCGGCTTGCGACCGGCCGTGGCCAGACCGCCGGCCATCGCCACCGCGTGCTGTTCGGTGATGCCGGTGTCGAAGAAGCGCCCCGGGAACCGCTCGGCGAAACCGGCGAGGCCGGTGCCGCTGGGCATCCCGGCGGTGATCGCGACGATCCGCGCGTCGCGCTCGGCGGCGGCGACCAGAGCGCGCCCGAAGCAGTCGGTCCAGGATCGACGCGGCGTCGCCGCCGCCGGCTCGGTCTTGGCGGACTCCGGCTTGACACCGTGGGCGCGCTCTGCGTCCTCGGCCGCCGGCGCGAAGCCGCGCCCCTTTTCGGTCAGGAAGTGGATCATCGTCACCCCGTCCAGGCGGCGGACCCGCTCCAGGGCGTCGATGCAGCCGCCGAGGTCGTGGCCGTCGAGCGGGCCGACGTAGTTCACCCCCATCTCTTCGAAGACGTGCCCCGGCACCAGCACGTGGCGGACGACCTCGCCGACCTCGTCCAACCGGTCGCCGAGCACCGGGATCCGGCGGGCGAGATCAGTCAGGCGCTCATAGGTCGCCTGCAAAGTGCGCGAGGAGCGGATCCGGGACAGATAGCGGGCCAGGGCCCCGACCGAGCGGGCGATCGACCACTCGTTGTCGTTGAGGACCACCAGCAGCCGCGGCCGGCGCTCACCGGCGTAGTTCAGGCCCTCGAAGCTGTTGCCGGCGCCGAGGCCGGCGTCGCCGACCAGCGCCACCACCCACGGATCGCCTTCCTCGCCGCCGCTGCCGCGGAAGCCCTCGGCCAAGCCGCAGGCGAAGGAGATCGCGGTGCCGGCGTGGCCGGCGGTCAAGACGTCGTACGGCGACTCGGAGCGGTTGCAGAAACCGGACAAGCCGCCGGTCTGGCGCAGGCGGTCGAACCCGGCGTAGCGGCCGGTCAGCATCTTGTGCGGGTAGCACTGGTGACTGACGTCGAGGACCAGCCGGTCCCGCCGGAAGTCGAACACCCGATGCAGGGCGACGAGCAGCTCGACGACTCCGAGGTTGCTGCCGAGGTGGCCGCCGGTCCGCCGCACCTTCTCGATCAGGGCGGCCCGGATCTGCAGGCAGAGGTCCTCGAGTTCTTCCAGGCTGCGTCCCCGCAGGTCGCCCGGGGACTGGATCTCGGACAGGAGGAGGGGGTTCATCGGCAACGCTCGAGCAGGAAGTCCGGCAGGTCGGCCAAGATCTCCCGATGGCGGACGGGGTCGAGCCGGGAGAGGGCGGCGCGGGCGCGCCGGCCCAGCTCCCGGGCGGCGGCGGCGGCCTGCTCGAGGCCGAGGGCGGAGACCAGGGTGGGCTTGGCGCGGGCGGCGTCCTTGCCGGCGGTCTTGCCCAGTTCGGCGGTGGTGCCGGTGGCGTCGAGCAGGTCGTCGGTGGCCTGAAAGAGGAGGCCGAGGCTCTGGGCATAGGGTTCCCAGGCGGAGGGGTCCCGCCCGGCGGCTCGGACTCCCAGGCGCAGGGCGGCGGCGAGCAAAGCGCCGGTCTTGGCGGCGTGGATCGCCCGCACCTCCTCCGGCCCGACCGGCCGCCCCTCGGCGGCGAGATCGAGCTGCTGGCCGCCGACCATGCCGGCCGGCCCGGCCGCGGCGGCGAGGATCCGGACCTGGTCCCGGACCAGCGCCGCGTCCTCCTGGTCGGCCAGAACCTCGAAGGCAAGGGCCTGAAGCGCGTCGCCGGCGAGGACGGCGCCTCCCTCGCCGAAGAGGACGTGGACCGTCGGCCGGCCGCGGCGGAGGACGTCGTCGTCCATGCAGGGAAGGTCGTCATGGACCAGGGAATAGGAGTGAACCATTTCGCAGGCGACGGCCGCCGGCAGCGCCGCCTCGGCCGGACCGCCGGCCGCCTCGCAGGCGAGCAGGGCGAGGGCCGGACGGACTCGCTTGCCTCCGGACAGCAGCGCGTGGCGGACGGCAGCGGCCAGTTCGTCCGGTGCCGCGCCCAGGCTGGAAGAGGCGGCGGCCTCCTCCAGGGCGCGGTCGATCGTCGGCCGCACCCGGTCGAGCCAGGCCCGGAAGGGACTAGGCGCCGTCCTCGTCGCCACCATCCTCCTCCCCTTCGAGTTCGGCGAGCGTTCGATTCAGCACCTCGCTGAGTTCCTCGACCTGGGCCTCGGCCTGACCCAGCTCCTCCCGCAATGCCTGGAGCAGGCCGACCCCCTCGCGATAGCGTGCGACCCCCTCCTCCAGGCTGAGGTCGCCGCTCTCGAGTTCCTCGACCAGGTTCTCGAGCCGGGCCAGGCTCTCCTCGAAGGAGGCGTCCGGCTGGGGCTCAGGGGAGGGTTTGGAGGTCTTGGCCATCACGTCAGGGACGAGAGCCGCCCGGGGCTCGGCTCATTCTCCCCGATTGCGGCCGTCGCGGCCACCGCTTTCCGGTTCGTCCGCGCTCGCCTCGACCCGGGCGCGCAGCGAGCCGCGGGCGAGGCGGATCCGAAGGCCGGTGCCGGGCGGCGCCGCGGCCGGATCCCGCAGGAAGCCGGGCCGGTCCCGGCGCTCGACCAGGGCATAGCCGCGGTCGAGCAGCGCTTCGGGCGAGGCCGCCGCCAGCCGCGGCGCCAGGCCGGTGAGACGCTGGCGGGCCAGCGCCAGGGGCCGCTCGGGCCCGGCCGCGGCCAGCCGCCGCAGCAGCCGTTCCAGGCGCAGCCGGGCGGCGGCGAGCCGGTTGCGGACGCCGCGCTCGAGTTCGCCGTGCAGGAGTTCGAGGCGGTCCCGGAATCGCTCCAGCCGCCGCTCGGGACGCTGCTCCCGAAGCAGCAGGCGAAGTTCGCGCAACCGCGTCCGCTCCAGGTCGATCCGCTCGCGGGCGGCGGCGCCGAGCCGCTCGCCGAGGGCGGCCAGGTGCGCCCGCGCTTCCAGCCAGCCCTCGGCCACCGCCACCGCGGCGGCGGTCGGGGTCTTCGCCCGGGCGTCGGCGGCGAAGTCGCAGAGGGTGAAATCGGTCTCGTGTCCAACCGCGTTCAAGACCGGGATCGGCGCGGCGGCGACCGCCCGAACCAGCGGCTCCTCGTTGAAGGCCCAGAGATCCTCGAGCGAGCCGCCGCCGCGGCTGAGGACGACCAGGTCCGGACGGGCCCGCGCGGCCTCGGCCAGGGCGGCGACCAAGTCGGCGGCCGCCCCCTCGCCCTGAACCCGGGCCGGCCGCAGCCAGACCCGAACCGGCGCCCGCATCTCCTCGAGCGTGCGCAGGAAGTCGGCCGCGGCGGCCGAGGGATGGGCGGTGATCAGGACGACCCGGCGCGGCCGGGCCGGCAGCGGTCGCTTCCGCTCCTCGTCGAACAGGCCCTCGGCGAGCAGGCGCCGGCGCAGCTCCTCGAAGCGCCGGGCCAGATCGCCGGCGCCGGCGTCCTCGACCCGGTCGAGGACGAAGGAGAGGTTGCCGCGCCGAGGCCAGACGTCGAAGCGGCCGTGGGCGAGCACGAGCCGGCCCTCCGCCAGTTCGCAGCGGAGGCCCCGGACGGCGTTGCCGCGCCACATCTTGACCTCAATCTGGGCCTCCTCGTCGCGCAGCTTGAAGTAGTAGTGACCGGAGCCGCGATAGGGTCCGCGGTACTCGAAGACCTCGCCGCGGATCCAGAACTCGCCGAGGCCGTCGAGGGCCGCCTGAGCGGCGGCGACCGCCTCGGCGACCCCCAGCGCCTCCCGTTGCGGTGCGGCCGGACTCACGGCCCCGGCTCGGCCAGAGGCAGGCCGCTGTCGCGCCACTCCGCCAGCGGCTGGTCGGGCAGGAAGAGGCGGAACCGGTCTTCGAAGAAGGGGCGCCGGATCCCGTCCTCGTGGATGGCGCCGTGCAGCAGTAGGAGTTCGACCTCGCCCGAGGGGTGCGGGCGGATCTCGAGTCGATCGGCCTCGAGGGTTCGAATCAACCGGCCGGAGGGGTCGAAGCGCTGGATCTGGACCAGGCGGAGCGCGTGCTCTTCGACCCCGCCGAGCGAGGCCAGGCGATAGTAGCCGGCCGGCCGGCGCCGCTGCAGCAGCCGATCGAGGGCCAGCCGGATCCGTTCGACCTCGGCCGGATCGGCGGCGGCGGGGTCGGCGCCGGCCAGCTCCGGGAAGTGATCCAGCCAGGGCCGCGGATCGAGATCGGCGAACTCGAGCCGCAGCCCCTCCGGCGGCAGCACGGCGCGAAGGCCGCCGCGGGTCCGGACGCCGTCACGGAACTCGACCACCAGCAGTCCGGTCATCTGGTGCAGCGCGAACCTGGCCTCGGCGGCGCGAACGATCGAATCGAGCAGCCCGTCGGCCCCCCACTCGTAGAGGACCACGTCTTCTAGCACCGGCTGACCCGGCCGCCTGCGGCCGGCGTCGAACTGGAAGCGGCCGTAGCCGGCGACCGCGAGCAGTCCGTTCAAGGTGCCCAGCCACGGATCCGGCACGCCGGCCTCGGTCTTCGCCGGGGCCGGCGCCGCCGCCGGCGGGGAACCGGGCGGCTCGGCGGCCCGGTCGGCGGAGGCCGAGGCCAGCGCCCCCAGCCCCTGCAGGAGACGCAGGGTCTCCTCCTCCCGCTCGGCCAGACGCCGGCCGAATTCGGCGAGCTGGTCCTGCGCCCGGGCTTGTTGCTCGCGCGCGTCCTCGAGCTGCCGGACCAGCGCCTCGACGGTCGCCTGATCCACCGCCGACGGCGGGGCGGTGACGGTGACTTCCGGGGCGGGAAGAACCACCTCGGCCCGCCCGGCCGCGACCGCGGCTTGCAGATCCTCCAACCCGGGCTGGCGGACCACCACCCAGGCGAGGACGCCGACGGCCGCCGCCAGCAGGAGGCCGCCGGCGACGGCCAGCGGCAGGAGCAGGCGCCGTTCCCGTCTGCGGTCGGCCTCGGCCTGTTCGAGCCGGTCGAGCAGGCCCTCCTGCACCTCCGCCAGATGTCGGAAGGCGTGCTGCAGCGCCTCGAGTTCGCGGGCCGGCAGCAGGCTGCCGCCCTGAGGCCGCGGTGCGGGCAGGATCGGGTCAGCCACGATCGGGTTCCTCCGGCTCCCCGGCCGGGGCCGAGGCCTCGAGGGAAGGATGGTCCTCGGGAACCGCCCGCCGTCGGCCCGGGGTCAGGAAATCCTGACGTTCGCGACCGGTCCAACTGCGGGCGACGAGGTCGAGCCGTTCCCCGCCTCGGCTCCAGCTCAGCCGCTCCCCGTCCGGCAGGGACGGCGCCAGGATCAGGAAGCTCCGCCGGGCCGTTCCCGCCGTCGGCAGGGCCCTGCCACCGGCCAGCGCCAACCAGAGGCTGCGGGCCTGGGGATCCAGGCCCGGCGGCGGCGGCCCGAGCGGACGTCCGATCGGCTCGCCCCGGCTGCCGCTGACGGTGCCCGGATCGCCCAGCCGGTCCACCGGACCGATCAGGTGGAGTTCGAGGAGGACCTCGTCGCCAAGCCCGAACTCGCGCCGGAGCAGAGCCGCCTCGCTCCAGCCGGTCGCCGCCTCGAGTTCGGCGTGCGGCAGCGCCTCGAGGACCACCCGCAGGCCGTCCCCGGCCTCTCCGGTCCAGGCGCGCCGAAGATGGACGGCCGCGGGCGGCGACGGCACCGGCTCTTCGCCGCAGGCCGACGCCGAAAGCAGCAGAGCAAGGAAAACCAGGCCCCGGAGCGGGCCCGGCCGGCGGCGGGACGGAGGCTGCATCCGGGACTCAGTCTTCCTTCCAGTAGTCCTTCTTCTGACCGACGTTGTTCCACCACTTGGTCCAGTCGAGCGGATCGCGGAACGACTGGCCGGTCAGGGCGGAGAGGGCCCGGGTCATCGGTTCCCGGACCGTGCGGTAGACCCGGCGGGCGGTGGTGTCCTCGCCGTCGAGGGCCGCGTTCTGGTAGGACTCGAGTCGCTTGACCAGGTACTTGGTCGATTCCTGCCGGATCTTGGCCGGCGCTTCGCCGAACCGGGCCAAGGATTCGGCGGCGGCGGCGATGACGAGTTCATCCTTGTAGTCGAGCAGGTCGACCAGTTCCTTCCATTGGTCCCAGTCCCGGGTGGAACCGATCTGGCGGACGATGTGGGCCCGGAACTCGACGTCCTTGGTGAAGCGCTTGTCCTCGAAGGCCTCCCACAGATACTTCGCCCCTTCCTCGCCCATCCGGCCGAGGACCACCGCCGCGGTTCGCCAAAGATCGACGTTCTCCGGCGGCCGGGCCCGCTTGCGGCTGCGGGCGTCGAAGGCGAGCCAGACCGCGTCGACGATCCGCTCCTGCTGCCGGGCGAGTTCCTTGTCCTCCTTCTTCAGGGCCTTCGGGTCGCCTTCGTCGAACTCCAGGGCCTCGGCGATCTCCCGACGGCGATCGGCCAGCTTCTGGTAGTGCTGAAGCAGGCCGTCGAGGTGGGAGATGGCCTCGGGCACCCGGCCCTTGTCCTTCACCACCTCCTCGTAGGCCTCGATCCGGGCATCGAGATCGTCCTGGACCGAGACGGCCTGGGGCACGGGCAGGAGGAGCAGGGCGTACAAGATCATGTCGACCTCCGGTCAGGGACGGCGTCGGCACACCGTCTCTTCCACTCAAGATAAGCACTACGGACCCGCGGCAGCCAGGTTCCCCTCTTTCCGGGCAGGGAGTCCGTGACGCCACGGACCGCCCGGACCGGGATCACGCCGATCACCGAGTTGGTCAGGAAGACCTCCTCGGCCTCGGTCAGGGCCGAAAGGGGCAGGACTCCTTCCTCGACCGGGATCCCGGACCGGCGACAGCCGTCGAGAACCGCCCGCCGGGTGACGCCGGGCAGGATGCCCTGGTCCTCGGCCGGGGTCCGCAGGACCCCGTGGCATGCTACGAAGAGATTCGCGCTGGTCGCCTCGGCCAGATCGCCGGCCAGGTTGAGGAACAGCGCCTCCCACGCGCCGGCGGCCAGGGCCGTGCGTCGGGCGAGCTGCTCCCGGGCACGAGAGATCGTCTTGGCCTGGACCAGCGGATCGGCGGGATCGCGCCGGAACTCGGCCAGGACGAGTTCGACCTCGTCCGGCGGCGGCGGCAGCGGACCGGCGCTCCACATCCGGTGCAGCTCGCCGGCGGCGCCGCGCAGGACGGTGTGCCGGACCCGCCAGGAGCCACCGCCAAGGACGGGAAGGAAGGTGGCCAGGCCGGCCCGCAGCCCCTCGCCGGCGAGATCCATGCCGAGCCGTTCGGCGCTGGCGAAGAGCCGTTGTTCGTGCCCGTCGAGGAAAGGGGTCGGCTCGCCGTCCTCGACCGCGAAGGTCTCGAAGATCCCCTCCCCCCGGAGCAGGGCCAGCCACGAGGCCGGCACCGCCGGGTCAGCCGGGTCGTGCAGTCGCCCGTCGAGCATCAGCCGGGTCATCTCCCGGCCCGGGATCCCCTTCTTCACGCCGGCGCCTCCTCCGGCCTCGCGGCGGCCGCAGCCAGGAAGCGCGCCTTCCAGAGGGTCTCCTGCCACTCGCGCTCGGGGTCGGAGTCCCAGACGATGCCGGCGCCGACCCGGAGGTGGAGGCGGCCGCCGGCGACGACGGCGGTCCGGATCAGGACCGAGGCGTCCAGCCGGGGCTCGCCCGGTTCCCAGGCCAGGAAGGAGCCACAGTAGGGACCGCGCGCCTCCTCCTCCAGCTCGGTGATCGCCGCCAGCGCCGCCACCTTCGGCGCCCCGGTAACCGAGGCCGGCGGGAAGGTCGCGGCCAGCAGGCGGGCCGGACCAAGGGCGGGATCCCAGCGCGCGGTCACGGTCGCCACCCGCTGGTGGACGGTCGGAAGCGATTCGATCCGGCCGGAGGACGGCACCCGGACGCTGCCCGGCAGGGCGATCCGGCCGAGGTCGTTCCGGGCCATATCGACGATCATCGTCAGCTCCGCCCGTTCCTTGGCCGAGCGCTCCAGCCCGGCCGCCAGGCGCCGGTCCTCGGCGGCGTCGCCGTCCCGCGGGGCGGTCCCCTTGATCGGCCGGGTCTCGACCTCAGCCCCGCGCACGCGCAGGAAGCGTTCGGGCGACCAGGAGAGCAGGGCCCGCCCGGCTCCGTCTTCCCAGTAGGCGCTCATCGCCGTCGGCTGTTCCCGCCGGAGCAGGCGGTACAGGGCCCGCGGCCGTTCCGGCGCCGGACCCTCCAACCGGTGTGAGAGATTGGCCTGGTAGAGTTCGCCCCGGCCGATCCGGGCCCGCAGTTCGGAGACCGCCGCCCGGTAACGAGCCGCGGGAATCCGGGACCGCGGCGGCGCCGACAGCCACCCGCCTTCGAGACCGGGGTCGCCGGCGGCGAGGAGCCGGCGGCAATCCTCCTCGACCTGCCGCCGTTCTGCTGCCGCTCCGGAGGCGCCGACCGGTTCGGCCCAGAGCAGTCGGAGGCTGCGGTCCGGAGCCCAGACCAGGGCCCGGCGATAGCGGGCGAAGTGGAAGTCGGGCAGTCCGCCGGGGGCCGGCGGCCGCCAGGGAAAGGATTCCCAGGCGTGGCCGCATTCGAAGCCCAAGAAACCCAGCCAGCCGCCGGCCAGCGGCGGCTCGGGCTCGTCCCGCCGCCACTCCTCGCCACCGGCGACGGCTGCGAGCGCCCGGCCCGGATCGACCGGGTCGTCGGGCTGCAGACAGCCGCTCCGGATCCGGTCCGGAGACCAGGCGAGGACGGTCCAGCCGCAGCCGTCGGAGCTGTCGAGCAACACCGGCCGCGAGCCCGGCGGCAGCGCCGACAGCAGCCGACCGGGATCGGGAGCGCCGTCCAGCCGGCGCAGCGTCCGCACGCGGAAGACGCTCATCCGGCCCCTATTATGGCCCCGATGCCGGGCGCGGCCGCCGCTGCTTCCGAGGCCTGGCGACAGGCCTGTGCGGAGTTCCTCCACCACCTGCGCGAGGTGCGGCAGGTGAGCCCGCACACCCTCCGCGCCTACGGCCGCGACATCGAGCGGCTGCTCCGCTTCCTGGACCGCGGCAGCGACCCCGGTCGGCCGGCGGAGCTGCGGCCGGCCCGGCTGCGTCTCCACCTCGGCGAGCTGGCCGCGGCCGGCTTGGCCCCGGCTTCGATCGCCCGCCATCTCTCCAGCCTACGCAGCTTCTTCGCCTGGCTCGAGGAGACCGGCCGGATCGAGTCGAACCCGGCCGCGGCCCTGCGGGCGCCGCGGCGGCCGCGGCGCCTGCCGCGCTACCTCGAGGAGGAGGAGGTCGAGGCCCTCCTCGCCGCCCCCGACCCGGTCCGGGACCCCGAGGGAGCCCGCGACAAGGCCCTGCTCGAGGTCCTCTATTCCACCGGCTGCCGGGCTTCGGAGCTGGTCGGACTGGACGAGGCCGACCTCGATTTGCGGCGCGGCCTGGTGCTCCTGCGCGGCAAGGGCCGGAAGGAGCGGTTCGGCATGCTCGGGCGCCCCGCGGTGGCCGCCCTGCGGGCCTACCTGGCGAGCAAGGCCGCCCGCGGCCTCGACCGCCGGGCCCTGTTCCTGAACCGTGGAGGCGGCCGCCTGAGCGATCGATCCCTGCGCCGGATCCTCCGCCGCTGCCTGCTCCGGGCGGGCATCGGCCGGGACTGTTCCCCGCACACGCTGCGCCACTCCTTCGCCACCCACCTGCTTCGCCGCGGCGCCGACCTGCGGACGGTCCAGGAGCTGCTCGGGCACGCCAGCCTCGGCACCACGCAGATCTACACCCACGTCGACCTGGAACAGCTTCGTCGCCTCTACCGGCGGGCGCATCCGCTGGCGGAATGAAAAAGCCCGACGGCCGCAGCCGTCGGGCGGGATGGTGACCCCTAGGGGATTCGAACCCCTGTTGCCAGGATGAAAACCTGGTGTCCTAGGCCAGACTAGACGAAGGGGCCGATCCCGGGCGATTCGTCCGGGATGGGCGGGAAAGAATAGGTTGGCAACGGCTCGCTGTCAACCGGCCGCCGGCCGGCGATCGGCCGTCGCCGCGTCGAGGGCGCGCCGGCAGGCGCCCATCTCGTCGACCAAGGTGCCGATCAGGTCGCCGCCGCCGAGGCCGGCCGGCAGCAGCGGCAGGGTGTAGGTCTCGAGTTCGAAATCCGTGCAGCCGAGCTCGAGGGCGATCGGCAGCGCCTCCCGCCAGGGGGTGGCGAGCAGCCCGTCGCCGAAGTCGTCGAGGTGGACCGGGACGTGGCAGTGGATGCGCAGGGAGTCGACCTGCTCGCAGACCGCCGGCGAGTCGAGGAGCCGCTGAAGGTCGCTGCAGGCCAGCGGGCGCCCGTCGCGGAGGCGGCCGCGCACCTGATGGAGCCAGGGGTCGGCCGCCAGCCCGCGCAGACGCTCGATCCGGACCGCGTCGAGGCCGCCCTCGACGCGGAGCGCGGCCGAGATCTGGACCTTGCCGAGCGGCACCCCGGTCCGGCGCAGAGCCGCGACCGCGTCCTCCGGCCGCTCGCCGACCACCGCCGAGTGGCAGAGGTCCCAACAGACCCCGACCCGTCGATCCTCCGGCGCGACGTCGTCGAGGACGTAGCGGTCGAGCCAGGCGGCCAGGTCGTCCACCCGCTCGAAGGCGCCGTCGGGCTCCGGTTCGAGGGCCAGGACGACGCGGGCTCCGGTGCGTTCCTCGAGGCGCCGGAGGCCGTCCTGCATCCGCTTCAGGTGCTCGACCGAGCGCAGCGAGCGACGGGCGTCCGGACCGTAGCCGAGCGGGCAGCTCGACAGCGAGCCCCGCTGCCCCGGCAGCAGGAGGTGGCCGAGCAGCTCCGCGACCCGGCAGGTGAATCCGAGCCGCTGCCGGGAGCGCCAGTCGGGCAGGAAGGCCCGCTCCTTGACCCGCTCGCCGTGGAAGCCGCCGAACGGGAAGGCGTTCGCGGTCCAGACCTCCACCCCGGCCCGGGCCAGGCAGCGGCTCAGCCGGCCGCGCCGCTCCTCGGACCGGACCACCGGTCCGGCGGCGCCGGCCGAGAGATAGAGGCCGAAACCGACTGGATCAGGGTGGCCGACCGCGCGCAGCCGCCGCGCCCATTCCCGCACCGGACCGTCGAGGACGGAGAAGACCGTGCCAGGGGTGTCGCCCGGGAACACGTTCCCGCACATCGCCAGCCGCGTGGGGCGGACGGAGGCGGCAGCGGCCGGTTCGTTCGGTGGCTGGTGCCCCACGTCTTCCAGCCTACCACGCGGGAGGGGTCAGGGGTTCCAGGCCGGGGCGGCGGCAAGGAACGCGTCGCGCAGAGCCGGGAAGCGCCCCAAGAACGACCGGGCGCGGTCGCGGGCGAACTCGGCCAGACCGGCGGCGGCCAGCTCGCGCAGGACCGCCAGCTCCGCCTCGCCGGAGGAGGGGGCCGCCTCGGCCCAAGCGCGGGCGGCGGCGAGACGAGCGGCCGGCTCCGCGGCTTCCTCGCCGCCGCCGGCCGACAGCCGCTCGTAGGCGGCCCGCTCCTCCGCTCCCGGCTCGGCTGCATCCTCGTCGGCGCCGGCCTCCTCTCCGGCCGGCGCCGGGCGCTCGATCCGAAGCGGCAGGCTCAGGAGGTCGTCCCCGCCGGAGCGGATCCGGACCGTGCCGAAGTAGTAGGCGCCGCCGGCCAGGGCCGGCAGTTCGGGCACTCGGACCGCCAGCAGCCGCGAGCCGCCGAAGGGAATCCGCAGCCCGACCGAGCCCTCGCCGCCGGCGAAGGCGCCGGCCAGGTCGGCGGCCAGCGACGGCGCCGGTTCCTGGAGGTGGATCCGGACCTCGGCCCCGGCGTAGCGCGCCGCCAGCGGCGCTTGCCCAAGCGAAGGGTGAGCGAGTCGGAAGGTGTAGGTCCCCTCGTCCAGGCGGCCGAGATCGGTCTCCTTCTCGTAGGCGATGTGACGGCCGACCACGACGCCGTTCTGGTCGCGGATCACGAGCATCAGGTCTTCGCGGATCTCGGTAGTCTGGATCGAACGCGGCATGACCAGCTCGAGCCGGGCACCGCCGGCCGGAACCACGACCGGCCACTCCAAGACGGCTTGGAACATCCCCCGCCCTCCCATCACGGTCGACCGGATCGGATCGGGCACGATCTTCCAGTCCGCGGTCACGGGCCGGGCGACGCCGTCGATCCCGGCCTCGCAACGGAGGTCCACCGACCGCAGCGGCGACTTGAGGGCCAGCCAACCGATTCCCTGCCCGGCCGGCACGACCAGTTCCTGCTCCTGCGGCACGACACCGAGGAACTCGAGTTCGAGCCGGATCCCGGCCGGCCGGTTCACCGCCCAGCGGGAAGCGATCGTGTACTCGAAGACGGTGCCCGGCTCGACCGGCACGAGCTGGCCGGCCTCGCCACCGTCCTCGAGGATGAACCGGCCGCGCCGCTGCCGGTCGCCGGCGTAGCGGAACCCGCTGACGCTGCCGGCGCCGGTCCGGTACTCGTTGCGGCCGAGGCCGTCCTGAACGAAGCGGACCCGGCAGCGGCTGGCTCCGTAGGGCACGCGGACGAAGGTCCGCTCGAGCCCACCCGGCTCGAGCCGGAAGC
>RFGR01000017.1 GCA_003696625.1 Planctomycetota bacterium
AAGCCGCCGACGGCCATCGCCTGGTGCGGAGCTTCCGGCTCGAGCCGGAAGCTCCGCACCAGGCGATGGCCGTCGGCGGCTTCGGTGGCGAAAGGAACGACGATCGTCACCGGCACGACGATCTCCGGACCGGCCGTCGCCGGGCGGTCGGCGTCCCAGAGCAGGATTCGGCCGACGTGCAACCCGGGTTCGAAACCGGTCGGATCGATCGTGACCGGGAAGGAGCGGCCGCCGGCGGTGGCGTAGACCGCCTCCGGGACTTGGATCCAGGGCTGGTCGGCCTCGAGCCGGAAGGTGCGCAGGAAGGCGGCCTGCTCGGCGTGGCTGGCCTCCTCCGGGAAGCGCGGTGCGATCCGCACGGCGCGTTCGAAGGGGGTCGGCGCGGGCAGGTCGCGCAGGTAGATCCCGGCGCCGGTGCCGAAAGGATTGTCCGCCTCGACCTCCCAGACCACTTCCTCCCGCCCTTCCTCGGCCAGGCTCCGCAGGGCCGCGAAGGCGGGCAGGACCCGGATCGCGCCGTGGCCCTGTTCGACCCAGCTCGCGCCGGGCAGAGGCTCGGCGGTGAGGCGCAGGGCGCGCCGGATCCGCTCCGGGCCGGCCGCCACTCCCTCGGCGCGGGCACCGGAGATCAGCAGGGCGATGCAGCCGGTGGCCTGCGGCGCCGCCATCGAAGTCCCGTTGAAGTTCTCGGCCGGAGTGATCCGCCAGGAGGGAAGACTGCTGAGGGCCGCCCCGGGGGCGGTGAAGGAGACACCGAGGGCGCCGGTCGGCAGCGGTCCGCGGCTCGAAAAGTCGAACAGGACCGGTCCGACCGGCCGCAGGGCCGCGTAGTTCGCCTTTTGCGTATCCGGCCAGACCGCGGCGGCGATCGCGAAGGCGGCCCGCGAGGTGGCCGGGGCGCCGACCGTGGTCAGGGTCGGCCCCTCGTTGCCGGCGCTGGTCACCACCGCCAACCCGCGGCGGGTCGCCTCCTCGATGATCCAGGCGTCCGGTTCGCGACCGTCGGCGAAGAAGGACGGGCCGCCGAAACTGATGTTGGCGACGTCGCAGCCGGCCTCGACCGCGTAGTCCAGGGCCTTGGCGATCGCGAAGCCGCTGGTCGAGGCGCCGAACTTGCCGTCGCCGATCTTGATGGCCACGAACTCGACCCCCGGAGCCACCCCGTTCAGCCGGCCGCCCTCGCCCTGCCAGGCGCCGATGATGCCGGCGACGTGGGTGCCGTGCCCGTTGGTATCGAAGAAGAGGACGGTCTCGTCGCCGTCGGCCCGCACCTCGGCTGCGTAGTTGAGGAGCGCCTCATCGCCCAGGACCGCCCAGTCGCCGCTGGCGCGGAAGGAGCGTAGCTCGCGCTCCTCGTCCAGATCGCCGTCCTCGTCGGCGTCGATCACCACCCGCCACTCTTCGCCGCGGCGAAGGGCGACCAGGTCCCAAACCGGACCCGGATCACGGAACTCCTGCCAGCGGGCGGCGATCTCCTGCTGACGCAGGTTCGCCGGTTCGGCGTCGCCGAAATCGTGCTGACGACGGACCTTGGCCTCCTGCCATTCGCGCCGCCCCTTCTCCCACTCCTCCTTCCGCTCGGCCAGGATCCGATGGCGGAGTTCGGCCGGCAGGAAGTCGGCGTCGATCCGACCGAGCCGGTACTCGTCGGCGCCGGCCCGGCCGCCGAGCACCAGCCGCCGCCCACTCAGGCCGATCAGAGCGCCGTCGACCGGTTCGGCGCGCAGGCTGGTATCGACCCGGCCGTCGGTGGTGGCGTCGTACCAGTCGACGATCTTCCGCCGGCCGTCCGGAGTCCGCTGCAGGAACGGGTGACCGGGGTCGATACCGGTGTCGAGGACCGCAACCCGGACCCCGCGACCGTCGTAGTCCGGGAACTCGGCCAGGAAGCGGTCCACCCCGAGGTCCCGCTTGGGAAGCTGGCCGGCGAGCGGGTCCGACTGCTGGAGGACGGGATGGCAGAGAAGGAGAAGCGGCAGGATCACGGCCATGGTCGGAGCGGCCGGCACCGCCGGCCCGGCCGGACAGTCTAGGAGCGCTGAGGCGGCGGGGAGGACCCCTCGGCCGCCGAAGACTCCGGCGACCAGACCTCCAGCGGGACCAGGAAGCGCTGGCAGGAGCGGCAGCGGACCAGCTTGGCCGCGTTGATCACTCCGAGCTGGTCGTTCGGCGGCACGGCCATGCCGCAGCCGCCGCAGCTCCGCCCCTTGAGCGGCGCCACCGCCCGGCCCTGCCGCTTGTCAAGCAGGGTGCGGTAGGTCTCGGCGACCTGGTTCGGGACCGCGCCGAGCCTGGCGTCGCGCCGTCCCTCGAGTTCGGCGATCTCCGCGTCGAGTTCGGCCGCGTCGGTCTCGACCCGACTGCGGAAGGCGGCCAGCTCCCCGGCCGACTGCTCGATCCGGGCCGCCAGCTCGGTGGTCTCGCCGGCGAGCCGGTCGGCGTCTTCGAGCAACTGGAGTTCCTCGTCCTGGGCGCGGGAAATCGCGTCCCGGATCTCTTGGGCCTCGTGCTGGGCGACCTGGACGGCGCCGGCATCGCGCAGAGTCCGGCTCTTCGCCTCGAGCCGGGCCAGACGCTCCTCGAGCCCGCGGACCTCGTTTTCGAGCTCGCGCGCCCGGACCAGGGCCGCCTTGCGCCGGACCTCGGCCTCTTCCCGTTCGGCTTCGAGCACCGCGTGGCCGGCCTCGCGCTCGCTGAGTTCGGCGGGCAGGGAGGCGCGCCGCCGGCGCAGGACGAGCAAGCGCTCGTCCAGGCGCTGGGCGGCGACCAGGGCCGCGAGGGTCTCCTTCACGTCCCCAGGTTAACGGCGCCGCGCCGGCGCGGCGACCACCGCGGCCGTCAGCCGGCGCCGAGGCCGTCCAGGAAGCCGACCAACTTGCGGGCCCGGATCGGGTGCTGCAGCTTGCGGATCGCCTTGGCCTCGATCTGCCGCACCCGCTCGCGGGTGACCCGGAAGATGCGGCCGACCTCCTCGAGGGTGTAGGTGTAGCCGTCGCCGATGCCGTAGCGCAGCTTGATGATCTCGCGCTCGCGGAAGGTGAGCGAACCGAGGACGTCGTCGATCCGCTCCTTGAGCATCTCCTGGCCGGCCCGCTCGACCGGGTTCTCGGACGACTCGTCCTCGATGAAGTCGCCGAAGTAGCTGTCCTCGCTGTCGCCGATCGGCCGGTCGAGGCTGATCGGGTGCTTGGCGATCTTCATCACCCGGCGCGCCTCGTCGATCGAGATCTCGGAGGCCTCCGCCATCTCCTCCAGGCTGGGCTCGCGGCCGATCGTCTGCAGCAGGCGCTTCTGCACCGCCCGCAGCTTGGACATCGTCTCGATCATGTGCACCGGGATGCGGATGGTGCGGGCCTGGTCGGCGATCGAGCGGGTGATGGCCTGGCGGATCCACCAGGTGGCGTAAGTCGAGAACTTGTAGCCGCGGCGGTACTCGTATTTCTCGACCGCCTTCATCAGGCCGGTGTTGCCCTCCTGAATCAGGTCGAGGAAGCTGAGGCCGCGGTTGCGGTACTTCTTGGCGATCGAGACCACCAGGCGCAGGTTGCCCGAGCTGAGCTTCTTCTTGGCGTCGTCGTAGGCGTCGAGGGCCTGACGGACCCGGACCAGGCGGCTCTGGAAGGCCTCGTAGCTCTCCAGCGCCCGCATCTCGAACTCGAGGTCGCGGCGGCGGAGTTCCTCGTACTCCTCGCGCCCGGCCTTGGTCCGACGACGGGCCGGCGGGAAGGCGAGCAGCTCCTCGTGCACCGGCTGCCACTCCCGGGCCCGGGCCTCGAGCAGCGAGATCATGTCCTGGACCAGGTCGACCTGGAGGTGGAGTTCCTCGGTGAGGATCGCCAGGCAGCGCTGGCGGGCGCGCAGGCCGCTGCGGAAGAGCTGCCGCTCGCTCTTCTTCAGCCGCTTATCGGCGGCGACGCCGATGACCAGCTGGGCGGCGGTGTAGAGTTCCTGGATCGCGTGGTAGTGGCCCTCGAGCCGCTGCTCGAGATCCTGCTTGGTCAGCTCGTAGCCGGCGCCGCCGTCGATGTCGGAGGTGCCGGTGGTGGAGTCCTCGGCCACCGCCTGCTTCTTCATCCGGCGGTTGAAGTGGATGACGCCGAAGGAGCTGTTGGCCTGGGCCGAGGGGTTGACCTTGAGGGTCCGGTCGAAGGCGAGTTCGGAGTTGCGGACCTTGTCGAGCAGCTCCAGAGTCCGTTCGAGGGCGAAACCAGACTCGAGGACCAGCCGGCGGAAGATCTTGCGCGAGACCTCGATCTTCTTGGCCAGGGAGATCTCCTCTTGCCGGGTCAGGAGCGAGATCTCGCCCATCTGAGTGAGATACATCCGGACCGGATCGTCGATCTTCTCCAGGACCGGTTGCTGGCCCCCGGCCAGGGCCCGGGCGGACTGGGCCGACAGCGGCTTCGGGCTGACCGCCATCGGGGTCGTCACCGGCGGCAAGGTGGTCGGATCCTCTCCGGATTCGACCAAGCGGATGCCAGCCTCCTCGAGACGGTCGAGCACCTCGTGGAGCAGGTCGATCCCCACCTTCGGGAACGCCGCCTGGACCTCCTCGGCCGGCAGGGAGCCGGTCACGGACCCCTTCTTGACCAGGGTTTCGAGGATGGCGGCGGTCTTCTTGTCGAGTTTCAGGGCGGTCATGCGGGCTTGCGTCAGTCTTCGTCGGCGGACCGGATCCGGATCGGTCGCTGGAGGCGGGCGAGGTCTTCGTCGCTGGGGGCTCCCCCCTCCCGGGACCGGTTCCTGCCCTTCTCCCGGAGAACCTCCTCGCGGCTGGCCGGGAGCATGCCCAGGGCCTCTTCCAGGGCTCGAGCGCAGTCCGGCGGCGGCTGCCGGCGGACCCGGTCGAGCCAGGAGGCGGCCTCCCCGCGCGGGAAGGCGGCCAGCGCCAGGGGCAGATCGAAGGGCAGGCCCTTGTTTCGGCGATCCTGGCACCATTTCAAGGCCTGGGCGGCGAGAGGATCCTCCAGTCGGAGAGCCTCGAGTTCGGCCTTGTGGCGGGGGTAGAGGCTGGGATCGTGGAGCAGGGCGGAGAGGATCTCGCGTTCGTTCTGGCTGAGCACCTCCAGGGCTGAGCGGGTGGGTCGGGAAGGGAAAACCGCCGCGGCCGGTCGGGGCGAGTCGGACCGGTGCCGGACCAGTCGGCGGAGGCTCTCGCCCGTGATCCCAAGGCGGTCCCCCGCCCGGCCGGACCAGAACTCGGCCAGCGCCGGGTCGGGAGTGGTCTGGATCCACTCCGCGGCCTCGTGCGCGGCCCGAGCCCGGACCGCCGGGTCGGCGAAATCCGCCTTCCGGACCCAGGAATCGAGACGCCAATCGAGTATATCCCGGGACTCGGCAAGCCGTTGGGAGAGTTCTCCGGTCCTTCCCGAGCTGACCATGTCGGCCGGATCGACTCCATCCGGAAGATCCACCACGCGCACCGGAATGCCCTCGGCGACCAGGATCCGCCCCGCCCGAAAGGCCGCCCGGCGGCCGGCTTCGTCCGGATCGAGGAGCAAGGCGACGGCCCGGCCGTGCCGGCGAAGGGCCCGGGCGTGATCCTCGGTCAAAGCGGTGCCGAGGGCGGCGACCGCGCAAGGGAAGCCGGCTTGGACGAGCAGGAGGACGTCCAAGTACCCCTCGCAGAGGAGGATCGGCGCGTCGGCGGGAGCCTCGCGCAGGGCCGCCGCCAGCCGGTCGAGGCCGTAGAGGAGCCGCCGCTTCGGAAACAGCGGCCCCTCCGGAGAGTTCACGTACTTGCCCAGCCCGCGTTCCTCCGCCCGCGAGCCGGGAAGGTATCGGCCGCCGAAGCCGACCGTCCGGCCGGCCCGGTCCGCGACCGGAAAGACGATCCGATCCCAGAAGCGGTCCCGCAGCCGGCCGCCGCCCTCGGGCCGGACGACCAGCCCGGCCTCGGTCAGGACCTGCTCGGAGAACCCCTCCCGGAGCAGCCGACCGGCCAGCCAGCCCGGTTCGGCCGGCGCCCAACCGACCCCGAAGGTCTCCAGGGTCTCCTCCCGGAGTCCCCGCTCGGCCAGGTAGGCCCGGGCCGGGGCCGCGGCGGGCGAGGCCAGCTCGGCCCGGTAGAGTTCCCGCGCCCGCCGCAGAGCTTCGCGGGCGGCCTGGCGCCGCCCGGAATCGCCGCCGCCCTCGCCGCGCCCGAGCCGGGGCAGCTCGACGCCGGCCTCCTCGGCCAGCAGCCGCAGCGCCTCGAGGAAGTCGAGGCCGTCCATCTCCATCACGAAGGTGAGGACGTCGCCGCTCTTGTCGCAGCCGAAGCACTTGAAGAAACCCTTGTCCGGGGTGACGTGGAAGGAGGGCGTCTTCTCCGGATGGAACGGACACAGCCCGACGAGCTGGTTCCCTCGACGCTGGAGCTGGACCCGGCGGCCGATCACCTGATCGATCTCGATGCGCTCCTTGACCCGGTCGACCAGGTCGCGGAAGTCGGGAACAGGGACGGACATCGGCGCGGAGAAACGGCTCAGGAATCCGCGATTATGGCACGGGCGGCGGCGGCCAACCAGAGGTCCGGGCCGACCTCCTCAGGCCGGGTCCTCTCCCCCACCCCGGCCTCCGCCAGCGCCGCCGCCGCGGCCGGATAGCGGCGCCGCAGGCGCGCCAGGAGCGCCTTGCGGCGCTGGGAGAAGCCCTCGCGCAGAAGTTCGGTCAGGACCCGATCGAGTTCCGGCCCCGGCCCCCCCGGGTGCGGTTCGAGGTGGAGGAAGGTCGATTCCACCCGCGGCGGCGGCCAGAACACCGCCGGCGGCAGCCGTCGGCCGAGCCGGCCGTGGAAAGCGAGGGCGAGCCGAACCCCGAGTGGACCGCCGCGGGCGCCGGCCAGCGCTTTCTCGGCAACCTCCCGCTGGAGGAGCAGGCAGGCTCCGACCAGGCGCCGGCCCGGCAGGCGGCCCAGGAACGGGCCGGAAATCGAGTAGGGCAGGTTGGCGACCAGGCGCGGGGCCGGCCCCTCCCGCCACCACGCCTCCACCGCGGGATGGAAACGGTTGCCTCGGTCGAGGACGTCCCCCTCGACCAGGCGGAGCCGAGCGGCGGCCAGGTCGGCGGCGAAGCGCTCCCGCAGCAGGGCGACCAAGCCCCGGTCCAGCTCGATCGCGAACACCCGGGCGCCGGCGGCGAGAAGCTCGGCGGTCAGGGAGCCGGCGCCGGGTCCGACCTCCAGGACCCGCTCCCCGGCTCGGACCCCGGCGTCGACCGGGATCGAGGCCAACAGGGCCGGATCGACCAAGAAGTTCTGTCCCCGGCGCCGGGACGGGGACAGACCGTGCTCGGCGAGCAGCCGGCGCAGTTCGGAGCCCTTCATCGCCCGGTCGGCCCGCCGCCGGCCACGGCCGCCCGGAAGGACTCCGAGGCGCCGACCCTCGCCAGCTCCGCCGCCAGCCGTTCCCGCAGTTCCGCCGGCCAACCGGCGAAGGCGGCCGCGATCCGGTTCCGCCAGCGCGCGGAAGACCACAGGGGCTCGATCCAATCCCGAAGCCAAGAGGCGGCCTCGGTCACGAGCCGGAAACCGAGGTCGTCCGCCCGCTCGCCCGGCTCGAGCAGCCGGACGGCGCCGCGGCCGGCGTGCCCGATCCGAGCCAGGGAGGCGAAAGAGCCGCCGCAGGCCAGAGCCCGGGGCGGCAGTCCGAAGGGCGCTGGCGCCTCGTCGGCGACCCACTCCCAGACGTTGCCGTCCAGGTCGTAGAGGCCGTCGGCGGTCCGCCCCAGCTCGAACACCCCGACCGGCAGCGGCTGGCCGAGACCGAGGTCGAGGGTGTTGGCGGCCAGCGACGGCAGCCGCGACCCGGAGACCGGTCCGTCGCCGGCCAAGTGGCGCCACTCGGCCAGAGTCGGCAACCGGAAGCCGCGCGCCGCCGCCCAGGCGGCGGCCTCGCCGCGATCCAGGCCGGTCGCCGGTAGGTCGGAGACCTCGTCCGGACTGGACGGGTCCAGGTCCCGGCGGCAGACCTCCCAGCGGCCGACCAGGAGCAGGGGCGCACCGGCCGCCGGCGGCCGCACCGGCACCAGGGTCTCGAGCAGCCGCAGCGGCTCCGGCGGCCGGCCGGCTCCGCCCGAACAGCCCAGCGCGGCGGCCGCCGCTAGGG
>RFGR01000131.1 GCA_003696625.1 Planctomycetota bacterium
CTGTTCCTCCTCCTCCTCGCCTTGGTGCCGGTTCGCGGCCAGCGGCTTCAGCGGGCGGCCGGGTGGGTCGGCCTCCTCGGGCTCCTCCGCTCGGCGCTCAGCGCCTCGTCGCCGTTCGTGGGCTGGGCCGGCTACGGCCTCGGCCTGGCCGCCCGGCGCGGCGCCGCCCTGGTCCTGGCCGAGGACCGGCTGCCGACCCGATTCCTGATCGGGCTCGCCGCCGCGGCGCCGCTGGCGCTGCTCGAGGCCGCGGAAGCGGCCCGCATCCTCCTGCCGCTGCCGGCGACGGTCGTGGCCGGAAGGGTCCTCCTCGTCGGTCTCGCGGTCGCCCTGGCCGGCGCCCGGCCGGTGCCGCGGCGGGAGGCGGCGGCGTGAGCCGCTTCCGCCGGATCGGCCGGGCGGCGCTGGTCTACGGCGTGTTCCTGGCCCTGATCCTGGCCCGTCTGGTCCAGCTCCAGGTCCTCGAACGCGAGACCTGGCGGGCGGAGGCGATCCGGGCCCGGTCCTCCGGCCGGACGCTGCCGTTCGAACGCGGCCGGATCCTCGATCGGCGGGGCCGGGTCGAGGCGGAGGACCAGCGGGCCTTCGTCCTCCGCTTCGAGTACCGGAGCTTCCGCCGCGGGCACCTGGCCGGACAGATCTTCGAGGCCTGTCGGCTGGCCGGGCTGCCGGTGGGGGGGCTGACCGACGCCTGGCGGCGGGCCGAGGAACTCGGCCGGGCGCTGTTGTCGCTGCCGGCGGAGACGGTGCGGGAGCTTCCGGCCGGCAGCCGCGGCGACCTCCTGTTCTACCTCGAGCGGATTGGTGGCCTGCCCCGGTCGCGGCGGCCCGAGCTGGAGTTCTGGGCCCAGGAAGGGACCGGTCCCTTCCCCTGGCCGCCGCCGGCCGAGGGGTTCCTGGCCACCCTCGAACGACTGCGCCGGTCCTGGCAGCGGCTGGAGGCCCTCGTGCCGGAGCCGCCGCTGCTGCCGCGATTGGAGGAGGAGCGCCGTCGGTTGGAACTCCGCTTACGGTTCCTGGCGCTGCGCGAGGCGGCGGCGGCCGCGACCGGCTCCACCCGGCTGGAAGTCCTGGAGGCGCTGGCCGGGGCGGATCGCCGGGCCTTTCTCGAGGCGCTCCTCGGCCGCTGGCGGCTGGCGGCCGCCGCCGGCGACGAGCTGGCCGACGCCCTCCGCCGGAGCCGAGCCCCGAGCGGGGAGGAGGAGGCTTGGTTCGGGCGCACCGGCGAACTGCTGCGGCGGATCGAAGCGGCCGCGCCCGAGGATCTGGCCGGAGTCCGGCGGCGGCTCGAACGGGAGGTGCATTCCGCCTGGCGGCCGATCCTGGCCCGCGATCTGGACTGGCGGCTGGTCGATCTGGTCGGCCAGGATCCCGAGTCCTATCCGGGCCTGCAGGTCGAGGAGGTCCATGTCCGGCGTTACCCGGGCTCTCTCGATCCCCACCTGCTCGGTTACCTGCGGCAGCCCGGAGAGGAGGAACTCGAGGAGTACGAGACTCTGCGGGCGGAGCGGCGGGCGCTGGCGCGGAAACTCGATCCGACTCCGGCCGAGACCCGGGAACTGGCCCGCCTCGACCGGCTGCTGCTCCGCGAGGTCCGCCGCCCCGACGACTGGGTGGCGGTGCAGGGCGCCGAACGGGCCGGCGACGAGGTTCTGGCCGGCCGCCGCGGACTCCTGCGCCGGCTCCGCTGGGACGAAGACGAGCCGGTCGAGCTCGAGTTCCTGCCGCCGGCCAACGGCGGCGACCTGCGCCTGGCCTTGGACGAGGCCTGGAGCCAGGCGGCGGTCCGGGCGGTGCACGAGGGCTACGCCCTCGCCTTGCAGGGGCTGGACGCCCGGCCGGGCGGCTCGGCGGTGCCGGCCTCGGTCCGGGCGGCGCTGGCCCGGCCGCGGGCCGGCTTCGTCCTGCTCGACCTGCGCGACGGCACCGTGCCGGTAGCGGTGACCGTGCCGAGCTACGACCCGGAGACCTTCCGCCGCGACTACCGGACGCTGGCCGAGGATCCGGCCCGGCCGCTTCGGCATCGGGCGCTCGGCAGCGCCGCCGACGCCGGCCAGATTCCCTACCCCGGCTCGACCTTCAAACTGGTGGCGGCGGTCGAGGCCCTGTCCCGAGATCCGTCCTGGTGGACCCGGACCTTCCGCTGCGAGCGCCACTACCTTCCGCCCTACGCGACCGGTACCCGGCTCTCCTGCACCGGTCGCCACGGCGAGATCGATCTCCGGGCCGCGATTCGGGTTTCCTGCAACATCTACTTCTACCACCTGGCCGAGGAGCTGGGCTGGGAGGCGCTCGAGGCCCGCGCCCGGTCGCTCGGCTTCGGCGAGGCGACCACCGGCCTCGATCTGACCTCGCGCCCCGGCCCGGACGGGCGGCCGGAGCCGCTCTCTTCCTGGCTCGAGGTCGGCAGCCGCTTGCACCCGCCGGACGGCCGCGGCCGGGGGCGGCTGGTGAACGCCATGCGCCTGGCGATCGGCCAGACCTACGTCGAGGCCTCGCCCCTGCAGATGGCCCGCTTCTACGGCTGGCTGGCCTGCGGCCGGCTGTGGCGGCCGCGGATGGTATTGGAGCGGGACGGCCGGCCGACCGAGCCGGAGTGGCGGGAACCGCCCCTGGATCCGGGGTTGCGGCGGCTGCTCGAACAGGCCCTGCTCGACGTCACCGGCCCCGAGGGGACCGCCTGGGACCGGGCCTTCCAGCGCTACCAGTTGCGCGACTTCGCGGTCGCCGGCAAGACCGGCACCGCCCAGGTCGGCCGCGGCGCCGACGGCCGGGAGTTGCCGACCCACGCCTGGTTCGCCGGTTGGTTCCCGGCCGGACCGGGCGCCGGGCCGCCCCGCTACGCGGTCGCCGTCTTGTGCGAGAATGCCGGCCTGCACGGCGGCTGGATCGCCACCTACGTGCTCCACCGGTTCCTGGAACAGGTCGGAGAGGAGCTTCTGCGATGAGCCGGACGGCCCTGCTGCGGTGGCTGGCCCGGCCCGGCCGGTACCTGGCCCGGGCGGACTGGCCGGTCCTTCTGGCGGCGGCCGCCGCGGCGGCCTTCGGTCTGGTCGTCCAGGCCGGCATCGCCGGTCCCGGCCGTCTACCGACCTCGCACGCCATGCGCCTGGCCGTCGCCGCCGCGGCGCTGGCGGCGGCGGCGGCGCTGCCGGCCCGGATCTGGCGCCGCCACGCCTACCTCCTGTACGGCCTCGGGGTCGCCGGGCTGGTCCTGGTCCTGCTGATCGGCCGGGCGACGAACGCCGCCCGTTCCTGGATCGATCTCGGCGGCGGCTTCAAGCTCCAGCCGAGCGAGTTCATGAAGGTCGGTCTGCTTCTGGCCCTGGCCAAGTGGTTCGCCGACCGCAAACGGCCGGAGCGGTTCGAGGACCTGGTCGTACCGGCGGCGCTGGCGGCGCTGCCGGCGGCGCTGGTCCTGCTCCAGCCCGACCTCGGCACCACTCTGACCTTCGCGCCGCTGTTCCTGTTCCTGTGCTGGCTGGCCGGGACGCCCTGGCGGCTGCTGCGCTGGTTCGTGCTGACGCCGGTGCTGCTGGCGCCGCTGGCGCTGGCGGCGGGGCAGAACTACCAGCGCGAGCGGATCGAGGTCTGGCTGCACCAGAACGAGCTGAGCGAAGAGCAGAAGAAGGCCGAGGGCTATCAGCTCTGGCACGCCAAGATGGCGGTCGGCACCGGCGGTCTGACCGGTTTCGGTTGGGGGCGGGGGCCGGAGAACCGCTACGACCTGCTGCCCGAGCGCCACAACGACTTCATCTTCCCGGTCGTGGCCGAGGAGTTCGGACTGGTCGGAGCGAGCGCCTTTCTGGCCCTCTACGCCGCCATCGGCCTCCTGGCCCTGCGCGGAGCGGTCCGCCACCGCGACCCCTTCGCCCGCTTCGTCGTCGCCGGCGTCGGCGCCCACTTCCTGGATCACCTGATCCTGAACGTCGGCGTCACCCTCGGCCTGTTCCCGACCACCGGCCTGCCGCTGCCCCTGGTCAGCTTCGGCGGCTCGGCGATGGTCGCCTCGGCGGCGGCGGTCGGGCTGCTGCTGGCGGTGGGCGCCGAGCGCCGGCCGGTCTTCGGCGACCGGGCCTTCGAGGACTGAGGCGGCGGGCCGCTAGAATCCGGTCCGGAGGACCTCCCCCTTGCGCGCCATCCAGATGGCCCGGCCCGAGCCGGGCGCCGCGGTCTACGTCGAGGATCTGCCCGTCCCCACCCCCGGCGAGGGCGAGGTGCGGGTCCGGATCGCTCGGGCGGCGATCTGCGGCACCGACCGGCACATCTTCCACTGGGATCCGTCGGTGGCACCGATGCTCAGCCCGCCGGTGGTCATCGGCCACGAGTTCTGCGGCCACATCGACGCCCTCGGCCCGGGGGTCGAGGGTTGGCAGGAGGGCGACTACGTCTCGGCCGAGATGCACCTGGTCTGCGGCCGGTGCCGGGCCTGCCGGAGCGGGAACCGCCACGTCTGCGAACACACTCGGATCGCCGGCCTGCACCGCGACGGCGCCTTCGCCGAGTACGTGGTCGTGCCGGCCGCCAACCTGGTCCGGCTCGACCCGGCGGTGGTGCCGCCGCACATCGGCGCCTTCCTCGACGCGCTCGGCAACGCCGTCCACACGGTCCAGGCCGCCTCCTCGATCGCCGGCCGGCACGTGCTGCTGTCCGGCTACGGCGCCATCGGTGCCATGGCCGCGGCGGTGGTCGAGTTCGAGGGCGCCGCCTCGCTGACGATCACCGAGGTCGCCCCCGGCCACCTCGAGCGGGCGCGGGCCTGGGCCGCGGCGCGGGCCGACTCGGCGACCCCGATCCGGGTCCTCGACCCCGGCCGCGGCGGCCTGGTCGAGGAGGTTCGGGCGACCACGGACGGCGGGGTCGACGTCGTCCTGGAGATGAGCGGGGCGCCGGCGGCGATCAACAGCGGCCTCGAGCTCCTCTACCCGGCCGGCGAGATGGTCCTGCTCGGCATCCCCTCCCGGCCCGATTTGCTGGTCGAGGACTTCAGCCGGCGGATCATCTTCAAGGGCCTGACCCTGCGCGGCGTGGTCGGCCGGCGGATGTTCGCGACCTGGGAGGAGATGCTCGGCCTGCTCGCCCGCGGCCTCGACCTCGAACACATCGTCACCCACCGCCTGCCGCTGCGTGACTTCCACCGCGGCGTCGCCCTGCTCGACGCCGCCGAGGCGCACAAGGTGGTCCTCGACCCCGCACAGACCGACTAGGAGACCGAAATGACCTCTACTCTGAAGAACGCCTTCGAGGAAGGCTTGGCGGCCGAGCTGGAGGAGATCCGCACGGCCGGCCTCTGGAAGCACGAACGGGTGATCGTGACGCCGCAGAACGCGGCCATCCGGGTCGCGGACGGGCGCAAGGTACTCAACTTCTGCGCCAACAACTACCTCGGCCTCAGCGATGACCCGGCCCTGGTCGAGGCCGCCCGCCGCTGCCTGGACGAGCGCGGTTTCGGCATGTCCTCGGTCCGCTTCATCTGCGGTACCCAGGACATCCACAAAGAACTCGAGCGCCGGATCGCCGACTTCCTCGGCTTCGAGGACGCGATCCTCTACACGAGCTGCTTCGACGCCAACGGCGGCCTGTTCGAGGCCCTCCTCGGCCCCGAGGACGCGATCATCTCCGACCAGCTGAACCACGCCTCGATCATCGACGGCATCCGCCTGTGCAAGGCTCGGCGCTACCGCTACCGCAACTGCGACATGGCCGACCTCGAGCGCTGCTTGCGTGAGGCCGACGAGCAGGGGGCACGGCGGAAGCTGATCTCGACCGACGGCGTCTTCAGCATGGACGGCTTCGTCGCCCCCCTGGCGGAGATCTGCGAGCTGGCCGAGCGCTACGGCGCCCTGGTCCACGTCGACGATTCGCACGCCACCGGCTTCATGGGGCGGACCGGCCGCGGCACCCACGAGCACTGCGGGGTCATGGGCCGGGTCGACATCATCACCAGTACCCTGGGCAAGGCCCTCGGCGGCGCCAGCGGCGGCTACACCGCCGCCTCGCGGACCATCGTCGACTACCTGCGCAACAAGTCACGTCCCTACCTGTTCTCGAACTCGGTGGCGCCGCCGATCGTCGCCGCCAGCATCGCGGTGTTCGAGCGTCTCAGCGCCACCACCGAACTGCGCGACCGGCTGGAGCGCAACACCGCCTGGTTCCGCCGGGCGATGACCGAAGCCGGCTTCGCGATCAAGGAGGGGGTCCACCCGATCGTGCCGATCATGCTCGGCGACGCCCGCCTCGCCGCCGACATGGCGGCGGACCTGCTCGAGGAGGGGATCTACGTGATCGGGTTCAGCTACCCGGTGGTGCCCAAGGGCGAGGCCCGGATCCGGGTCCAGATCAGCGCCGCCCACGAGCAGGAGCACCTCGAGCGGGCGGTGGCGGCCTTCGTCGCCGTCGGCCGGCGGCACGGCGTCGTCTCCTGAGCCGCCCGGGCGGCGGCGGAATCGGCTGGAGCGGCCGGCGGCGGCGGCCGCCAAGGGGACGTGTGGTGCCTGACGAGGTGGGGGTTCTTCGAGGCGCGGGCCGCGGCCGACGGCGGCGGCGTGCTGCTGGCGGGCCGGCGGCGCCATCTCCAGGCCCTGGTCCGGGCCTTCCCGGCCGCGGCGGCCGGGACCCTCGGCCCGGCCGGCGGCGGCTGGATCCTGAGGCTGGACCGGGCGGACTGGGTCCGGCTCGCGGCCGCCCTGGCCGCTGCCGTTGACGACCGGGACACCCGGACCGCCCTGCGCGAGAGCGGATTCTGCGGCCCCGAGGACTACCAGACCCTCGGCGAGGTCCGCCGCCGGCTCGTGCGACGGCCGGTCTCCGGTCGCGCCTAGCCGGCGCCGACCAGGGCCCGGACCCGCGGGTGGAGGACGTTGTTCTCCAGGTGAATGTGCCGGTGGAGGTCCCCCTCCAGCTCCTGGAGGCCGGCCCAGAGGCCGCGCCAAGTCGTGCAGGCGTCCTCCGGCAGCTCGTAGTCCCGGCTCAGCCGGCGCAGTTCGCTCAGGGCGCGGCCGGCGTTTTCGTGCTCGGCCTCCATCACCTGCATCGGCCCGATCGGCCCGGACGGGCAGCCGCCCGCCTCCGGCTCGGCCGAGCCGCCGGCCAGGGAACGGATCATCGGGAACAGGATCTGTTCCTCCTTCTGCAGGTGGAGATCGAGTTCCTGGAACAGAGCGCCGCAGACCTGCCGGATCCGGGCCAGCTCCGGGTGGTGCTCGCCGTGGGCGTGGACCACCTTGCCGGCCATATCCCAGAGCGCCGGCAGCGTCTGCTTCAGGTAGTCGTGGTGGGTGGCCAGGATGTGGTCGAGCAGCTCCGGCAGCGGCGCCTGGCTCCAGTCCCGGTCCTCCGGCCGGCGCTCGAGCCCGCGCAGCCGCTCGAGCACGGCCTCCGGGTCCAGTCCGGCCCGGGTCGCGGCCTCGGCCAGGGTGGCGGTGCCGCCGCAGCAGTAGTCGAGGCCGAGTTCCTCGAAGACCGGGATCGCGGCGGGCAGGGAGGTGGCGATGGCGCCAAGCGTGGAAGAGGGAGCGAGCGTGGCGGTCATGCCGCCCGACTAGACCCGCTCCGGAGGGTCGGCAAGGGAGAATTTCGCCAGTCTTTTGGTGCTCGATCGGCCGGGCGGTTCCGGCCGCGGCCGGCTCCGCCGCCGACCGGGATCCTCAGCGCCGCTCGGCTTCCTGTTCGAAGACCTCGACGTCTTCGACCATGCCGATCACGGTGATCAGGCAGTCCTCTTCGAGCACGGTGTCGGCGTCGGCGAACCGGAACTCCTCTCCTTTCCGCCGCCAACCGAGCAGGGTCAGCCGGTAGCGCTGACGAACCTGGAGTTCGCCCAGGCTCCGGCCGACCAAGGCCGGCGGGCAGGTCAGCTCGACGATGCGCAGGCCGTCCCCGAGGTCGAGTTCCTTTTGGATCCGACGCGAAGACAGGCGCAGAGCCAGGGCGTCGGCCGAGTCCAGCTCCGGGATCACGACCTCGAAGGCGGGATCACCGGGAAAGCCGTTGTCGATCGCGTGGAGGACGCGGCGGTGGGCGCGGTCCTCGGCCTTGATCACGATCCGCGACACCCCCGCCTCGCGCAGGCGCAGGGCGACCAGGGTGACCGTGTGGCTGGCGTCGCCGAGGCTGACCACGGCCAGGTCGGGCAGGCCGATCTCCTCGAGCAGGCCGTCGAGGACTTGCGGGTCGTTCAGGTTGCCCGAGATCGCGGTGTGGACCTGCTCGGACAGCGAATCGACCAGACGCGGGTTGCGGTCGAGGACGTGCAGGCGCAGGTTGGGATACTGGCCGAGCCGTTCGACCAGCCGGTGCCCGAACTTGCCGAGGCCGAGGACGAGGATCTGCTTCACGGCGTCGCCGCAGTCTAGCCTCAGCCGACCGGGATTTCCGCCCGCGCCGGGCGCAGGCCGCGGCCGGGCATCGGCCGGAACAGGGCGTAGGCGACGGTCAAGGGCCCGAGCCGCCCGGCCAGCATGACCAGGACCAGGGCCAGGTGGGAGGGTACGCTCAGTTCCGGGGTGACGCCGGTGCTCAAGCCGACCGTCCCGAGGGCCGAGGCCGCCTCGAAGGCCAGGTCCTCGAAGCGGAAGGCGGCTGGCGGCTCCCAGGCCGCCAGCCAGAGTGCGGCGAGGCCGTGGAGCAGGAACATCAGCGAACAGACCAGGATGGCGCGGCGGATCACTCCCTGCGGCACCCGCCGGCCGAGGACGACGACGTCCTCCTGGCCGCGCACCCGCGCCGCCAGGACGGCGGCGAAGACCCAGACCGTGGTCGTTTTCATGCCGCCGGCGGTACCGCCCGGGGCGCCGCCGATCAGCATCATCGGGATCAGGGTGAGCAGCGTGATCCGCCGCGCCTCGCCCAAGTCCAGCATGCTGAAGCCGGCGGTGCGGGCGGTGTTGCCCTGGAACAGGGCCAGGACGACCTGTTCGCCGAGAGGCCGGCCGGACAGGGCGCCACCGAAGGATTCGCAGAGGAAAAAGATCACCGGGCCGGCCACGGCGAGCAGCCCGCCGGCCACCAGGATCATCCGAGCCGCCGGCGCCAGCGGCCCCCGGCCCTCCCGCCAGCGGGCGATCAGCGCCGCCGGCACCAGGAAGCCGAGGCCGCCGAGAAGCCAGAGCGCGGTCAGGGGCAGGCCGACCGCGGCCCGCCCGGCGTAGGGCGCCAGGCCCTGGTCGAGATTGTCGAAGCCGGCGTTGCAGAAGGCGGAGACCGAGAGGAAGAGGGCCTTCCAGGCCGGGCTTTCCTCGCCCTGCAGGGCCGGCAGCAGGAGCAGGAAACCGACCAGCTCGAAGAGCAGCGTGCCACCGAGGACCACCCGCAGGGCCTCGCGCGGTGCCCGCGCCCGCAGTTCCTCGCCCAGGGTGGCGGCCATGACCTCGCCCGACTCCTGGCCGGCCCGACCGCGTAGGCTCTCGAAGACCAGGACGGCAAGGGTCATCACCCCCAGGCCGCCGAGTTGGAACAGGCCGAAGACCACCGTTTGGCCGAAGCCGCTGAGCTCGTGAGCGGTCGAGAGGACGGTCAGGCCGGTCACGCAGGCGGCGCTGGTAGCGGTGAACAGCGCCTGGACGAGGGTCAGCGGCGGGTGGCCGGCGACCACCGCCTGCGGCAGGCCGAGCAGCACCGTGCCGACCAGGATCAGCGCGACGAAGCCGAGTGCGACCAGAACCGGGGCGCGAAGCCAGGGACTGCGTCGGCCGCCTTCGCGGATGCCCATCAGCGGCGGTGCGGCCGGGAATCAGCCATTCTCGCGGTCGCCCTTGTCCAGCTTGGCCAGATTGTTGCGGGCGTCGCGGAGGGCGACCTCGATCAGGCCGCGTTCCTCTTCGCTCAGATCGCCGGCCAGCATCTCCTCGGCCCGGGCGATCGCCCGCTGGTAGAGATCGCGGGCGCGGTCGTCGTCCCGCTTCAGGTAGTAGTGGAGGATCACCGCCAGGTCGTTCATCACCTGCGGGTGGTCCGGCTGGAGTTCGAGAGCCTTCTCGTAGGCCCGCAGGGACTCCTCGGCGCGGCCGGTGTCGCGCAGGAACAGGGCGAGGTTGTTCCACGCCTCCGGATCGGACGGCGACGACTCGGCCACCCAGCGGGCGATGGCGATCGCCGACTCCGGGTCGCGCGCGCCCCAGGCCTTGCCGGCGAACCACTTGAGCTGGTCGAGGAAGGCGGCGGCGCCTTCTCCCATCCCGGCCAGGGCCTGGCGCTGGGCGTTGCCGCCGTTGCCGGCAAGGTAACGGCCCCAGGCCCGGGCGGCGTAGGCCCAGATTCGGCCGGCGGCGGCCGGATCCTCGGCGTTCAGGCGTCCGGCCCAGACGTTGGCGGCGTTGGCCAGGTAGTACCAGGAGGTGTCGTAGCCGGGGTTCAGTTCCAGGGCCCGCTCGAAGTCCTCGCGGCAGGCCTGCCAGTACTCCGGTTTCGGGTCGCGGAGCAGGCTGTTGTAGGCGGCCAGACCGCGGTACCAGGTGAGCAGAGCCCGGTCGGCCCCCGGCTGGGCCAAGAGGCCGTCGATCAGCTGGGCCGCCTGCGGTTGCGGCAGCCAGGCGGCCATGGCGCCGAGGTCGACCTGGTCGGGATCGCGGCGGAGGGCTTCCTGCCAGGCCTTGGCGGCGGCTTCGAGGTCGCCGAGATAGACCTCCATCTCGCCCCGGCGGACGCAGGCGACCGCCGACTTCGGATGGCGCCGGGCGGCCTCGGCGTAGGCGTCTCGGGCCTGCCGGTACAACCGCTGCTGCTCCTCGCCGCCGGCGCGGCCGGCCATGGCGCCCAGCACCCGGCCGTGCTGCAGCAGCAACGGCAGCGAGCCGGGATGCTCGGCCAGCCCCTGCTCGACCGCCGCCAGCGCCTTCTTCAGGTCGTCGGCGTTGAGGAGCGCCTCCGACCAGCCCGCGAAGGCCTCCGGCGGGGCGCCGCCGGCCTCACAGGCCTTGCGTAGGGCGAGGGCGGCGCCGAAGAAGGCATCCGGGACGTCGAGGCCGGTGAGGCGGCCGGCGGCGACCTCGGCCTCGACCCGGCGCAGTTCGGCCAGCCCCCGGCGGGTCAGTTCGGCCGCGTCCTGGTCCTGGGGCAGGGCGCAGAAGAGGAGGAAGGGAGCGAGAAGCATCGGTCAGGAATCTTGGTCGCCGGCGCGGAGCCGCTCGAGCACCCCGCGCAGCATCTTGACTCCGCCACGGTCCTGCCAGGGGTAGTGTTGGCTGCTTTGTTCGAGGTAGTGCTCGGCCCGATCGGTCCGCCGGCGCCGCATCAAGTCGAGGTAGGCCAGGTTCTCCCAGGCGTCGCCGATGGCCATGTCCACCCGTTGCCAAGCCTCCGGATCGGCCTCGCGGTCGATTCCGGCCAGGGCGCGGGTGCCGAGTTCGATCGCCCGGTGCAGTTCGGATTCCGCCAGGTCGAGGTCGTGGTCGAGGTAGTAGACGGCGATCAGCGCCCGGTCGTTGACGATGTTCGGGTCGTCCGGAGCCAGCTCGACGGCCCGGGTGTAGGCGGCCCAAGACTCCTCGAACAATTCCAGCAATTCTCCCTCCACCGGCTCGCCGCCGCGGGCGCGCGGCTCGGCCAGGTCGCGGCAGGCGAGGCCGAGGTTGTTCCACCACATCGCCTCGCCGTCGTGCAGCGCGGTGACCCGGCGGAGGAAGGCCCGCGCCTTGGCCATGTCCCGTTCGCGGGCGAAGTAGTGGCCCATGACCGCCTCGATCCCAAGGCGCAGGCTGGCCGGCTTCGGCTCCGGTTCGAGCCGTTCCGGCGCCGCCTCGAGGGAAGCCAGGAAGGCCTGGGCGGCGTCGTCCACCCGGCCCTCGTTCCAGAGGGCCCAGCCGCGGGCGTTGCGGACCAGGAACAGCCACTCCTGGCAGGAGGCGGCGAAGTCGGGCTCGAGCGCCTGGGACTGCAGGAAGCATTCCTCGGCCCGATCGATCGCTTCGTAGGCGGCCAGGAAGTCGCCGGCGGCGACCGCGGCCTGCTGCTGACGGAAGCGGGCCTCGCCCAGATACCAGAGCAGGAAGCCATCGTCGGGACGGCGGCTGCGCACCCGTTCGAGGTCGGCGGCGAGGATCGCCGGGTCGGCCGCGTCCAGGTTCTTGAGCCGGTCGATGGCGGCAGCGTCGCGCGGACGGGCGCAGAGGTGCTCGACCAGCACCCGGCGGGCGTCCTCGCGCAGGCCCTCCCAGGCCAACAGATCGGACAAGTCGAGGACGGCGCCCTCGACGCCGGCGGCGACCGCGACGCCGAGCAGCTCCTCGGCCCGGCGGGCGGCGGCCGGCACCCCGGCGCCGGCTTGGACCCGGGCGGCGGTCAGCGCGAGTCCGGCCCGGCCGAAGATCCGGGCCTGAACGGGATCCAGCTCGTCGCCGGCCAGCGGCAGGGCCGCCTCGACCGCCTGCCAGGCGGCCTCGGCCTCGCCGCGGGCGGCCAGGGCCCGGACCCGTCCGGCGGCGGCGGCGAAGGAGCCGGGCTGGAGTTCGAGAACCCGGTCGAAGGCGTGCTCGGCGTCGTAGAGACAACCCTCGACCACACCCGGGTCGGCCTTGCCGGCGGCGATCGACTCGTCCACGAAACGGAGCAGGGTGTCGCCGTAGAGCTGCCAGACCGCGGCATCGTCCCGATGGTCGGGCAGGGAGTCCTCGATCCGGTTCAGGGCCCGATTGGTGTCGCCGGCGGCGAGGGCCGCGCGGGCCTGGGCGAGCAGATCGGGCTCCTCCTCGGCCGGAGCCGGGACGAGCGCCTCCTGCGGGCTCGGCTCCTCCCCGCCCTCGGGGCCGACGCAGCCGGCGCTCGGGCCCAGGGCCAGGAGCAGGAAGAAGAGGAGCCGGACCGCGCGGAAATCGGGGCGGAAACCGGAGCGCATCGGCGTCATTATAGGTGCGGCCATGCCCCGCCCTTCCCCCCGGACGAACCCGCCCCCGGGACTGCTCGCGGTCCTGTTGCTGGCGATCGCCGGCTGCACCGGCGGCAACGTCGGCTGGCTCTCCGACCCGAGCCCGGTCGGCGGCGGCGGCGGCGGCGGGGGAGGGGGCGGC
>RFGR01000132.1 GCA_003696625.1 Planctomycetota bacterium
GATCTGACCGAAGCCGTCGCGATCCTGCGCGGCCGGCCGCCGCGGCCGCCGGCCGCGCCCGCCGACGCTCCGGCCGAGGCCGGCGCCGGCGACCGGCGGCTCGAGGACCTTCGCGGCCAGGTCCACGCCCGCTGGGCGGCGATCGTGGCCGCCGCCGGACGCCATCCGCTGCTCCTGCAGGGGCCGCCGGGCACCGGCAAGAGCATGCTCGCCCGGCGGGTGGCCGACCTGCTGCCGCCGCTCGAGCCGGACCGGGCGATGGAGCTGGCCCGGATCGAGGCCCTGGTCGGCCCGCTCGCCGGCCTGCCGAGCCGGCCGCCGCTGCGGGCCCCCCACTGCAGTTGTTCGGTCCAAGCTCTGCTCGGCGGCGGCCATCCCCTGCGCCCGGGGGAGCTGAGCCGGGCCCACGGCGGCGTCCTGTTCCTGGACGAACTGCCGGAGTTTCCTCGCCCGGCCCTCGAGGGCCTGCGACAACCGCTGGAGGAGCGCTGCGTCCGCCTGCTGCGGGCGCGGGAGGAGGCGGTCTTCCCGGCCGACGCCCTGCTCGTCGCGGCCCGCAATCCCTGCCCCTGCGGGTTCCTCGGCCACCCGCGGATCCCCTGCCGATGCACCACCGCCGCCCTCGGCCGCTATGCGCAACGGGTCAGCGGCCCGCTGCTCGACCGTTTCGACCTCTTCGTCGAGATGGGGCCGGTGCCGGCGGCGGAGCTGGACGGCCCGCCGACGCCGCCCGGCCGGGCCGAAGCCGACGCCGCCCTGGAGCGAGCGCGCGCCGTCCAGGCCGAGCGCTCGCGCCGCGGTTCCTTCGCCGAGGCCGGCCGGGCTGAACTCGATCCGATCCTGGCCGAAGGGATCGAGCCGGCCGCCCGCCGCCTGCTTCAGCGCGCCGGTGAGGAACTCCGCCTGAGCGGCCGCGGGCACCTCCGCTGCCTGCGGGTGGCCCGAACCCTGGCCGACCTCGACGGGGGCGGGCCGGTCGCCCTCCACCACCTGCGCCGGGCCCTGACCTACCGACGACCGCCGCCGGTGCCGGTCGCCTGATCGCAGTCGATTGCCGCCATCGGCGGCAGCAGCCAGAGCCCGAAGCCGTCCTCCTCGGCCAGGATCCGGGCGCCCTCGATGCCGACCAGCAACGGCCGACCGGGATCCTCGGGCCCGGTGAACACGAGCAACGGCCGGCCGGCGAGCCGCCTTCGGACCGCGGTCAGCAGCGGCGCCGGATCCTGATCCGAGCCGGGCACGAACAGCCCGTGGGCGCAGCGCAGCCTCAGATCAAGGTCGGGCTGACCCTCGTTGTGAACCTGGAGGCGGTCGACGACGAGCGGGTGGTGGAGCAAGGGCGCCAGCGGATGGCCCTGGACCCGGCCGCCACCGAGCGCCCCGGCCAGTCCGAAGGGATCGGCGAGGACGGCGGCGCGGGGATCGGCCTCGGCTTCGGCGGCGAGCAGGGCCGGCGGCGGCGGCGTCCCGGGGGCCGGCGCCAAGCGGCCTCCTTGCGTCCGGATCGGAAGCGGCGGGGCCTCCCGGGCCCAGGCGAGGTAGGCCCAGGGCACGGCGGCGGTGGTCGGCAGCGCCAGCAGCAGGAACAACGACCGCAGCAGACCGCTCCGCCCGTGCAGCTCGGCCAGCGCCGCTCCAGCCGGCAGGGCCCAGAGGATGCCACCGATCCGGGCCATTTTGTACTCGTTGCCCCAAGGCAGTTCGGCAGCGACCAGGAACACCGCCGCCAGGCCGGCGGCCACTCCCCAGCGCCAGGCCGTCCCCCGCGGCAGCCGGCACAAGCCGACCAGACCGAAGGGAAGGAGCAGGACCAGGGGACCGAGCAAATCCGAGAGCGGATGCCCGCCGAGCCGAACCTCGACCCGGGGCCCGCCGGTCGCAGCCGGCTGGAAGGCCGGCAGGAGGAACGGCAGCGCCAGCAAGACTGCCGCCCCGCCGGCCAGGAGCCAGCTCCCCCGCCGGGGGCCGCGCAGGACCACCGGCGCCAGCCAGAGGGCGAGCACCAGGCCGGCGAAGCCGCCGGCCAGGGGGTTCAGGGCCAAAGCGGCGGCGGCGGCCGCCGCCACCCGCCAGGGGGTTCCTGCGGCCGCGCCTCCGGCGCGGGCCGGAAGGGCGCCGGACCAGGCCCAGAGCACGAAAGGAAGGGCCGGGGCGAAGGAGGAGACGTTCAGGAACTTGGGCAGGAAGGCCTGCAGACGCTGGTCCCAGGCGATCGGCGTGCCGGCGAAGGTCAGCGGCGCCAGCCGCAGGACCGGCGCCGCGCCCGGCGCCGCCGCCTCGCCGCCGGCCAGCAGGAAGCCGAGCCAGCCGAGGGCGTTGAAGCCGAACACCGCCGCCAGGAAGGTCCAGCGCCGAGCCCGGCCGGACAGCCCGGCGGCGCGGCCGAGGGAGTCGAGCGCCGGCGCGAAGAGCAGCGCGGCCAGAACGTCGAGCAGGGCGAACCCCAGGAGGGGACCGCCGCCGAGGCGGCCGAGGAGCACCCCGAGCATGGGGTAGAGGGTGTAGTAGCGGAGCGGAGCGCCGGCGTGGTACGGGTTCTCCGGCCGCAACCCCTCGCGCAGGACGGCCTCCCCCACCGCGGCGTGCAGGAAGCCGTGGTAGGAAGCGCGGACGACCTCGCCGCCGAGCACGAGGACGGCGAGGACGGCCGCGGCCAGGAGCGCCCCTTCCAGCCAGGCGGCGAGCCGGCGATCGGCGAGGCTCATCCCTCCTCCGGCGTCGGCGGCCGGCAACCGTCGAGGGCGAACCACTCCGGATGGACCAGCGCGTCGAGGGCCGCGGCGTTGCCCGGGGTCCGGGCGAAGGGACGGACCTCGACCAGGTCGAGGCCCTCGAACCAGGCAGCGAGCCCCCGCAGCAGCCGCCGCACCACGTCCGGGTGGTCGCCGGAGACGTCCTGCTGCTCGAGCGGGTCGGCGAGACGGTCATAGAGCGCGAGCCGCGGGTAGGGATAGATCCCGCCCTGGGCGGGATAGGGCGGCTCGTGCGGACCGTCCGGCAGGTGGCCGCAGGGAGCGGCGACCAGGGTCCAGCGACGATCCCGGATGCTCCAGAACTCGCGCTGCCAGGTGGCGACGAAAAACGGCCGCGGCGGCGGCTCCTCGCCCAAGGCCAGGGGCAGGACGTCGGCCAGGGCGACCGGCTCCCGGCGCCGCTCCCCCGCCGGCCAGCCCCGGCCGGCGATCACCAGCGGCACGCGGATCACGCCCGAGTAGAGGCTCTTGCCGTGCAGGAAGTAGCCGTGGCGGTCGCCGAGTTCCTCCCCGTGGTCGGCGGTGAAGACCACGACCGCGTTGTCGAGCAGGCCGCCCCGCCCGGCGGCGCGGTAGAGCCGGTCGAGACCGGCCAGAAAGTCCCGGACGAGGGAGGAGGCGTAGCGGACCTCGCCGTCGTAGAGCGCCCGCATCTGGGCCAAGGCGGCGGCGTCCAACCGGCCGGGGTCGAGGTGGAAGCCGTAGAGGGTCCGATTGTCGCCGCGCGGCCCGGCGGGATCGGACCAGAGGTCGTGCTCCGGCGGCGGCGCGTACGGCTGGTGCGGCGCCATGAAGTGGGCCCAGAGCAGCAGCGGCCGCCCGGCCCGGACCTCGGGGTCGGCGAGCGCGAGCAGCTCGGAACCGACCCGCGGCTCGGCCTCCCGCGGGCGCAGCGCGTAGTCGAGGAAGCCGCGGGCGAGGCCGTATTCGGGCACGACCGAGGCGTTGGCGCAGCGGGCGAAGGTCCGGTAGCCGCGGTCGCGCAGATCCTCGGCCCGGCTCCGCCCCTGCATCACCGTCATGTGGGTGACGGCGCCGTGCTCGAGCGGCTCGCGCCCGGTCCAGAAGCTGGCCAGGGAGGGGACGGTCTTCCCGGCCGGCGCCCAGCAGGTCTCGAACACCGTGCCTCGTTCGCCGAGCCAGCGCGGCGAGAAGGCCTCGTCGGCTCCGAGATCGGTGGCCCGCTCGGCGCCGTAGAGGGACAGACGGTCGGCCCGCAGGGTGTCCACCGTGACCACGATCAGGTCCGGCGGCGCCGACCGGGCGCCGTGCTGACAGGTGGCGAGGAGGAGCAGGGCCGCCCACGGTCCGGCCGCGCGCATATCGGAAGAATAGCAGCCTCAGCGGGCCCAGGCCGGGAACACCGCCAGGTCGATCCCCCAGCGCGGCGCGATCCAGAGGAAGGTGAAGAGGGTGACGACGACCGCCGTCAGCAGGTTCAGGACGAAACCGGCCCGCGCCATCTGGGCGATGGCGAGACGGCCGCTGCCGAACAGGATCGCGTTCGGCGGCGTCGCCACCGGCAGCATGAAGGCGCAGCTCACGGCCAGGGTGGCCGGCAGGGCGAGCAGCAGCGGATGGACGCCGGCGGCGGCGCTGGCGGTGAAGATCAGCGGCAGCAGCAGGTTGATGGTCGCCGTGTTCGAGGTGATCTCGGTCAGGAAGGTGACCGCCAGGGAGACGAGCAGGACGGTCCGAACCGGGCCGGCGGCGCCGACGCCGCCGGCGAGAGCGTCGCCGATCGCCTGCGACAGGCCGGTCCGGTCGCAGGCCCGGGCCAGAGCGAAGCCGCCGCCGAGCAAGAGCAGGACCCCCCAGGGCAGGGAGCGGCAGTCCTCCCACTCGAGCAGGGTCCGCCGGCCGTCCTCGCCGGGCAGGATGAAGAGGAGGAAGACCCCGAACAGGGCGACGGTCGCGTCGCTGATGCTGCCGGCGGCGGCCGCGGGCAGCAGGGCCTGCCAGCCGGGCAGCGCCACCGGCCCGAGGTCGGCGCCCTGCCGGGTGATCCAGAGGACCGCGGTCAGGGCGAAGACCGCCAGCACCCGGGTCTGGGCCGGTCGGCGCCGGCCGAGACCGCCCTCGCGCCGGAGGGCCTCCAGCCCCGGTACCGGCTCCACCGGCAGCCGATGGATCAGACGGGTCAGGACCAGCCAGGTCAGGAGCAGGAAGACCGCCGCGAAGGGCACGACGCCGACCACCCAGGTCCCGAAGGCGATCTCCGGCGCCCGCGGGAAGCGCTCGGCCAGGAGCCCGAGCAGGACCCCGTTCGGCGCGGTGCCGATCGGGGTTGCGGTGCCGCCGATCGAACAGGAGTAGGCGATCGCCAGCAGCAGCGGCGGGCCGAGACGGGCGGCGTCCTCCTCGGCGCAGGCGTCGAGCACGGCCAGCGCCACCGGCAGCATGAGCAGGGCGGTGCTCGTGTTGCTGATGAACATGCTCAAAGCGGCGCCGACCAGCATGAAGCCGAGGACCACCCGGCGGGGCCGACAGCCGAACAGGCGCAGAGCGCGGAGGGCGAAGCGCCGGTGCAGCTCGTAGCGCTCGAGGGCCAGGGCGAGGACGAAGCCGCCGAGAAAGAGCAGGAGGATGTCGTGGAAGTAGAACGGCGCCACCACCCGGGCCGGCAGCGCGCCGGTGAGCGGTAAGAGCAGCGCCGGCAGCAGCGAGGCGACCGGCAGCGGCAGCGATCCGGTCAGCCAGCACCAGGCGGTGAAGAAGGCGACGCCGGCGGTGGCGCGGGCCGGCCCGGCCAGCTCGGCGACGCCGGGCAGGAAGGGCAGCGCCAGGGCCAGGGCGCCGCCGACCACCAGGCGCGGTCGCGGACCGGCGAACGAAGCGGGAGAGAAAGAGGCCATCGACCCTGGCGGCGGGACCGGAGCGGGTTCATCCTATGGCATCGCTCGCCCCGGCGACGACCGCATGTCCTGGTTCGACCGGCTCCTCGTCCTCGGCCTGCCTCTGGTCCCCCGGCCCGTGATGAAGCGGCTCGGCCGCCGCTACGTCGCCGGTGAGGAGCGGACCGCCGCCCTCGAGCTGGGGGCCCGCCTGGAAGCCGCCGGGTATCGGGCAACCTACGACGTCCTCGGCGAGGCGGTCGCCCGCCCCGACCAAGTCACGGCCGCCCTGAGCGAGTACCGGGCCCTGTTCGCCGACCTCCGGCGCCGCGGCCTGGAGCTGAACCTGTCCTGCAAGCCGACCCAGATGGGCCTCCTGATCGACCAGGAACTCTGTTTCCGGTCGGTGGACGAATTGGTCCGGCTCGCCGGCGCCGGCGGCGGCTTCGTCCGCTTCGAGATGGAGGACTCCCCCACCGTGGACGGCACCCTGGGCGTCTTCGCACGGCTGCGGCGGGAGCACGGCGACCGGGTCGGCTGCGTTCTCCAGGCGATGCTCCGGCGCAGCGAGGCCGACGCCCGCGCCCTGCTCGCGGCCGGTGGTCCGCTCAGCGTCCGGCTGGTCAAGGGCATCTACGTCGAGCCGGAGGAGGTCGCCTTCCAGGACCGGCAGGAGATCCGGAACTCCTTCCTGGCGCTGCTCGAGCGGCTCCTCGCCGGCGGCGCCCGGGTCGGGGTGGCCACCCACGACGACTTCCTCTACGAGGGCTATCTCCGGCTGCTCACGGCTCACCCGGAATGGCGCGAGCGGAGCGAGCTGCAGATGCTGCTCGGGATCCGGGACGACCTGAGGAAGCGGGCTCGGGCCGAGGGAGTGCCGGTCCGGGTCTACGTGCCGTACGGCAGCCACTGGGTGCCCTACGTGAAGCGACGCCTGGCCCACAACCCGCGTCTGGCCCGGCTGGCCCTGGTCGGCCTGTTCCGACGCCGCGAACGGCTGGGCGACTAGGGGTTCCCGCCACCGCCGCCGACGGCGGCCAGGGCGGTTTCCAGGCGATCGGCCAGGGCCGCGGCGGCCGCGGCCGGATCGGTTCCCGGCGGCCAGGTCAGGCCGGCGGCGTTGCGGTGGCCGCCGCCGCCGAAGGACCGGGCGACCTCGTTCACGTCCACCGGCCCGCGGCTGCGCAGGCTGGCCCGCACCCGGCCGGCGCGCGCGTGGACCACCGCCACCACCTCGACCCCGGCGACCGAACGCAACAGGTCGAGGACCTCGTCGGCGTCGGCCAGCTCGGCGCCGGCCGCCGCCAGCCGTTCCGGCCCGACTGCGGCCAGCGCCAGCCGGCCGCCGGCGCGGAGCTCGAAACCGGCCGCGGCCAGCCCGACCCCGCGCACCGCCGCCGCCGGCAGCCGCTGCCAAACCCGGCGGTAGAGCGCGGCGCTGTCCACCCCGCGCCCGACCAGCTCGGCGGCCAGGGCCCAGACCTCGGGAGAAGTGTTGGCGTGGCGGAACCAACCGGTGTCGGCGGCAAGGGCGAGGAAGGCCGCCTCGCAGGCGGCGGCGTCCGGCTCGAGACCGAGGGTCGCGGCCAGCCGCCAGGCGAGCAGGCCGGTGGCCGGCGCGGCGGGATCGTGACAGAGCAGGTCCCAGTCGCCCCGGTCGGCGGCCGCGAGCGGGTGGTGGTCGATGCAGGCGCGCGGCCGGCCGGAAGCTCGCACCGGCTCGGCCAGGGCCCCCAACCGGGCCAGAGAGGAGGTGTCGCAGACCAGGAGCAGATCGTGCTCGGGCAGGGCCTCGCCCGGCCGGTAGCGGGCCGCCAGCCGCCCCGGCGGCCAGTCCCGCAAGCGGGGGTCGGGCTCGTCCGGAAGCAGGATCCGCGTCCTCCGGCCGTCCACCGCCAAGGACCGGGCGAGGAGGACGAGCGAGCCGAGGCAGTCCCCGTCCGCCCGTTGGTGGCCGCTGAGGAGGATCCGCCGGGCGGCGCGGATCCGGGCCGACAGGTCGGACGGACCGGTCACGCCGCCGCCTCCACCCCGCCGATCGGCCGGACCTCTTCCCCCGCCAGCCAGACGCAGGCCGCGGCGGCGTCGGCCGGCGACCGGGGCGCTCGAAACCGAAGCCAACGGGCGGCGGCCCCGGGCCGCAGGTGGCCGAGGTCGGCCCGGCCGACCGCCTCGGCGCCGCCCTCGGTCGCCGCCCGCCACCAAGCCGCCGGCGGGAAGTCGGGCAGCAGCCTTCCTGCCAGCCGGAACTCCCGCAGCGGATCGAGGGCGTCGTTCGAGGCCCGGGAATCGCAGCCCAGGGCCGGTGCCGGCAGGCCGGCGGCGGCGAAGGCCGGCGCCGGCCGGCGGAAGAAGCGATGGGTGCCGGGGCACCAGACGACCCGGACCCCGGCCCGATCCAAACGCCGCAGTTCCTCCGGCCGGAGGTCGGCGCCGTGGACCGCGAGCACGCCGGGGCGCAGGCCGCCGGCGTCGGCCAACCAGTCCACCGGGGAGGGCCAGCGTCCGGCCGGCAACGGCCGCCCCCGGGCGCGGAGCAGCTCGGCCAGCGGGCCGTCCCCGGCCGCGAGGAGGCGGCGCTCCTCGGCGTGCTCGCCGAGGTGGATCGAGACCGGCCCCGGCGCCGCGAAGGCCGCCCGCGCCAGCTCGAGACTGACCCCGAACGGAGAGTGCAGCGCCCGGCCGGGGGCCCCGGCGCAGGTCCGCAGAGCCTCGCCGGCCCGCTCCGGTTCCGGAGCGAACAACTCGGGAAGATCGAGGAGTTCCGGCAACTCCCGCGCCCGCCGGTGGGCCTCGGAGGTCGCGCCCGCCTCGGCTCGGTGGGCCAGGACGAAGCCGCAACCAGCGCGCCGCAGCTCGGCCAGGGAGGCGGCGGCGGCCTGGTCCGGCGGCAGGCGGTCGCGGCGCTCCCGCCAGGCGAGCAGCTCCGCCGCCCAGGCCGCGAAGCCGGCGCGGCTCCAGGTCGCGGCCGGGGCGTCGTGGCTCTCGAGATGGGCGTGAACCAGGACCGGCGCCGCTGACCAGAACTCGCCCGGGTGGACCTCGTCCTCGGCGCTCGGGCCGTCGTGACCGAGGACCCGGCCGTCCCGGACGACCAGGGCGCGGTCCGACAACAGGGTCTGCGAATCGACCAGGATCGCGTCCGGGCGGAGGCGGCGAACCGCGCCGCCGCTCACTCGCCGACCCAGTCCAGCGAGACCTCCTCGACGCGGAAGAAGGCGCCGGGGGAGGAGCCGATCAGAGCGGCGATCTGGTCATGGTCGAAGACGATCTGGAATCGGACCATGCGAGCCAGGTTGCTGCGCAGCTCGGGCATCCCGCCCAGCGTGGTGCCGTATCCGGGCACCACCCAGTCGCCGATGGTCTCGGCAATCGGCTCACTGGCTCCCGGCGGCCCCCAGCCGACCTGAAAGGCGACCCAGATCGGGGTGGTGCCGGGTGTGGTCGAGGGTTCCGGGCTGAGGTCGTCGCCGTCATAGGTGATCGTCTGGGGCCCGGTGCCGTTGTCGTACCGGACCTGAATCCGGTAGCCGGTGAAGTCGAGCAGGAGGATGTCGTTGGTCGGGGCGAACCAAGAGCTGACCACGCCGCTGGCGTTGCCGTTGAAGACTCCGACGTCGCCGGTGGGGCCGGGCATCGAGGCCTGGAGGACGGCCACGTTCGGCTGGCCGGGGCTGCCGATCGGCGCCAGATCGACCGAGACGTCAGGCGAGACCATGCCCTGCAAGGTGGCCAGGGACTCGCTGCCGGTCGGCGTCTCGAAGCGCATGACGCCGGCGCCGCCGGCGCCGCCGTGGTTGCCGGCGGAGCCCTTGCCGCCGCGTCCGCCGTCGAGCCGGAAAGCGTCCGGAGCGACCGTCAAGGTGCCACTGGTCTGGAGCAGGATGGCGCCGCCGGAGCCGCCGCCGCCGCCGGCGTCGCCGGGCGGGCCGAGCAGGATCGCGGCCGGGTCGGTGTAGGGCAGCTGGAGCATGAACTCGCTGTCGCCGCCGGCGCCACCCTCGACCGTGACCAGGCCGGAGAGGGAGAAGCGGCCGCCGGCCTGAATCTGCAGCGCGCCGCCGCCGGCGCCGCCGCCGGCGCCGTCGCAGTCGCGGAAGGTGTCGATCAGGCCGTCCGGACGGAAACCGCCGTCGTGGTACGAGCCGTGCCGGCTGCACCCGGCGCCGCCGCCGCCGGCGCCGCCGAGGAGGAGGCCCTGGTCGGGGTCGAGGGTCTCGATTCCAGGCGGCAGGGTGTAGGCGCCGCCGGCCGCGTCCGGGGTGCCGCCGCCGCCGTGGGCGTCGAGGTCGAGGAAGTCGTTGAATTCCCAGATGCCGTTGGCCGGGTCGTTCACCGGCGCCGGCAGCAGGTTCAGGAGCGGATCGACCGAGCCGGCGACGAAGGCGTTGCCCTGCTCGCCCTCGGTCCAGTAGCCGCCGCCGCCGCCGCCGCGGGCGCGGTGGCGGGCGTAGTGCTCCCAGGTTCCCGAGACCGAATCGAAGTGGCTCTTGATCGGGGTCAGGGTGGTGAACCCCGCGTCCGGGATCGCGTCAGTGAGCGGCGGCCAGGCCCAGGAGCCCATGCCGGCCCCGAGCGCCCGTTCGCCGGCGAGCTGGGCGTAGTTCAGCTCGGGGTCGCCGCCGGTCGGGGCGGCGCCGACTCCCTGCCCGGGCCGCCCGTGGACACTGATCCAGCGGCCGGTGGTCGGCAGGGCGGCGGCCAGGAAACGGTTCGGGTCCGGCGGGTTGTTGACCGGATCGACCTGGCCCTCGACCCAGCTGGTCAGGTTCTCGTCGTAGTAGTCCGGCTCGCCCGGCGGTTCGCCCGGATCGCGGACGCCGTCGAGGACGTACCAGGCCTTGCCGCCCCGGCCGCCGGCGCCGCCGGAGCAGTTGCCGGCCCCCGGTTCGCCGCCTTGGGCCTCGAACTCGAACACGCCGCCGGTCGACTCGCTGGTGCCGGTGACCGGATCGTCGAGCCGCTCGTCGAAGCGCGGGAAATACTTGCCGAAGTTGGCCGGCGCGGCGGCGCCGGACAGGTCGAGCACGCCCTCGATCACGCAGGCGCCGCGGCTGTAGAGCCGAAGCGGCTTGCTGCCGGTGGCGCTGACGGTGACCCCGGCCGGAATGTGGATCCGCTCGAACATGAACACGCCGTCGGTGATCGTCACGGTCTCGCCGGTGATCGTCACCATGTCCTGCGAGTCGGTCGAGAAGACGAAGTCCTCGCTCGGCTCGAAGACGCCGAGGATGCCGCTGCCGCCGCCCTTGTGGACGCCGGCGACCGGGTCGTAGCCGCTGTCGACCGCACCGGCGACCCCGTTCCAGAGGCCGGCGGTGCTGCCGTCCGGATCCTCCATCAGGCCGTCGTCGAAGCTCTCGACGAAGCTGCCGTTCTGGGAGGTTCGGTCCGGCAACGGCACCAGATTGGCCCCGGGGTTGGCCAGGAAGTTGTTGGCGATGTCGGCGATCTGGGAGGAGAAGTCGACCCGCAGGTTGCGCAAACCGCCCATGCCGCCGGGGAAGGGTGCCAGCGGGTGGAAGCGGAGGGTGGTGAGGAGGGCGTTCTGGTCGAACTCGACCGAGAAGGTGCCGGGCACCTTGACCACCACCGTGCCGGACGGCTGGCTGTCGTCCACGACCGAGACGCTGACCGAGGGGCTGTCGCCGGTCACCGGATCGACCAGCTGGTCCTTCTGCATCAGGTCGTTGAAGACCATGACGATGTCGAACTCGCTGGTGGTCGGCGGGTCGTCGCCGTTCGGCGTGATTTCGACCCGCGGCCGGCCTGGGACCAGGTCGATGATCCCGGAGGTGGAGACCACGCAGGAGATCGGAGTCAGGTTCGGCCGGCCGATCACCGAGCGGACCACCGAGGACTCCGGCGAGGCCAGGAGCGTCACCCGGTAGTTGGCCCCCTCGTCGAAGCCGAACTGGATCCCGGCCTCGTTCTCGATCAACTGGGGCCGGAAGATGACCTTGCGGCCGCTGACCAGGAACTCGCCGGGAGGGGTCGAGCCGTTGGCGACCTCGACCACCGAAATCGTGGAGAAGGAGACGGTTGCAGGATCGACGTCGTCGTTGAAGGTGAAGACGATGTCCTGGTTGGTGGCGATCTGGTTGACGGCGCAGGTGCCGCCCCCGCAGCCCAAGGAGCAGAGGGCGAGGCGGAAATTCCCCGCGCGGGTGACGACCCCGGCCGAAGTGCTGCCGCCGCAAGCGGGGAGCATGCCGAGCAGACCGAGGGCGAGGAGCAGTCCGGAGGTGCGGCGCATCGTGGTCGACAGCCGGGGCGGCGCCCGGAAACGGCGCCGCAAGCTGACGGAAGGGCGGGAGAAGTCTACCATAACGGGCTCCACGCCTTTCGGTAACGCCCCTTGGGGCAACGGCCTAGGCTCCGCCGCCGGAATGTCCCGAACCCTCCTGCCGCCGCTCCTCCTGCTCGCCGCCGCCGCCGCCGCGGCCGCCCTGCCGCCGCCGGCGACGGCGCCCCGGCCGGCCTTCCCGGTCGGGCCGCCGGCCGGGGCGGCGGTGGCCTGGGAGGCCCGGCTCGGGGCCGACGCCCCGACCCCGCTCACTCCGGCGCTGGAACTCGGCCGCCGCCTGGACGGCGTTCTCAAGGACGAAGACCGGCACCGCTTCCGCTTCCAGCTCGAGGCCTACCTGGCCGGTCTCGGCCGGCGGCCGGACGCCGCCCGCCTTCCCTGGGCGGCCTGGCTCGAGCGCTGCCGCCTCGCCCACCGTCGGGTCGCCCCCGGCCTGATGCGGGCCGCCGGTCAGGCGCTCGGGCCGGCGGCGATGGACCTGGCCTGGAGCGTCGACCGGCGGTCCTCTCCGGTCGAGCTGCGGGTGGCGGCGATGCAGGTCCTCTGGCGCCTCAAGCCGGTCGAAGGAGCGAACGCCGCCCAGAAGGCCCTGCGCGAGCGTCCCCGGCTCGACCTCCACGAGCGGGTGGTGGCCGAGGTCCTGGCGCCGGCGCCGGGGCCGCTGGCCGACGAACTCCTGATCGACGCCGCCGGCGCCGGCGACCGCGTGGCCGAACGGGCCCGGCGGCTGGCCGTCCAGGCCCTCGGGCGCCGCCGGGTCGAGGCCGCCACCGGCGTCCTCGGGCAGATCCTCGCCTCAAGCCGGGGCGACGTCCTCCTGCGCAAGGCGGCCGGCGAGGCGCTGTATGCGATCGGCAGCCCGGCGGCGCTGCGCGCTATCCTGGCCGTGGACGACGTCGATCCCGGCGCCCAACCGGTCTTCCACGCCTACCTCGACCAGCTTCGACAGCGGCTCGGCTATCCGCCGCTCGGATGACCCCGGCCCTCTTCGACAGTCACTGCCACCTGAGCTGGGAGGAGGCCGAGCACCCGGTCGCCGACACCCTGGAGCGCGCCCGGGCCGCCGGCGTGCTCGACCTCCTCTGCGTCGGCGTCGACCTGGCCAGCTCGCGGCGGGCGGCCGAGATCGCCGCCGCCGAGCCCGGGGTGCGGGCCAGCGCCGGCATCCATCCCAACGACCTGCCGCTCGCGCCCGGCGCTCTCGGCCGCGAGCTGGCCGGACTCGAGCGGCTGCTCGCCGGCGGCGGCTTCGCGGCGGTCGGCGAGACCGGCCTCGATCGGCACTGGGATCGGGTTCCGGCCGCGATTCAGGAGGAGGGCTTCCAGGCCCAGCTCGAGCTGGCGGCCGCGCACGGCCTGCCGGTGGTGATCCACTGCCGCGAGGCCATCGACCGAGTCCGCGACGTGCTCCGCTCCCTGGGCCGACCGGCGGCCGGAGTCATGCACTGCTGGTCCGGTCGGGCCGAGGAGGTGGACGACTTCCTCGACCTCGGGCTGCACGTCTCCTTCGCCGGCAACTTGAGCTACAAGCGGAACGAGGAGCTGCGGGAGGCCGCGCGCCGGGTGCCGCGGGACCGCCTGTTGCTCGAAACCGACGCCCCCTTCCTGGCCCCGCAGCCCCGCCGCGGCCGCCGCAACGAGCCGGCCTTCCTGCCGCACACCCTGGCCGCCCTGGCCGCCGCGCGCGGCGAAGACCCGGAGGCGCTCGCCGCCGCCACCCGCGCCAACGCCTACCGGTTGTTCGGACCGGCGCCGGCCGGCGGCGGCTCGGCGGCGGGAATGGTGACGATCTCGCCGGAGGCGTAGTCGAGCCAGTAGGTCTCGGCGCCGGAGTAGCCGGGCAGCTTCGGCCAGGCCCAGCAGCCGAGCGGTTCGCCGGCGGCCGAATGCTCCTCCCGGAAGCGGTAGCCGCCGCGGAGGACGACGCCGTCGCCGCGGAGGGCGAAGGCGCGCGGCATCAGACCACGCGGCAGACCGGCCCGGTCGTTCGCGAACAGGTAGCCGGCCAGCAAGGCCAGGGGCGGCCGGCGCCCGGAGGTGCGGGCGGCCCACACCTGGCCGCTCGAGTGGAGCATGCGCAGGGTCTCGCGCGCGGTCTCCTCGTTCAGCCGCCGCCGCGGCGTCAGCGCCCGGGGCAGCCCCCAGACCGAGGCGGCGGTGACCAGCGCGATCAGGATCAGGAGCTCGGCGAGGGAGAAGCCCCGCTCACTCCTCCTCGCGCGCCAGCTCGGCAACGATCTTCTCCTGCAGATGCGCCGGGACCTGGTCGTAGTGGTCGAACTTCATGGTGAAGCTGCCCTCGCCGTGGGTCATCGAGCGCAACGGCGTGCTGTAGGTTTGCATCTCCGCCAGCGGCACCATCGCCCGGATGATCTGCATGTCGCCGACCGAGTCCATGCCGAGGATCTGGCCGCGCCGGGTGTTCAGGTCGCCGCTGACGTCGCCGAAGTACCGGCTCGGCACGGTGATCGCGACCTCCATCACCGGCTCGAGCAGGATCGGCCGGGCCTTGAGGAAGGCGTCGCGCAGGGCGCGGGCGCCGGCGATCTTGAAGCTGACCTCGTCGGAGTCGACGTCGTGAGCCTTGCCGTCGTAGAGCTCGACCACGATGTCGACCACCTTGGAACCGGCGATGATGCCCTGTTCCATCTGCTCGAGGATGCCCTTCTCGACCGCCGGGATGAACTGGCGCGGGATGGCGCCGCCGACGATCGCGTCGATGAACTCGAAGCCGGCGCCGCGCTCGTTCGGGGCCAGCCGGATGAAGCACTCGCCGAACTGACCGGAGCCGCCGGTCTGCTTCTTGTGGCGGTGGTGGCCCTCGGCCCTGGCAGTGACCGTCTCTTGGTAGGCGATCCGCGGCACCGAGGTCTCGACGCCGACGCCGCGCGCCTCCAGCCGGTGGAGGCAGGTGCTGAGGTGGAGGTCGCTCAGGCCGCTGACCACCAGCTCGCGGGTGTCCGGATTCCGGAAGGTGACGAAGGTCGGATCCTCCTTGGCGATCTTGGCCAGCTCGGCGCCGATCTTCTGCTCGTCGTTGCGGCTCTTCGGCCGCACCGCCAGGCTGGTGAAGGGCTCGGGCAGGCCGAAGTCGAAGGGCTCGGCCTCGCCTTCGGAGACGATCGTGTCCCCCACCGCCAGCTCCTCGACCCGGGTGACGGCGACGATCGCGCCCGGGCCGGCGCTGTCGATCGGCTTCAGCTCCTTGCCGAGCAGGGTGGAGAGACCGGAGAGCTTGAGGTTCTTGCCGCCGCGCGGGCTGGGCACGCTCATGTCCACCCGGAGGGTGCCCTGCAAGACCCGCAGGTAGCTGATCTGGCCGAGGTGCTTGTCGGACAGCACCTTCCAGACCCGGGCGACCAACCGCTCGTCGGCGCCGCCGCCGGCCACCGCCGCCCCCTTGACGACCTCGAGCTGCTGGGCCGCGGTCGGCATCTGCTCGGCCAGGAATCGCGCCAGTTCGGACACGCCGATCCCCCGGACCGGATCGACGAAGAAGAGCGGCGCCAAGGTGCCGACCGCCATCGCCGAGGGCAGGGCGGCGGCGAGGTCGTCTTCGCCGACCTCGCCCTCCTCCAGGTAGCGCTCCATCAGCGCGTCGTCCGATTCGACGATGGCGTCGACGAGCTGCGAACGGTACTCGCTGTCCGGGTCGGAAACGACCTCGCCGACCGCGGAGAAGCCGGGGCCGACCTGATCGGGCAGCGTGAACGGCACCACCGACGGGCCGAACCGCTGGCGCAGGTTGGCGAGGACGGCGCCGAGGTCGAGGTTCTCGTGGTCGGCCTTGGTCACCACCACCGCCCGCGCCAGTTTGTGCTCCCCGGCGGCCTGCCAGAGCCGCTGGGCGTGGAACGGCATCCCCTCGTTGCGGGCCGAGACGCAGACGACCGCGCAGCCGGCCGCGCCCATCGAAGTGAGGGCGTCGGCCAAGAAGTCCGGATAGCCGGGCGTGTCGATCAGATTCAGCCCCGCCTTCGGGACGTGGACGACGGCGGCGCCGAGGCTGTGCTTCTTCTCCTGTTCCTCGGGCGTGAAGTCGCACAGGGTGGTGCCGTCGTCCACCGAGCCTTGCCGGCTGGTGAGACCGAAGTGATGGGCCAGGGCCTCGACCAGGGTGGTCTTGCCGGCGTCGGAGTGGCCCAGGAAGGTGGCGTTGCGGTAGTCGGTCATCGGGGACAGGGGAGGATGGGACCGCCGGCCCGGCGCGGGTCCCGGCGGCCAAGCGGAGCGGCGGGGCCGCGCAGGATACCCGCGCGGCCCCGCCCCGTGCCCGGGGAGGATCCGGTTTCCCGCCCGCTCAGTCCAGGACGAGGATCTCGACCCGGCGGTTGGCAGCCTTGTTCTCGGCGGAGTCGTTCGGAACCTTCGGCGCCCACTCGCCGTAGCCGGCGACCCGCAGGGCCGAGGGATCGATGCCCAGGTCCTTGCCGAGGAAGTCCGCCACCGCCATCGCCCGCTCGATCGACAGGCGCAGATTGGACCCCCATTTCGACTTCTTGATCGGATCGTTGTCGGTGTGGCCCTCGATCCAGAAGGTCTTGCCGGCGTAGTCGCTGGCCAGGATCCCGGCCACCTGCTTCAGGCTCTTCCGGCCCTGATCGTTCAGGGTGGCCGAACCGGAGGGGAAGGTGATCGCCGACGGCAGCTCGAGAACGATCACCTCGCCGCGACGGGAGACGTTGACGCCGCTGCCCTCGAGGCGGGCGCGGAGGTCCTCGACCTCGGCGTCGGCGGCGCGTTGGGCGGCCTCCATCGCCGACAGCCGCTGGCTCAGTTCGCGGTTGGCCGCCTCGGCCTGGGCGAGCTGGTCGCGCAGTTCGGCGGTCTGGGCGCGGACCCGGTTGCGCTCGGCCTCGAGCCGACTCCGCTCCTGGCGGGCGATCTCGAGTTGGCGGTCCTGGTCGGCGATGGTCTCCTCCATCTCGGCGGTCTGGCAGGCCGCCGGCAACAGGAGGAGCGGGAGGAGGAGGGTGAGGAGTCGGTTGCGCTTCATGGGTCGGTTCGCGGAGCCGGTCAGCGGATCCAGGACTGGATCCACTCCGGCCAGGTCTGGAGGTAGAAGTGGTGGGTCGCCCCCGGGGCGAGCAGGACGAAGGCGGTGCCGAGCACCAACGGGGGGCCGAAGGGGATCTGCCGGCCGAGCAGCCAGCCGAGATGGACGGTGCTCCGCAGGCTCCGGGCCCGACCGCGCCGGAGGCGGCGACGATGGACGACGAGGATCATGCGGAGAATGTTCAGCAGGCCGAGTACGGCGCCGACGACGACGCCGGTCATCAGAGTCCAGGCCGCGCCTTCCAGGCCGACCAGACAGCCGACGGCGGCGAGGAGCTTGACGTCCCCGAAGCCGAGGGCTTCCTGTCCGAGAAGATAGGAAAACAAGGCCCTGATTCCAAATAGCAAAAGGAAGGCCCCGCCCCCGCCGACCGCGGCGGAGGCCAACGCCAGCAGGCGGGGCGGATCCTCCGGGCCGAGGCCGAGCAGCGCCGCCCCCCAGGGCACGGCCCCGGGCTGCCAGAGGTGGAAGGCCGGGACCAGGGCCGCCGCCAGCAGCCCGAACGGAACGCCGCCGAGGGTGATCTGGTCCGGCAGCTCCAGGTGGCCGAAATCCACCCCGGCGGCGATCCAGAGGGCGGTCAGGGCGACGAGGAGCAGCACCAGCGCCGCCGGCCCCTCGGCCGCGGCCCAGGTCTGGCCGGCGAGCGGAAAGAGAAGGGCCAGCCCGACCTCGTTCAGCAGGTAGAGGGCCCCGATCCGGGTCCCGCAGCTCCGGCAGCGCCCGCGCAGGAGCAGATAGCTGAGGAGCGGCAAATTGTCGGACCAGCGCAGCCGGTAGCCGCAGGAGGGACAGAAGGACCGGACCGGGCGGGTCAGCGACAAACCCTCCCGCGGCAGCCGGTAGATCGCCGCCGAGGCGAAGGAACCGGCCACGGCCCCGAACAGGGCCAGAAAACCGTTCCACAGCCAAGGCGTCCGGCGCAGCTCCTCCCAGACCTCCATGGGCCGATTGTGCGGGATCCCGGACGGGAATCCAAGCCGCTCACCCGGCGCCGCGCAGTCCGAGTCGGCGATCGGCGGGGCGAAGCGGCCGGCCGCCGATTCCCTCCAACCGATCGGGCAGCTCCAGCCGCCGCCAGCCGCTCCAGAGGCCGACGCGGAGCCGGAGCCGGGACCCGTCGCGGCGGTTCTCGATCAGTTCGAGAGGGACCTGGCGCGAGGGTCCGGAGCCGGCCGGCGGCGTCAGCTCGGCCGGGGCCAGGGTCCGGGGATCGACCGGGCCGCTCAGGTCCAAGACGACGGTGCCGTCGGCCCGGACCTCGAGGTTGCGACCGGCCGCCCCGAGCGAGAGCAGGCGGAGTTCCTCCGGCCCGGCGGCGCTGCCGGCCAGGGCGGCCGGGTCGTCGGCCGCGGCGGTTCGGAAGACCAACCGGACGGTTCGCTCGAGGATCGATCCGTCGGCGGCGCCCACCGCCGCCAACCGCGGCAGGCCGACCAGCTCGAGCCGCCAGGCCCGGCCCGGCGCCAGGCCGGCGTCCTCCAGGTCGGGGCGGCAGGGCAGGGCGGGATGGAGGACCAGGAAACGCCCGGCCACCTCGGCCCGCACCCGGGCCTCCCGACCATCCTCCGCCGACAGCGACCACGCCCCCCGCCGAAGCCCGGAGGCCAGCGGCCGGTCGAACTCCAGCCGAAGGGGCGCATCCAGGGCCACCGGCCGGCCGTCCCGGCCCGGCCAGTCCAGGAGGCGCAACGAGCCCGGCTCGCTCGCGCCGGAACAGGCCGGCAGGAGCGAGAGCAGCAGCAACGCCGCCCGCGTCGGACCGGCGAGAACGGCGGAGGGGGCCGGACCGGGGGACCGGTCCCCTCCAGGCGGGGGCGAAGGGCGCCCTACCAGACCAGCGGCACCTTGATCAGGTGCAGGCTGGGACGCTCGCTGTTCACGGTCACGCCGCCGCCGCCGGCATTGATGTCGAAGGTGACCCGGTAGCGGAGGAAGCGCTTGCCGACCAGATCAGCCAGGTCGCTGGTCCAGGCGGTCGGAGTGCCGGGCAGGCCCGAGCCGGCGACCGCCTCGTCCGCTCCCTGGAACTCGAACACCACCGAGGCCGAGTCGGGCAGGCGGGCCTTCTGACCGGAGGTCTCGATCCGGAAGAACTTGGGCCGCAGCTCCCAGACCGGATTGCCGGGATTCACGGCCAGCAGCATGCTGCCGTCGGCCTCGAGGGTGGTCAGGGTGAGTCGGTCGGCGGCCCGGTTGTAGCTGGCCGAGACGACCTCGAAGGTGGCGCTGCCCGTACTGTCGGGCAGGAAGTCGTAGCCGACCAGCAGCGCCGGGTTGCGCTCGAACATCCGGGCCGTGGTGATCGACCCGAAGGCGGCGGAGACGTTCGGCAACACGACCTGGTGGGCGCTGTAAGAGGCGCCGTTGACCCCGACGTTGCTGCCGCTCGCGATCGCCGCCAGCGGCACCACCATCGAGTTGGCTCGGTTGACCGAGCCGTCGGTGGTCGAGATGCCCTGGAAGGCGAGCAGCGAGTGGGCGTAGTCCGGGTAGTCGTTGGCCGGGATCGGATCGCGCAGACCGGCCAGGCCGGTGTCGATCCACTTGGACTGGAACTGCGACTTGGGCGCGAAGTCCGGAATCAGCGCGTAGGGCCGCGGCTCGAAGTAGAGGTCGAGCATCTCCTCGAGCCGATCGGTGTCGATCGGCCCGTCGACCACCCCGTGGCGCAGGTAGTCGAGGATCGCGGCCTCGGCGTCGGGGTGCCAGCCGATGTCGGTGGCCGGTTCCGGCACGTGAACCTGGATGACGCCGTTGGCGCCGGCGCCGCCGCGGCCGATCATGAAGTCGGAGTTGCCGTCGGGGGTGCCGCCGCTGAGGGTGATCTCCTCCGAGTAGGCCCAGCCGCGCCGGCCGCCGAGGGCCTGGCAGACCTCGGGGGCGACCGCCGGCGGCGAGTTGACCGGGTCGGTGCCGACGTCGATGCCGGACAGGTCCAGGCCGGTGGCCGACTGCAGGATGATGTGGCCGCCGGCGCCGCCGCCGGAGCCGGAGACTTGGCGGGTCAGATTGGTCGACCCCTCGCCGAGCGACTCACCGCCGTTGCCGGAGCCGCCGTTGGCGAGCAGCTGGCAGTTCGGACCGAGGATGATCGGGCCGACGGCGAGGATCTGGACCTGGCCGCCGCCGCCGCCGCCGGGCGCGCCCTTCCAGTACCGGAAGGTCCAACCGTAGGGGAAGTTGGCGTCCGGGAAGAAGGTGGCGAGCGGATCGAGGAAGTTGTCGCCGTCCAGGTCGAGCCGCCAGACCAGCGAGGCGTCGCCGCTGGCGCCGCCGCCGGCGCCGGCCCAGGGGGCGGTCAGCTCGCCCTCGGTCCGGGTGCCGGTGTAGGGATTCCAGCGGCTGCCGAGGAAGTCGTCGTCGACCAGGCCGGAGAAGATCGGGTTCTGGGCGAAGCCCGGATCCGGGCCGTTGGTCGGGTGGCCGAACTTGAACGGCGGGGTGGCCTGGGTGGTCCAGGCCGGATCGAAGCCGTCGACGCGGTCGTTGGCGTCCTCGTCGTAGGCCTGCTCCTCCATGCCGAGGCCGCCGTAGTCGTCGTCGTTGTTGGCCAGCGGCGGCGGCGGCGACAGGGGCGAGTCCTGGTAGCTGTTGCCGCGCTTGCCGTCCTCGGCGCCGGTGAAGTAGGCCTCGATGTCGGCCTGGGTCGCGAAGTGGGTGTGGCGGTCGGAGCGGACGTCCGGACCGGCGTCGTCGTGCGAGTCGGGGTTGGCCACCCCGCTCCAGCGGTCCCAGGTCACGGCCCGGTTCGGCCCGGCGGCGAACTGGCCGCCGGCACCGCCGCCGGCGATCAGGGAATAGCCCTGGTTCTTCACCACCCCGGTCGAGGTCCAGTTCACGCAGCCCTCGCCCCCGCCGCCGCCGAGGCCGAGGCCGAAGGCGCCGGTGCCGGAGCCGCCGCGCAGGGTCTCGGTGGCGGTCTCGTAGGAGGCGTCGCCGCCGGCGCCCCCACCCGGGCCGCCGGCGCCGCCGGGTTCGGGAACGGTCGGCTGGGACAGGGCCTGCGGCGTGAGCGCGTCCTCGCCGCTGGCGTCGAGAACCCCGAGGATCGACACCGTGCCGGTGGCGTAGATGATCAGCGGGTTGTCGCCGTGGGCGGTGACGACCGCGTTCTCCTCGATCGTGAAGTCGTCCACCTCGAGGACGCCGTCGACCATGGTGAAGTTGCGCCCGTTCGAATCCTGGAAGGAGATCGTGCCGGAGGTGTCGAGATCGAGGGTGGCGAAACCGGCCAGCACGAAGTCATGGTCGGCCGGCGGCGGCTGGCCCGGGAAGTCGAAGCTGGCCGTCATGCTGCCGGTCGAGAAGTCGGCCGGCGGGAAGGCCAGGGCCGCGGTCGGGTCGACGAAGGTGCTCGAGGAGAAGTCCTCGACGATCTCGTCGACCGTCTCGTCGGCCTCGTTCCAGTTCGGATCGTTGTAGTAGGCGGTGAGGGTCGGGGTGGCGTGCGACGCGGAGGCGAGTTCCTGCGAATTCGTCTCCCCGGCCAGGTCCTGGAAGTCGGAAGAGACCCGCACCTGGAGGTTCCGGTTCGGCGGCAGGATACCGGCGATCTGGAACTGGATCAGGGCCCCCGTCGGCGTGCAGTTGTCGATCAGGACCAGGCGCCCCGGCACCTTGTTGGTGGGACTGAAACTGTTCTCGTTGCCGGAGCCGATCTCGCCGTCGGAATAGAGCACGAACAGACGGTCGGTGTTCAGATTGTCCGGCGAGGCGTCGATCGACTGGTTGAAGCGGATCTCGATCGCGCTCTCGCCGCCGGCCGAGAACAGGTTCAGTCCGTCCGGGAAGACCACCGGATCGACGGCGGCGAAGCGCGGCGGCCCGACCGTGGTATCGATGAACAGCGGCTCGACCGGGTCGATCGGGGTGCGGAAAGAGCGGGTCAGGCCGATCTTCAGCCCGTGCCCGGCCTGGTCGCGAACGACCGCGTGGCCGAAGCTGTTCACCGTCGGCAGGGCGATCTCGTAGTGGTAGCCGCCCGGAACGAAGGCGCCGTTCGCGTTCTGCAGGTCGGTCGGGCAAGCCGGCTGGAAGACGACCACCCGGCCTTCGGAGCCGGCCCGCAGGTAGAAGCTGCCGGTCACCGGCTGGCCCTGCACCTCGGGATCGACCGGGCGGATCAGGATCGAGCTGAAGCCGAGCGAGTCCGGATCGACCGGGTGGTTGAAGGTGATGACGATCGGCCGGTTCAGGGCCCAGACGTCGCCGTCGTTCATGTTGATCGACTCGACCTGGAAGGTGCCGGCGTTGGCCGCCTGGTTGCGGCTGATCGACGAGCCGCCGCCGCAGGAGGCGAGCAGGAGACCGGCGCAGGCGAGAAGACCGAGAAGCGGGGAAGGGGCGTGGGGGGGCCTGGTCATTTCTGTTACTGCACGCTCCAGGACATGCCGAGAGCGTCCAGTTCCGGCGAGAGGTTCTGTTCGATGTTCGACACGAAGGTGAGGCGGAACTGGAAGAACTTGTAGTCCCGTCCGCCGGGGTCGTTCAGCAGGCTCTGGATGTTCGAGCGCCAACCGGTGGTGTCGCTCATGGCGCCGCAGCCCGTGTCCGGGTATTCGCCGTAAAAGTCGAGCTGGCCGGCGTCGTCGAGCGGCGACGGGGCGCCGCCGCAGTTGTTGGCCACTTCGACGCCGCGAACGTGGATCTGGACCTCGGTGTTGGGCGGCTGGAACTCCGGAGCCGGTTCCTGGATCAGCGGGGTGATCGCGGTCGGCACGCCGCCGAACGAGAACCAGTGGGTGTAGACCCGCGAGATCCGCAGCACGAAGTCCACCTGATGCCAGTAGAGCTCGGGGCCGTAGCCCTTGGTCCGGGCTCCGGTCGTGGTGTTGTAGCCGCCCTGGGGGTTCATGCCGCCGGACTGGCGGTCGTCCGGCAGCACCTGGTGCCAGTTGCCGCCGGCGTCGCGGCCGCCGGCCGAGAAGACCCGGAAAGCAGGCAGCGCCGACGAACCGCACATGATCTGGACCTGGAAGCCGTTGGCGCCGTAGAAGTTGCCGCGCGGCCAGGCCCGGAAGCGGGCCAGCAACGGCAGCCCGATCGAGGGGATCTCGTTGGCGGCGAAGACTTTGTTGCCGAGCTGGACCGTGTCCGGCGGCACGCCGGGGCCGGCCTTGCCGCCCAGATAGGCCGGGCCGTCGAGATTGGCCTTCGAGCGGATGCCGGTGTCGCGGTAGGTGTAGGTGGTGGTGAAGTCGCCCCAGGGCATGTACTTGTTGCCGCTGACGGCGGTGAACACCTTGGTCGCGGTCAGCTGGTAGGAGCCGCTCCAGGTCACGACCTCGTCCAGGTCCGGAAAGCCGAGGATGCTGTCGTCGAAGTCGTTGTTCCGGCGCAGACCGGAGTTCGGCCAGCTCGGATAGCCGGAGGACGGACTGATGTAGTCGTCTGGCGACCGGACGGCGTGGGACAGGGCCAGCGAGAAGGCGTGGAAGTTGTCCTCGAGCACGTTGCCGCCGAACGGGGCCCAGTTCAAGCCTTCGACGTCCAGGTTGAACTCGGCCACCGAGAGCAGGCCGAGGCCCAGGATGTGGTACGGCCAGCAGGTCATCAGCACCGCCCCGGTCGGGGTCAGCGGCGTCATGATGCCCTGCGAGAACTGGATCCGCTGGGCGACGAACGGGTTCATCGGGTCCGCCACCCGCGAGAACCGGACCAGGTCCCGGCCGCGCAGGACGCCCGGCTCGAAGACGAACTGGCCGGCGTACTCGGACCTGCTGTCGCCGTTCTCGTCCAGGCTGTTGAAGCGCAGGGCGAAGTAGCGGTCGGTCGGCCACGGGGTGTAGGAGCCCGGCGTGATCAGCTCCTGCTGCCCTTCGTTGCCGGCCACGAAGCCGGTGAACGCCAGTTTGTTGCCGGCCAGGTCCTTGATGCCGTCGTCGCCGTCGCGCAGGGCGATGGCGAAGCGGAGGCCGTTGCCCTCGTCGTGGGCGTCGGTGAAGCCGGCGCTCGGAGCCAGGGTGAAGGTGCGGCCGTCGGGCGAGATGCCGAGCGGGCCGGACAGGATGCGGCCGCTGCCGGAGCTGGTGCCGGAGACCGAACCGCCGGCGACGGCGACCGTGTAGCCGAGCTGACGGTCGATGTACTCGCCGACCGTCTCCGGATCGGGATAGCCGAACTGGCGGGCGGCGTAGATCTCGGCCAGGTAGGTGTCGTCCGGGTCGGCCGGCGGCGACGGATTGACGACGTAGGAGCAGATGATGAACGACTCCAGCGCCTTGACCGTGGACGGGTCGACCGGTTCGCTGAAGGTGACCGTGACCGAGGAGTAGGGATCGATGCCGCGGGCCGGCAGGCCGTATTCGGGTTCCGGGGTGAAGCGGAGGTAGCAGAGCTGGAGGTCGGCGTCGGCCGAAGTGTAGCCGGTGGTGATCCGCCCGGTCAGGGGCGATCCGGCGTAGTTGCCGACCGGGATGCTGTCCTCGCCCTCCAGGACCACGCCGGCGACGACGTAGGCGTTCGGGTCGCCGGCGTCGACGATCCGGGTCACCGTCAGCAGGCCCTGACCGATCTCGAACACGTCCCCCACCTTGGGCGTCAGCGGCCGGCAGCTGGCCGCGTCGATGGCGTAGGTCAGGGTGCGCGAGCTGCCGGAACCGGCGACGTTGCTGATCGAGACGGCCAGTTCGGCGACCACCGTCGGCCGGATCCGGTCCTGCATGAAGCCGTTGTAGAGGTCGTTCTCGTTGCCGGTCCGGAAAGCGCGGAGGACGACCTTGTCCAGACCCGGGGTCAGCTCGACCGGGTCGGAGTCGGTCGGCTGCAGGGTGTGGGTGTGCCCCAGGTTCATCAGCACCTGGAACTGGCCGTTGTCGAAGTCGACCTTGGTCGGGATGCGGATGACCGCGTTCGGCGTCTCGCTGTCGAGCGAGGCCGGGAAGCCGATCCCGTTCTGGGGAATGCCGAGGGCGGCCTCGTCGAACCTCGAGATGGTCGGGTCGATGATCACCACGCCCTTCGGCTTGCCGTCCCGGCCGATCACCGAGTTGTCGACGATGTACCGCACTTCCTGGTTGACCACCGGCGGGTCCCCGACCTGGACCTTGATCGTCTCCGAGTTGACCAGGTTCGGATCGACCATCTCCGAGAACTGGAGCCGGATCGCTCCGTTGCGCGCCACCATGGTGAAGGGCGGCGAGGCGTTCAGGCCCTTGGTGGAGACGGCCGGCAGGCCCGAGGTGGCCGCGGCCAGCAACTGGTCGAAGGCGGCAGTCCCGGCCGGCTGGTGGATGGTCAGGGTCTGGGACTGGGTGAGCGGGTTGACGCCGATCGTGTAGGTGCCGGCTTGGTCTTGCAGGCTCTCTCGAATCAGGACGTCGCGGGCGACCAGGGCGCCGTTGACGTCGAGGACGTCGACCAGCCGGCCCCAGGTCACCTCCTCGAGGAAGAACTTCGCCCGGCCGCTGCCCGCAATGTTGCTGGCGTCACGCGAGCTGGCGTTGAAGCAGCCGGGCAGGACGAGGACCAGCAGGGCGCCGGCCAGGCCGACGCGGCGGCAAGCGGAGCGGAGTTCGAAGTTCATGGCGGAGCGGTGCGGCGTGTGCGTCAGCCGAGCCGCCAGGCCAGCCCGAGGCCGTCGAGAACGGCCTGGTTGCCCCGGTCGACGTCGTTGACGAAGGTGATCCGGATCTGCAGGAAGCGGTAGTTGTGCCCCTCCAGGTCGGTGAAGTCCGAGGTCCAGTCCCCGGGGGTCGAGACCTGGCCGCTGGCGTTGTCGTAGTCGCCGTAGAAACCGAAGCCGGTCGCGGCGCTGAGCAGCGGCGACGGATCGGTGGTCGGGTTGTTCGGGTGGTCGACCTGGACGGCGCCGCGATACTCGATCTGCACCGAGGTGCCGACCGGTTGATTGCCGATCTCCGGCTCGAGCTGGACGCCGACCACCTGGCCCGGGCCGAGGGTGCCGCCCATGTCGAACCAGTGGGTGTAGACCCGCGAAACCTTGAGCACGAAGTCCACCTCGGTCCAGTAGAACAGCGGGTCGGTCGGGTCGGTCGGCTGGCCGGTGCCGACCACGTAGCCGCCGACCGGTTGGGTACCGCCCTTGGCAGCGTTGTCCGGAATGACCTGGTGCCACTGGCCGGAGGCGTCCTGGCCGCCTTCGGAGTAGATCCGGAAGGCCGGCACCGAAGTCTGGACGTTCTGGGTCAGCAGGGCGGTGGTCTGGAACTTGTTCGTACCCAGGCGCTCGCCGCGCGGGTAGCAGCGGAAACGGGCCAGCAGCGGCAGGGCGATCGACGGCGCCTTCCCGGCGCCGTAGAGGCCGGCGTCGGGGTGGGTCGAGGTGGCGGCGCCGATCGACAGCGGCGATTCGGCGGTGCCGGTGTAGCTCGGCGGGATGGTCGTGTCCCGCCAGGTGTAGGTGTCCTGGAAGTCCGGCAGCGGCAGCATCGTGTTGCCGGAGTCGGAGGTGAACAGGTTCAGGCTCGAGATCGAGTAGCTGGAGTCGAAGACGATCTTCTCGTCGAAGTCCGGGTAGCCGAGGATGTTGGCGTCGAAGCTCTCGGTCACCAGGCCGGAGAAGGGCCAGATGATCACGCCGTTGATGACCTGCTCGTCCGGCATGTATTTGGCGTGGGCCAGGGCGAGCGAGAAGCGCGGGTAGAGGTCGTCGAAGACCACGCCGCCGAGCGGCACCCAGCTCATGCCGGCGACGTCGAGGTTGAATTCGCCCAGGTTGCGGTAGCCGAAGCCGAGGTCGTGCGGCCGGATGGTGGTCATGACCACCGCCCCGGCCGGCGACAGCGGCGCGTAGGGCGGGTTCCAGACCGGAACCGTGCTGGCGTTGACCGAGATGCCGGCGCCGACGTACTGGTTGGTGTTGTCGGCGTCCCGGGAGAAGCCCTCGGCCGCCCGACCGGTCAGCTTGCCGGTCTGGTAGCCGACCTGGCCGGTGTATTCGGGCTGGCCGTCGTCGTCCTCGTCGAGGCCGTTGGCGCGCAGGGAGAAGGCCTTGGTCCGGTTGGCGGCGGTCAAGCCGCCGCCGCCGACCACGGTGAGCTGGTTCTCGACCGCCACCGAGGGCAGCGGGGTGCCGGCGACGAAACCGCTCAGGTCGACCGGGTTGCCGGCCATGTCCGTGATCCCGTCCGGACCGCCGCGCAGGGCGACCGCGAACTGGAGGAAGGGGTCGCTGTTGGGTTCGGCCATCCCGGTCAGCGGCGTCAGGGCGAAGCTGCGCGAGTCGATGTCGGCCTCGAGCGGACCGAACAGCACCCGGCCGCCGAACTCCGAACTCGCCAGGGTGCCGGTGGGGCCGACCTTGAGGTGGTAGCCCCGCTGGCGGTCGATGTAGTCGGCGACGGACTCGGTCGGGAACAGGGTCGGATGGCGGTAGTAGGCGGCCTCGGCGCCGAAGGCGTCGTCCATCTCGAAGGCCGTCACGACGAAGGAATGCATCGAGGTGACGGTGCGGGGATCGATCGGCTCGCTGAAGGTGGCCCGGATCTGGGTGTTGAACGGATCCAGCGCCAGCGGCTGGCCGGGGGTATAGACCGGATCGGGGGTGATCCCGAGGTAGCAGACCTGCAGGTTGGCGTCGGCGATCGTGTAGGCGGTGTTGAGGCGGGCGGCGAGGGACAGGCCGGTCCCGGGCGGCAGGCCGCTGGCCGGGTCGGCCGGCTCCAGCATTCGGCCGCGGACGACGTACGCGGCCGGGTTGCCCGAGCTGAGGACGGCGGTGACCAGGAGCAAGGCGTCGGAGAAGTCGAAGACGTCCCCCGGCTTGGGCGTCATGTCCCGGCAATAGGCGGTGTCGATCGAATAGGTCAGCTCCCGGATCGGCGAGCTGGTGCCGTTCGGGGCCGCGACCTCGGCGACGGTGACGTCCTGGATGCCGATCAGCTTCGGCGGGATGAGATCCTCGAGGAAGCCGCGGAACTCGTCCTGGTCGTTGCCGGCCCGGAAGACCTGGACCAGCACCGGGAAGCCGCCGCCGCTGGTCTCGATCGGGTCGGAGAAGCGGTTCTTGATCGTCCGGTTGCCCTTGAGGTTGGTCAGCACCACCGGCTGGCCGTAGAGCAGATCCTTCTCGGTCGGGATCCGGATCTTGATGTTGTCGTTGACGCCGTCGAGCGAGGCCGGCCAGCCGGTCGGGTTGGCCGGCAGGCCGAGGGTCGCGGACTCGCGGGCACTGATCGTCGGGTCGAGGATCACGATGCCGGTCCGGGTCCGGCGGTCGTTCTTGACCACCATCCGCACGGTCAGCTCCTCCAGATTGGATCCGGCACCGTTGAAGACCTGGATCGAGGACGGCGTCACCGTGGCCGGGTCGAGCTGGTCGGAGAAGCGAAGCTGGATGGCGGCGTTCCGCGGCACCATCGTGTAGGGCGGCGGATCGAAGGCGCCCTTCCGGTCGAGGGGCTCGAGCCCCGTCTTGGCCGCGTTCAGGAGGATCGTGAAGCCGCCGGCGGACCGGGGCTGGAGGATCTTGAGGGTCTCCTCCTGAGTCAGCGGATTGGTCGACAGCTCGTAGCTGATCCCGTCGATGACCAGATCCGGCCGGATCAAGACGTCCTGCTCGACCAGGACGTCGTCGACGTCGACCACGTCGACCAGCCGGCCGTAGAGGACGCTCTGCAGGTAGAGCTGGCTGTTGGCGCCGAAGGTGGAGGCCGGCGGCTGATCGCGGTTGAAGCAGCCGGCGAGCAGGACCAGGCCGGCGACGGCCAGAGACCGGACGAAGCGAAGCGACGAAGGGGACTTCACGGGAGGATTCTTGCTGTGAGTCGACACGGCGGCTGGTCCGGGCGGTCTCCCGGGGCCGGATTCCCCCATCCTAGGGAGTCCGGGTACGGGGATCAGGTCCCATTTCGCAACAACCGTGCCAGCACCGGGGGGACGGGAACCGAGCGGGATTCCGGGCGGCAGCGCCCAGCCTGTTCGGATCCGCACATCAGGAGGCCGGGATGGGCCCGGCGGAGCGGACCGGAATCAGCCTCCGCCCCAAACATATCCGTCCGCCAGGGCCTCGTCACGCGACCGGTAGGGTCGTAGATTCTCGGGCCGGATCTGGAGAACGGCGGGGGAATGGAGCGGATGGACCCGGCGCGAGGACCGGCAGCCCACATATTCGACCGGAATCCGGGTGTCGCAGTAGGCGCAGAGGAAGACCCGATGGCGCCTTCCGGCCACCCGCCAGGGCGCGCGGATCCCCTCGGACCGGGTGATGCAGCCGGGATTCGGGCAGGGACCGAGGTCGGGCTCGGGGCTGCCGGCCGGCAGCGAGACGAGCGGCGGCAGCTGCCAGGAGTCCGGGCGCAGCAGGGCGAGGAAGAGCGCCGCCCGGACCACCGGCCCGTTTCGGGCCTGTTCGAAGTACCGGGCCCGGCGGTCCTCGTCCACGCTCTCCGGCAGTTCGCCGCGGCGGGGCAGAGGGTGGAGGAACAGGCAGTCCGCGAGCAGAGGATCCTCGAGCTGCCAGGGGCGCAAGCCCGGATAGACGCCGCGTTCCGCCACCGCGCCTCGTTCTTCCTGGAGGCGGGTCAGATAGAGGGCGTCCAGGCGCTCGAGCCGCGGCGGGCCGTCCCCGAACAAGGTCCCCTGCCGGACGCCGCGGGGCTCGAGCAGGCGGGCCTCCTCGGAGCCGGTCCAGGACCGGAACATCGGGTGGGAAACCCGCACCGTGCGGTAGCCGGCCCGTTCGGCGACCCGGTCCTCGAAGCCCGCCTCCCAGTCCAGGCCCGGCGCCGGCAGCGCGACGACCCGGGCGCCGAGCAGGGTGAGCCCCCAGAGCAGAGACCGGGCGGTGCGGCCGAAGGCCAGGTCGCCGAGGATTCCGACCGTGCGGCCCTCGAAACCGCCCCAGGCCTGGTTCAGGGTGTAGAGGTCGACGAGGGTCTGGGTCGGGTGCCCGAGGCGTCCGTCTCCCGCGTTCACGACCGGAACCGCGGCGGCCTGGGCGGCGAGGCGCGAGGCCCCATCGCAGGGATGCCGCCAGACGATCAGGTCGGCGTAGCCGCCGATGATCCGAGCGCTGTCCCGCAAGGACTCGCCCTTGGCCCGACTGCTCGTCTTCGGGTCGGCGACGGTGATCACCCCCGCGCCGAGGCGATGGGCGGCGGCCTCGAAGGAGAGCCGGGTTCGGGTCGAGGGCTCCTCGAACACGGTGGCGACGATCCGACCGCGGAGGGAGTCGCGGAAGCCGTCGGGGTCGACCTCGAGCCGACGCACCCGGTCGAGGAAGGCCTGAAGGAAGGCGGGATCGAAGGCTTCGGCCGAATGGAGGCCCTCCAGGACGGGGAGCAGCGGCATCGCAGCCGGAGATTCTAGTCCCCCTCCCCCGCCCCACCGAGCAGTCGGCGCAGGCGGGCGCGCCGTTCGGGTCCGAACGGCAACCGGGCGCCCGGCGGCGGCGGCGGTCCGGCCGCGGCGGCCACGGCCGCGGCCAGCCGGGCGATCAGGCCGGAGCCGTCGCGGTGGATCGAACCGCTGATCCAGCCCGGCCGGGGCGGCGGCCGCCAGCCGGCCGCCAGGTCGGCACGATGGAGGAGAACCGGATCGGCGGCCGGCCGCGCCTCGAGGCGGGCGAGCAGATCGGCCGGCGGCGCCGCGGCGGCGTCCAGGACCCAGATCCGGAGCCAGGCCCGCTCGGCCCGGGCGCGCGCCATCGCCACCGCCTCGGCATCGACGCCGGCCGCCTCCGGCCACCAGCCGGCGGTGTCGACCAGCCGGACCTCGAAGGCGTCGGCACCGCTTCCGACCAGAACCCCGGCTTCGACCGCGTCCCGGGTCGTGCCGGGGTGGGGCGAGACCGTGACCCGCTCCTCCTCCAGCCAGGCGTTGAAGAGGGTCGACTTGCCGGCGTTCGGCGGACCGACCAGGACCACCTCCGGCGGCTCCTCGAGCAGGCGGGCCCAGCCCTCCCCCGCCAGGAGGTCGGCGGCGCGCTCCCGGGCCTCGGCCGGCGGCAGCGCCGCCAGGTCCTCGATCATCCGATCGAGGACGCCGCCGCGGGCCGAAGCCAGGAGGCGGGCGGCCAGCGGCGAGCGCGCCGCCAGGAAGCGGGCCTCATCCGAATCCTCGGGGGCCGGCGCCTCGATCCAGCCCCGAGCCGCGAGCAGCGACCGGAGGGCGCGGGCGACCCCGGCGCCGCCGTGCAAATGGAGTTCGGCCCGGACCGGCGGCCCGAGGTCGCGCAACCAGAGCACGCCCTCGTCGAGCGGGCCGTCCCGGCCGCCCAGGACCAGCCGCACCGGCCGATCCGGAGGCGGCAGCGACCGGCCGGCCAGGTCGGCCAGATCCGCCGGATCCGCCTCGAGCCGCCAGATCGAGAGCGCCGAGGCACCCGGGGCGCTGAGACGACGGAAGCGGCCGTTCACGTCCCTTCGTCGGGATTCCAGGCGGCGAGGCCGGCCAGGACCAGGTCCTCGGCCGGAGTCCAGGTCGGACCGAGCAGCGGGGCCAGCCGGGCGGCGTCGCCGCCGGTCAGGAAGCCCGGCAGCTCCGCCTCACCAAGCCGGGCGGCCATCTCGGACCGCAGGCCCGAGAGCGCCGCGGCCAACGCCCGGCGGGTGCCGGCGGCGACCGCGGCGGCGCTGTCGGCCGGGATCCCCTCCGGCGGTTCGGCGGCTGGCGCCGGCAAATGAGGGCAGGCGGCGGCGAGGGCGCTCTCCTGGAGGCCGAGTCCGGGCCCGATCGCGCCGCCCCGGAAGACCCCCCGGCCGTCGACCACGTCCAGGGTCCAGGCGGTGCCGAGGTCGACGACGACCAGCGCCCGACGGCACCGCCGCCAGGCGGCCCAGGCGGCCAGGACCCGATCGGCCCCGGTGCCGCGGCTCCGGACCGGCATCGGCCAGCCGTCCTCGCCGGCCAGCCGCAACGAGGCGGCTCCGGCCAGGGCCGGCCGAAGCCGTTCCCACGCGCGGGGCCGGACCACTGAGGCGCGCACCGCGCGGCCGGCGGCGCGCTCGGCCACTTCCCCCCGGAGCCGCGACCAGCCCGCCTCGTCGGCCTCCTCCGGAAGCGGCCGGGCCGCGATCGCCGCCGGACACCCGGCCGCCGCCTCGGCCAGCTTCAGGCGCCGATTGCCCAGGTCGAGGAGCAGGGGCGCGGCCACCGGGACGGGGCTCAGCGGCCGGGAGGGATCCGGTAGGTGTAGGTCCGGACCGAGCCGAGCCGCTCGACCCGCACCGTCACCTCCTCCACCCCCTTCATCGCCTTCAGGCGCCGGAGCAGGGCCGCCCGGTCGCCGGCCGGGATGCCGTTCACGTCCAACACGACGTCGTTCTCGCGCAGGCCGAAGCGCCGGAACGGGGAATCCTCCTTCAGCCGGGTGACCCGCTGACCGATCGGCTTGCCGTCGGCCCCGTACTTGGGCTTGGTCGAGACGCTGGCCAGGAGCTGGTCCTCCGACATCTGCTGCAGCTCGGCCAGGTCGTCGGTGCCGACCTCGTAGGTGTTCCCGCCGACTGCCGTGGTGCGAGCGGGGAACTGGCGCCGGACGACGGCGGTGTCGGCGTCGGCCCGGATCCGGTCCAGGTCGGCGGTGGCGACCTCCCGGCGGAGGAGGAAGTTGCCGTCCTCCTGGCCGACGATGCCGATCTCGACCTCGTCGTCGCGGATCGCGACCAGCTCGAGTTCCACGCCCTTCTTGGCCGGCAGTTCGAAGCGGTCCCCGACCGTGTAAAGGCCGCCCTGCACCGGGGCGGCCCCGGGCTGAGCCGGAGCCGGGCCGGGATCGGTCGGCGAGAGGTAGGCCATCGGCACCTGGCCGAGCGACAGGAAGACCAGCCGGAGGTCGCCGGGGCCGACCAGCGGCGGCGGCGGCGGCGGCGGTTCGTTGCCGGGACCGGTCTCGACCGGCAGGATGCCGGTGACGTTCAACGCCGCGAGCAGGCGATACTCCTCGAAGGGCTTCAGGTGGATCCGCTGGCCCTCGGCCGAGTCCACCGGGATGCTGGCCCGGAAGCCGGCCAGGTCGAAGCGCCCAAGCAGTTCGGCCCGGTGCTGGACGAAGTCGTAGAAGCGCCAGCCGAAGCCGCCGAGGGCAGCCAGCCCGACCAGGACGATCAGGGTGCGGAGGAGGCGGAAGCTCACGATGCGGCGAGGCGCGGGGCCGATGCAGCGCCGGCAGTTTCCCCGGCCGGCGCCCCGATGTCCAGTCCCGGCAGGGTTCTAGGCATCGGGACGGGCCGGGGAGGCGAATCCTTCCCGGACCAGCCGGCGGATCAGCTCGGCCAGGCCGGCACCGGTGGCGGCGGAGATCTCCACGCACTCCTCCCCGGCTTCCTGGGCCAGGGCGCGGGCGCGGGCGCGGGCCTCCTCGTCCTCGACTTTGGTCGCCACCAGGATCCGCGGCCGCTCGGCCAGGGCGGGGCTGTAGCGACGCAGCTCGGCCAGGACCGTGGCCCGGGCCGCGGCCGGCTCGTCCAGCGCCAGGGCGGAACAGTCGACGAGGTGAAGCAGGACCCGTGTCCGTTCGACGTGGCGCAGGAAGCGGTGGCCGAGCCCCTTGCCGGCCGCGGCGCCCTCGATCAGACCGGGGATGTCGGCCAGGACCAGGGTCGGCCGCTCGGGCAGGCCGGTCTCCAGGATGCCGAGGGCCGGTTCCAGGGTGGTGAACGGGTAGTCGGCCACCCGCGGCCGAGCGGAGGTCAGGCGGGAGAGGAGGGTGCTCTTGCCGGCGTTCGGCAGCCCGATCAGGCCGACGTCTGCGACCAGCTTCAGCTCCAGCCGAAGCCGCCGGCACTCGCCTTCCCGGCCCTTCTCCCAGCGCCGCGGCGCCTGGTCCTCGGCGGTCGCGAAACGGGCGTTGCCCCGCCCCCGCCGGCCGCCGCGGGCGACAACCAGGGTGGCCCCGTCCCGGTCCAGGTCGGCCAGCAGATTGCCGTGCACGGCGTCGCGGACCTGGGTCCCGACCGGCACCTCCAAGACCAAGTCCCCGCCACGGGCTCCGGTCCGGTGGTTGCCCCGGCCGGGGGCGCCGTTGCCGGCCCGGTACTCGGCCCCGCGCGAGAGCCGGAAGAGCGAGCTTTCGGCGGTGGTCGCCCGCAGGATCACGTCGCCGCCGTCGCCGCCGTCGCCGCCGTCCGGGCCGCCGAAGGGCACGTACTTCTCGCGCCGGAAGCTGACGCAGCCGTCGCCGCCGCGGCCGGCGCGGACCCAGAACTCCACCTCGTCGAGGAACATGCCGTCTCGGCTCGGGGCCGGCCGCAGCCGGGCCCACGGGAAAGGAAGACGCGGGAGACCGGCCGGCCCCCCGCGCGCCTCCGCCGTCCGGGCGGAGGATCAGTCCTGCGGCAGGACCGCCACCCGCCGGCGGCTCTGGAACTGGACCACGCCGTCGGCCAGCGCGAACAGGGTGTAGTCCCGGCCGAGGCCGACGTTGCGGCCGGGGTGGAACTTCGTGCCGCACTGGCGGACGAGGATCTCGCCGGCGCGGACCCGTTGGCCGCCGTAGCGCTTGACGCCCCGGAACTGGGGGTTCGAATCGCGCCCGTTCTTCGACGAGCCGCCGCCCTTCTTGTGTGCCATGACTGCCTCGGCGCCCTAGGCGCGGATCTCCTTGACGCGGATGCGGGTGTAGGTCTGGCGGTGCCCGCGCACGTCGCGGCTGCTCTTCCGCCGGCGGAAGTGGAGGACGCGGATCTTCCGGTCCTTCTCCTCGCCGAGGACCTCGGCGACCACGCTGGCGCCGTCCACGTCGGGACTGCCGACCAGGACGGTGCCGTCCTCCTTCTTGAGAAGGCTGACCCGGTCGAAGACGTGCTCCGAACCGGCGGCGGCGCCGGGGAGCCGATCCACCCACAACTCCTGTCCGGGGCTGAGGGTGAGGCATCGGGAACGGTCGCGAACGATGGCGTACACGGGACTTCTCCGCGCAAACGGGCCGCACACTATAGCCGGCCGGCGCGGGACCGTAAACCCCTCCTCCGGGCCTACTTCAGGACCGGATCCCCGGGCGGCAGGGCCGGATCGGCCTCGAGCGACAGCGCCACCGGCAGGCCGGCGAGGGCGGCGCCGTGGTGGGCCCGCAGCTCCGCCACCACCCCGGGGTGGGCGCGCAGCCGCCAGGGCCGGCCGGCCTCCAGCGCCCGCAGGCGGCGCAGGGCGCGCAGCGCGCCGGCCCGGTGCTGGATCCGGGTGCCGCTGCCGCCGCAGTCCGGACACGGGGTCTCGGAGGCGCGGGGCAGGCCGGTGCCGAGTCGGCGGCGGGTCAGCGCCATCAGCCCGAAGGCGCCGAGCCGGCCGGCCTTGTAGCGGGCCCGGTCGGCCTTCAGGCAGCCCCGGAACCAGGACTCGACCTCCCGGCGATGGGCCGCCTCGGTCATGTCGATGAAATCGACGACCAGGATCCCACCCAGGTCCCGGAGCCGGATCTGGCGGGCGATCTCGGCCGCGGCCAGCTTGTTCGCCTCGAGGGCGGTGAGTTCGAGGCTGCCCTTGTCGATCCGACCGCTGTTGACGTCGATCGCGGTCAGCGCCTCGGTTTCGTGGATGACGATCGAGGCCCCGTTCCCGACCGGCACCCGCGGCCGGAACAGGAGCTGGTAGTCGCGTTCGATGTCGAGCGACTCGAACAGCGGCCGACGCCGATCGTGGACCTCGATCCGGGGGCAGCCCTCGGGCAGGTAGGCGGAGAGGAAGGAACCGATCCGCTCGGCCGCCGCGGCGGAATCGACCAGGATGCGGTCGTCCGGGCCGGCGCCGAGATCGCGGACCGCCCGCACCTCGGGCGCCAGCTCGGTCCAGACCGGCCCGGGGGTCGAGGCCTTCGCCACCTCCTCCCCCACCCGACGCCAAGTCTCGAGCAAGTGATCGAGGTCGCGCTGGAGATCCCGCCGGCGGGCGCCGGCGGCCGCCGTGCGGGCGATCACTCCCAATCCCTGGGGCGCGCCGGAGGCGGCCACGGAATCCCGCAGCCGCCGCCGCTCGGCCTCGTCGCCGATCCGGCGGCTGACCCCGACCCGGCCGAGGGAAGGCATCAGGACCAGGAGCCGGCCGGCCAAGGAGACGAAGGTGGTCAGGGTCGCCCCCTTGCCGCGCACCGGGTCGCGGAGCACCTGGACTAGGAGCCGGCGGCCCGGCTGGAGCAGGGAGGCGATGCCGCTCGGCGGCGGTTCCTCGGTCCCAGGCTCCTCGCCGGCCAAGACCGCGGCGGCCGCGGCCGGGGAGGAGGCGATCGTGAAGGGGTCGGCCTCCCGGTCGGCGTAGCCGGGATGGACGTTGCCGAGGTGGAGGAAGCCGGAGCGGCCGCCGCCGTAGTCGACGAAGGCGGCGTCCAGACCGGGCTCGACCTGCCGCACCTCGGCCAGGTAGAGGTTGCCGACCTGGGTGGCGCGGTCGGCCCGCGCCCAGCGGAGGTCCTGGATCCGGCCCTCGGCGATCCGGGCGACCCGGACCTCCTCCGGGTCGCGGGCGTTCACCGCCAGCAGGCCGCCGGCCGCGGCGCTCATCGCCGGTCCTCCTCCACCACCGCCAGGCGGCGGACGCGGGCGGACCCGGCCGCCTCCTCCCCGACCAGCGCCTCGAGCACCCGGCGCAGGGCGGGCAGGTTGCCGCCTCGACCCGGGCGAAGAGTGACCCGCAGCGCCGCGCCCTCAACCTCGAGTTCGACCGGCGGCGGCGCCCCGGCCGCGGGCGGCGGGAAGCGATCGGTGAGGAACGGACCGGCTTCGTCCCCGACCTGAATCCCCTCGACCCGGAAGACCCGCAGCCGCGCCGGGCGCGGGCGGCCAGGAGCGGGATAGACCCGCAGCAGCTCGAGGCCGGCGGGTAGGACCCGGGCCAGACCGCGGGCGGCGCTGGCCGACGGATAGGGCCGGCGCAGCTCCACCCAGAGCCGTTCCCGCTCCGAGCTCCAGCCGAGCGGCAAGGCCTCCTCGAACTGGAGCCGGGGGCGGGGCTGGAAGCCCTCCGACCAGGCCAGCGGCAGCCGGGCCCGGCGCAGGGCGCGCTCGAAGGCCGCCTGCAGGTCGAGGTGGGACAAGAAGCGGGCGGGGCCGACCTTGGCGAACTCGACGCAGTAGCGGAAGCCCGGCCGACCGCTGTTCATCCCAGCTCGGCGAAGCCGTCGGCGAACAGGGCGGCGACGGCGGCGGCTGCCGCCGCCGCCTCCGGGCCGCGGGCGACGATCCGCACCTTGGCCCCCTTGGTGGCGCCGAGGGTCATCACCGACAGGATGCTGGCGGCATCGGCCCGTCGGCCGTCGTGCTCGAGGAAGACCTGGGCGTCGAAGCCGGCGGCGGTGGCGACCACGGCGTTGCTCGGGCGGGCATGGAGCCCCTGGTCATTGACGACCACCACCTCGCGGACCACCTCGTCCACCCGGCCGTCGTGCAGGTTCAGGCGGCCGAGAGCTCGCTCAGGAGCTCGATCACCTGGGCGGCGCTCTCGGCCTGGGTCGCGAAGCGGACGAAGTGCTCGTGGCTGGCGATTTGGGCGATCCAGCGCAGGACGGCCAGGTGGTCGTCATCGCCCTCGGCCGGCCGGACGACCGAGAAGAACACCTTCACCGGCTCGCCGTCGAGGGCGCCGAAGTCGAGGCCTTCGCGGTGGATGGCGACGGCGATGCTGACCCGGGAGGCCCCGGGCAGGCGGACGTGCGGAAGGCCGACCTCCTGCTGGCCGGTGGAACCGCGCGCCTCCCGCTCGAGGAGGGCGTCCCGGATCTCGGCGGCGCGCCCAGCCAGGGCCGGATCCTGTCGCTCGAGCCGCTCGGCCAGGGCCTGGAGGGCCTGTTCGCGGCTGTCGGCCTGCAGGTCGAGGATGACCGAGTCTTCGCTCAGGAGGTCGGTGTAGGTCATGGTCGTGAGGGGTCAGTCCTGGCCCTTGGGCCGATGGTGGAGCTGGGTCCGCTTCTTCTTGAAGCGGCGGAACTGCTTCTCGAGCTTGGCGGCGACGCCGTCGACCGCGGCGCGACCCTCGCGGGCCCGCTCCTGGGCGACGAAGGGCTCGCCGCGGTGGCGGTGGAGAATGACCTCGCAGACCAGCTCCTCGCGCTCGGCCGAGAAGATGACCTCGCTCTTGTGGAACTCCTCACCGAGGCGCTCGACGCCGGAGAGGCGCTGCACGGCGTACTCGCGCAGTGCCGGGGACAGATCCTGGATCCTGCTCGTGATCTCGATGTTCATCGTTCGGGCGGTGGCGGCCGGCCGGGCCCGGGCGCGGAGGGGAATTCGGCAGGCGGTCCGGGCGGGGCCAACGGGAAAGGATACGGTCGCTCCAAGACCGGGGAAAGCCCGGCGAAGGGCGAAACCGGGTAGAGGACCCGCCACAGGCAGAGGCCGGCGGCGGGGGCGGTGGCGCCGGCCCGGCGGCGGTCCCGCGAGGCCAGCACGGCGCCGGCCCACTCCGGGGCCCGAACCCCCCGCCCGACCTCGAGCAGGGTTCCGACCAGGTTGCGGACCATCCGGTAGAGGAAGCCGTCGCCCTCGAACAGGAACTGGAGACCACCGCGGACCGGCCGGATGTGGATCCGGCGCAGCTCGCGGACGGTGGTCCTGGCGGCGCCGCCGGCGGCGGCGAAGGCGGCGAAGTCATGGCGCCCGCGAAGGTGTCCGGCGGCCGCCCGCATCGCCGCCAGGTCGAGAGGCCGCCGCCGCCGCTCCCAGCCGACCAGGCCGGCGGTGAGGACCGGCCGGACCGGTCCCACCGCGAGCCGGTAGAGGTAACGCTTGCCGCAGGCGCTGGCGCGGGCGTGGAAGGAGGGATCGACCTCGGCCGCGGCCCGGACCGCGGCCTCCTCGGGCAGGTAGGCGTTCAGGGCCGGGCGCACTTTCTCCAGCGGCAGCCGGGACCAGGTGTTCAAATGGGCGACCTGGCCCCAGGCGTGGACCCCGGCGTCGGTCCGGCCACTGCCGTGGACGACCACGTTCTCGCCGGTGACGGCGGCCCAGGCTCGTTCCAGCTCCTCCTGCACGGTCGGGAAGCCCGGCTGGCGCTGGAAGCCGTGGAAGGCGCCGCCGTGGTAGGCGAGCAGCAGGGCGATCCGGCGCGGGCGACTCACCGGGAGGGATCGCCTTCGCCCCCGTCGGGGTCGGAATCGGGATTCCAGGCGCGTCGGCCCCGGAAGGCCTCGGCCAGGATCTCGCCGTGCAGGTACTCGAGCCGGGTACCGACCGGCAGGCCGCGGGCCAGACGCGACAGCCGCACCGGCAGCCCGCGCAGCGCCTCGGCCACGAGCAGGGCCGCGCCCTCTCCCTCGCGGTCGGGGGCGGTGGCCAGGACGACCTCGCGCACCTCCCCTGACTCCACCCGGCGCCGCAGCGCGGCCAGAGCGGCCTCCTCGGGCGCCGCGCCCTCGCGCGGAGCGAAGCCGGCCATGAGCACGTGGTAGCGGCCGGGGAAGACCTTGGACTCCTCCATCCGGGCCACCTCGCGCGGTCCCTCGACGACGCAGACCAGTCCGGGATCCCGCTCCGGATCGGCGCAGATCCGGCACGGGGAGCGCAGGGTGACGTTGCCGCAGATCTCGCAGCGAACGGTCTCCATGCGCGCGTCGCGCAGGGCCATGGCCAGCTCCGCGACCTCCTCGGGCGGCGAGCGCAGAACGTGCAGAGCCATCCGCTCGGCGCTGCGCGGGCCGACGCCCGGGAAGCGCTCCAGGGCCCGGATCAGCCGTTCGAGAGGCTCGGGAAAGGCCAAGCCGAATCCGCGCCGCTCAGAGCAGGCCGCCGGGCAGCCCGAGGCCGCCGCTGAGCTTGCCGAGTTCCTCGGCGGCGGTCTCGGCCGCCTGCCGGAGGGCCTCGTTGACCGCGGTCAGGACCGCGTCCTCGAGGGCGGCGACGTCCTCCGGGTCGGCCGCGGCCGGGTCGATCCGGAGTTCGAGCAGGCGCCGGTCGCCGCTGACCACGGCCCGGACCGCTCCCCCGGCCGAGGCCTCGAACCGGCGCCGGGCCAGTTCCTCCTGCTTGGCGGTCATCTGCCGCTGCATCTGCTGGGCCTGCCGGAGCAGGCCGCCGAGGTCGCCGAGCGATCCAGCCATGGCCCTAGGGTAGCTCCTCGCGGGCGCCGAACAGGTCCCGCAGCCGCTCCCCGACCGGATCGGGCGGCGCCGGCTCCTCGCGGCGGTAGTCGATCCGCCAGGCCCCGGGCGAGCCCTCGAGGCCGGCCAGGTAGGCGAGCGAGGGCGGATCCTCGACCACCGCGCGGTCTTCCTCGGCCAGGGGCTTGAGCAGGAGACGGACGTGGTCGCCGGCCACCTCGCCCTCGAGCAGGTTGCGGCGCAGGATCCGGCCCAGGGTCGGTCGGCCGGCCTCGGCCCGGGCGAGGAGTTCGTCCAGGCGGGAAGCCGCCGCCGGGGCCGGCGCCGGGGCGGCTCGACCGGCCGGCGCCGGAGACCGGCCGGAGTCGGTCGGCGGCGGGGACGCCCGCCGGCACGTGGGTGACGCCGGCCCCCCTTCGAGCCCGGCCAGGAGGGCGGCGGTGCCGAGCAGCTCGCCGAGCCGGCAGGCGCGCAGGAAGGTCCACTCGAGCAGGGCCCGGGCCGCCAAAGGCGCCTGGCGAATCCGGGCCTCGAGGCCGAAGAGCAGGCCGAGCAAGCCCTCAAGGCGGTCGCGGCCGAGGGCGCGGGCCAGCTCGAGGCTGCGGCGGCGCCGCTCCTCGGCCGGGACGACGCCGAGGGCGTCCTCGCCGAGCAGGGCGACGTGGAGCAGGTCCCGGGCGGCGTCGACCGCCTGGTCGACCAGCTCGCGTTCGCTGCCGCCGCGGCGGAGGAAGTCGTCGAGGATCGCCAGCACCGTCGCCGGATCGTCGCGCTCGACCGCCTCGAACAGGTCCAGCCACCGCTCCGGCCGGGCCAGGCCGGCGATCGCCTCCAGGTCCTCCAGCGTGGGCACGGCGTCGGCGACCGCCAGCAACTGGTCGAGCATCGACTCGGCGTCGCGCAGGCCGCCGCGGCAGCCGCGGGAGATCGCGGCCAGCACCTCGGCCGGCACCTCGACGCCCTCGGCGGCGCAGACCCGGGCCAGCTTGGCCTCGACGTCCTCCTCGCGCAGGCGGCGGAACTCGAACACCTGGCAGCGCGAGGTGATCGTCTCCGGGATCTTGTGGGGATCGGTGGTGGCGAAGAGGAAGACGGCGTGGCCGGGCGGCTCCTCGAGCGTCTTGAGCAGGGCGTCGAAGGCCGGCCCGCTCAGCCGCTGGACTTCGTCGATGATGTAGATCTTGCGCCGGTCGCGTAGCGGCTGGTAGTGGACCCGCTCGCGGATGGAGCGGACGTCGTCGACTCCGTTGTGCGAGGCGCCGTCGATTTCGACCACGTCGACGTCGGCACCGGCCTCGATCTCGCGGCAGGCGTCGCACTCGAGACAGGGGGTGACGGTCGGCCCCTGGGCGCAGTTCAGGGACTTGGCCAGGATCCGGGCGGTGCTGGTCTTGCCGACCCCGCGCGGGCCGACGAGCAGGTAGGCCTGGCCGACCCGATCGCGCTCGATCGCCCGGCTGAGGGCGCGGACGATCGGCTCCTGGCCGATCACCTCGGCGAAGGTGCGCGGGCGGTATTTGCGGGCCAGGACGCGATAGCTCATGGCGCCGGGCAGCATAGCAGCGGCGGGAAAGGAGCCGGCGGAGCCGGAGGCCCGGACGACCGCGGCACCCGGACCTCGCTCCTTAGGGCTGCTCCGTTCCCGGCCTGACCCGGTTCGGGGCGCGTCCGCCGCGCGGCGCCGGACCCCCGGCTCCGCCGGCGGTCCGAATGGCGGAGAGGGTGGGATTCGAACCCACGGTGCCTTGCGACACACACGCTTTCCAAGCGTGCTCCTTCGGCCACTCGGACACCTCTCCGTTCGATTTCGGCACAGATCGAACTCCCCGGCATGAAGGGAGTTGGCGGAGAGGGAGGGATTCGAACCCTCGGTAGGCAGGACCTACACTGGTTTTCGAAACCAGCCCGTTCGGCCAGCTCCGGCACCTCTCCGTTCGGGGCCGGATAGGATAGCGTCGCCGGCTCCGGTCAGCCGCGGCGGGCGCGGAAAAAGGCCTGCAACAGCGCCGCCGATTCCTCCGCCCGGACGCCGCCGCGCCAAGCCACGCGGTGGTTGAGGCCGGGCAGGTCGAGGAGCCGGGCCAGCGATTCGACCCCGCCGAACTTCGGGTCGGCCGCTCCGTAGACGACGCGGTCGACGCGGGCGTGGATCAGGGCGCCGGCGCACTGCAGGCAGGGCTCGAGGGTGCAGAACAGCTCGGCGCCCGGCAGCCGCTTCTCCCCCGCCGCCGCGAAGGCCTGGGTGAGGGCGATCATCTCGGCGTGGGCGGTCGGGTCGCCGAGCCGCTCGACCTGGTTCGCCCCGCGGCTGAGCAACCGGTCGCCGCGGACGACGACGGCCCCGACCGGCACCTCGTCCCGGGCGGCCGCCTCGCGCGCCAGCCGCAGGGCCAGCGCCATGATGAGGTCGTCGCGTTCCTCCGGCCCGGCCGGCTGGCGGAGGGGAAAGAGGAGGCTCAAGGGAGGGAATGGTGCGCCCAGGAGGATTCGAACCCCCAGCCTCCTGATCCGTAGTCAGGTGCTCTATCCAGTTGAGCCATGGGCGCACACGGGGGCGGAGATTTCACCCTCCCCCGCCGCCGGCGTCAAGTCCGGAGGCCGGCGGCAGCAGGCCGGCGGCCCGGTAGCTGCGGGCGGTGTCGGCGAGGCCGGCGGCGAGCGGGAAGGCGGGCCGCCAACCGGTGCGGGCGGCGAATCGCTCGGCGCGGCAGACCCAGGCGGCGGCGGTCAGCTCGCGCATCTTGTCCAGGGACAGGAAGGCCGGGCGGCCGCAGAGCCGGTGCAGCGGGGTCACCGCCGCCGCCGCCGTCCAGGCCAGCACGGCCGGCACCGGCCGCGGCCGGGGCGGGCGGCCGACCGCCTCACCGATCGCCGCCAGCAGCTCGGTCGGGGACGGCCGCTCGGGACCGGCGACGTGGAAGTTCTGGCCGGCCACCGCCGCCGCCGGCGCGGCCAGGGCGGCGGCGAGGGCGGCGGCGAGGTCGTCGACGTGGATCAGGGACAGCGCCGCCGGCCCCGGCGCCGGCAGCAGCAGGGGCCGGCCGCGGGCCACCGCCTGGAAGAAGGGCAGGAAGGCCCGGTCGCCGGGGCCGTAGACGGCCGGCGGCCGGAGCACGATCCGCTCCGGGAAGCCGGCCGCGGCCACCGCCTCCTCGCCGGCCAGCTTGCTGGCGCCGTAGCGACTGACCGGCCGCGGCGGATCCTCGTCCGCGACCGCGGTCCCCGGTCCGGTGGCGGCCAGGCTGGAGACCTGGAGCCAACGGGCGCCGGCGGCGGCGGCGGCGACCGCTGTCGCCAGCCGCCGGCTGCCCTCGACGTTCACCCGGTCGAAGTCGCGCGGCCGGCGGGCGTCGACCAGACCGGCCAGGTGGACCACCGCCTCGATTCCCGCGCCGAGGCCGGCCGGCGGCCGTTCGAGCGAGCCGACCACGACCTCGACGCCGCCGGCGCCGGCCAGTTCGGCGGGCAGCCGGGCGGGGTCGCGCAGGAGCAGGCGCAGCCGGTGGCCGTCGGCCAGCAGCCGGGCGGCGGCGCGACGGCCGACGAAGCCGCTGGCGCCGGTCAGGAGCACCCTCATGGCGGCGATTCTAGGCCGCCGGGCTCCGGCTGGACGCCGGCGCCGGGGCCGGGGACAATGCCGGTACATGAGTCCGGACCTGTTCGAGAAGTGCCGCCAGCCTCAGGTCTACACCCAGTTCCGGGAGGCCGGCCTCTATCCGTACTTCGTCCCGATCGAGTCCTCCGAGGGCACCGAGGTCGAACTCGGCGGCCGCCGGGTGCTCATGTTCGGGTCGAACAACTACCTCGGCCTGACCCACGACCCGCGGGTGATGGAAGCGGCGCGGGCGGCGATCGCCGAGTACGGCACCGGCTGCACCGGCTCGCGCTTTTTGAACGGCACCTTGCGCCTCCACCTCGACCTGGAGGAGCGCCTGGCTCGGATCATGCGCAAGGAAGCGGCCCTGGTCTTCTCGACCGGCTACCAGACCTCCCTCGGTGTGGTCACCGCCCTGGTCCGGCGCGACGAGCTGATCCTCTGCGACCGCGAGAACCACGCCTCGATCCTGGACGGCTGCCGGTTGTCCTTCGGCGAGGTGCGCAAGTACCCGCACTGCGACCTCGACGCCCTCCGCCGCCACCTCGAGGCGACCGAGGACCGCGCCCGTCTGATCGTCACCGACGGTCTCTTCAGCATGATGGGCGACCTGGCGCCGATCCCGGAGATGGTCGAGCTGGCCCGCGAGCACGGCGCCCGCCTGCTGGTCGACGACGCCCACGGTTTCGGCGTCCTCGGACCGCACGGCACCGGCACCGCCGACCACTTCGGCCTCAACGGCCAGGTCGATCTGGTCATGGCCACCTTCTCCAAGTCGCTGGCCGGCATCGGCGGCTTCGTCGCCGGGCCGCGCGAGGTGATCGAGTTCATCCAGCACAACGCCCGGACGATGATCTTCTCGGCCTCGGTGCCGCCGCCGGTCTGCGCCGCCACCCTCGCCTGCCTGGACATCATCGAGCAGGAACCGGAGCGGCGCCAGCGCGTCCTCGCCCGCGCCGCCCGCGGCCGCGCCGGTCTGCGCGAACTGGGCTTCAACACCGGTCCGTCCGAGAGTCCGATCGTGCCGGTGATCATCGGCAACCGCGAGCGGACCTTCCTGTTCTGGAAGTTGCTGCTCGAGGAAGGGGTCTTCGTCAACCCGGTGACCACCCCGGCCGTGCCGCCGGGGCTCGACCTGCTGCGCTGCTCTTTCATGGCCACCCACAGCGAGGAACAGGTCGACCGCTTTCTGCGCGCCTTCCGCCGCGTCCGCGAGCGGTTGCCGAAGACGCCCTTGCCCGAGCTCCCGGCCCTGAGCTGAGCCGGGATGGAGCCTTTCGTCCACCTCCACGTCCACAGCGAATACTCGCTGCTGGACGGGGCCAACCGCATCTCCGACCTGGTCCAGGCCGCGGTCGCCGACGGCCACCAGGCCTTGGCCCTGACCGACCACGGCAACCTCTACGGCGCGGTCGAGTTCTACAAGGAGTGCCGCAAGGCCGGAATCAAGCCGCTGCTGGGCTGCGAGGTCTACGTCGCCCGCGGTTCGATGCACCGCAAGCATCATCGGATCGAAAACCCCTACTGGCACCTCACCCTGATCGCCCGGACCGGCGAGGGCTGGAAGAACCTGATGAAGCTGGCCACCGCCGCCCACCTCGAGGGGCAGCATTTCCGGCCGCGGATCGACCTCGAACGGCTCGCCGGGCACGCCCGCGGTCTGATCTGTCTCTCCGGCTGCATGTCCGGACCGGTCAACCGCTGTCTGCGGGACGGTGACGAGGAGGGCGCCCTGGCCATGGCCGGCCGCCTCCAGGAGATGTTCGGCCGCGAACACTTTTTCCTTGAGGTGATGCGCAACGGTCTCGCCGAGCAGGACCGCCTGACCGAGGGCATGGTCCGCCTGCAGCCGCGGCTGGGGGCGCCGCTGATCGCGACCAACGACATCCACTACCTGCGCCAGGAGGACTGCGAGGTCCAGGACGCCCTGATCTGCCTGCACCAGAACACCAAGCTGGACGACCCGGACCGCTGGCGGCTCGACAGCGAGACCCTGTTCTTCCGCTCGCGCGAGCAGATGAACCGGATCTTCGCCGACCTGCCCGGCGCTCTGCGCACCACCCTCGACGTGGCCGAGCAGGTCGAGGTCGAGCTCGAGCTGGGCCGCCACCGCCTGCCCCGCTTCGTGCCGGACGACGGCGGCGACCCCGACCAGCTCTTTGAACGCCTGTGCGAGGAGGGATTCGCCCGCCGCTATCCGGGGAATCCGCCGGCGGCCCGCGAGCGGCTCGAATACGAGAAGCGGGTCATCCGGGAGATGGGCTTCGTCTCCTACTTCCTGATCGTCTGGGACCTGATCCGCTACGCCCGGTCGCAGGGCATTCCGGTCGGTCCCGGGCGCGGCTCGGCCGCCGGCTCGGTGGTCGCCTACTGCCTCGGCATCACCCGGATCGATCCGCTCCGCTACGACCTGATCTTCGAGCGCTTCCTGAACAGCTCGCGGATCTCGATGCCGGACATCGACATCGACTTCTGCAAGGACCGGCGCGAGGAGATGCTGGCCTACACCCGCCGCCGCTACGGCGACGAGAACGTCTGTCAGATCATCACCTTCGGCAAACTCAAGGCCAAGAACGCCCTGCGCGACATGGCCCGGGTCCTCGACCTGCCGCTGGCCGAGGTCAACCAGGCGGCCAAGAAGGTGCCCGACGGCCCCGGCGTCCGCCTGCGCGAGGTGCTCGACCGGGAGCCCGAGCTGGCCGAGATCGGCCGGACCTCCGACCGCCATCGCAAGTGGTTCGAGCTGGCGCAGCGGGTCGAGGGTCTGTCGCGGAACGCCGGCGTCCACGCCGCCGGCGTCATCATCGCCGATCAGCCGCTGGCCGAGATCGTGCCGCTGTCGCGCCTGAACGACGCCACCACCACCCAGTGGGACATGAAGGTGTGCGAGGAGGTCGGGCTTCTGAAGATGGACTTCCTCGGCCTCCGCACCCTGACCATCCTCGAGGACGCGGTGCGGATGGTTCGCGAGCGGGGCAGCGGCGAGATCGACCTGGCCGAGCTGCCGCTCGACGACCCCGAGGTCTACGCCCTGCTCCAGGCCGCCGACACCGAGGGCGTCTTCCAGCTCGAGTCGGCCGGCATGCGACGGCTGCTGGCCGAGCTGCGGCCCGACTGCTTCGAGGACCTGATCGCGGTCCTGGCCTTGTTCCGGCCGGGACCGCTCGGCTCCGGCCTGCATCAGACCTACGCTCGGCGCAAGCACGGCCAGGAGCAGGTCAGCTACCCCCACCCGCTGCTCGAGGAGGTCCTGCGCGAGACCTACGGGGTGCTGATCTACCAGGAGCAGATCATGCGCGTGGCCCAAAAGATGGGCGGCTTCAGCCTGAACGAGGCCGACACCCTGCGCAAGGCGATGGGCAAGAAGAAGCGCGAGCTGATGGAGCCGTTCGAGCGGCCCTTCCTCGCCGGCGCCGCCGAACGCGGAGTGTCCGAGGAGACCGCGCGCGAGGTCTGGGAGATGATGGTCAAGTTCGCCGAGTACGGCTTCAACAAGAGCCACTCGGCCGCCTACGCCCTGGTCACTTACCAGGCCGCCTGGCTGAAGGTTCATCACCCGGCCGAGTTCTACGCCAGTTCCTTCACCCACGAAGCCGCCGACTCCGACAAGCTGCGGGTCCTGCTCGAGGACGCCCGCCGGCACGGAATCGCCCTGCTGCCGCCCTGCGTCCGCGTGTCCGGCCCCGACTTCACCGTCACCGCCGACGGCGCCGTCCGCTTCGGTCTGGCCGCGGTCAAGGGGGTGGGCCGCGGCGCCGCCGAGGTCCTGGTCGAGCTGCGCGCGGCCCGACCGGACGGTCCCTGGCACGACCTCCAGGACCTCTACGTCGACGCCGCCTCCCGCGGGCTCAACCGCACCACCCTCGAGAGCCTGATCAAGGCCGGAGCAATGGATTCCTTCGGCCGCCGGCGGCTCGACCTGCTCGAGGACCTGGAGACCTCCCTGGCCGCCGCCCAGGCCCGGGCCAAGGACCGCGCCACCGGCCAGGACTGGCTGTTCGCCGCCGGCCCCGCCCCCGCCGACCCAACGCCGGCGGCCGCGGCCGGCGAGGCCAGCAGCGCCCGCCTGCGCCCCCTGAGCGACGAGGAGCGCCGCCGGACCCTGGCCCTGGAAAAGGAGGCCCTCGGCCTCTACCTGACCCGGCATCCGCTCGACCCCTACCGGGAGGTGCTGCCGGGCGTCTCGCCCTGGAACAGCCGCAACCTCGTCGAAGCCCCGGACCGCGGCCAGCTCACCTTGGCCGGGATCGCCACCATGGTCGAGATCCGCGGCACCCGCAAGGATCCGGCCCGCAAGTACGCCCGGCTGCGGATCGAGGACCTTTACGGCTCGGTCGCGGCGGTGGCTTGGCCGAGCACCTGGGAGCGGCACCGGGAGCAACTGGTCGAGGACTTCGTCGGCCTCTTCACCGGCGTCGTCGAGCACGGCGGCGACAGCGTCACCTTCCAGATCGAGAGCATCCAGCCGCTCGGCGAGCGCGACCGGCTCCGCCTCGAGGGCAGCCTCGAGCTGCAGCTCGCCGGCGAGCGGCCGCCGCTCGAGGAGATCGCCGGGGTCCTCCGCCGCCATCCCGGGCCGTCCCCGGTCCGCTTCCGCTACACCGCTCCGGACGGCCGCGAGCGCCGCCTGCGCTGCGACGGCTCCTGGGGCGTCACCCTCGACGCCGCCCTCCTCGACCGCCTCGCCGCCCTCCTCGGGCGCGAGGCGGTCCGAGTGCTGCCGCCGCGGCGCCGGGCGACTCCGGCGCCCGAGCCCCGCTGGCGACGGCAGGAGGCCGCCCGAACCTGAGGCCGGCCGCCGGCCCCGGCGGCCGGGAAAACGAAACCGGCAGCGGCCCGGACCGGGTCCGGGCCGCTGCCGGCGGCGCTGACGGCCGGCGGCGCCGGCCGTTCGGCTAGTCGGCGGCCGGCTCCAGCTCCGGCTCGGCCTCGGACCGCTCGACGAACTCGAACAGGGCGCGCTCGGCCTTGTCGCCCAGCCGCGGCCGGGCCAGCTTGACGATCCGGGTGTAGCCGCCGGGACGATCCTTGAAACGGGGACCGAGGACGTGGAAGAGCTTGTGCACCGCGTCCTCGCGGTTGCCGAGCAGGGCCAGGGCCCGCCGGTAGTTGTGCAGGGTGTTGGTCCGGGCCAGGGAGACCAGCTTCTCGACGAACGGCCGATGGGCCTTGGCCTTGGTCAGGGTGGTCTCGATCCGCTCGTGCTCGATCAGGGCGCAGGCCAGATTGCGGGCCAGCGCCCGGCGGTGGGCGCCGGTGCGGGAGAGGTTGCGGGTCTTGACGCGGTGTCGCATGGCGAAGCTCCGTTCAGACCTCGACGCCCTCGTCGAGGCTCATGCCGATGCTCAGATCGAGATCGCCCAGCTTGCGCTCGATCTCGGTGAGGACGGTCTGGCCGAGGTTCTTGATCGCCAGCAGCTCGTCCTTGGTCTTGCTGACCAGGTCGCCGAGGGTGGCGATTCCGGCCGTGTCCAGGCAGTTGCGGGCCCGGGTGGAGAGTTCGAGGCGCTCTATCGGCTCGTTGAGAAGGGTGCTGAGCCGCTCCCGCCGCCGCTCGGCGGCGGCGTCGATCGCCCGCACCTCGTGAACCACCGGCACGCCGGTGGCCGGCCGGCTGAACTGCACGAAGGGATTGAGGTGCTTGCGGTAGATCTTGGCCGCCTCGACCAGGGCCATCTGGGGCGAGACGGTGCCGTCGGTCCAGATCTCGAGGACCAAGCGGTCGTAGTTGGTGAACTTGCCGACCCGGGTGGCCTCGATGCCGTAGCGGACCCGCTTGACCGGCGAGAAGCCGGCGTCGAGCGGGATCAGGCCGATCTGATCCATCGGCTCGCCGGTTTCCTCGGCGGCGACGAAGCCGCGGCCGCGGCGGACGGTGGCCTTGATCGACAGCCGGCGCTCGTCGTCGGTGATCGTGCAGATGTGCAGATCCGGATTGACGATCGTCACCCCGGCCGGGCACTCGAGGTCGGCGGCGGTGACTTCGCCGGTCCCGGACTTGTCCAGGGTCAGGGTGACCGGGGCCTCGCCCTCGACCTGGACCAGCAGGCGCTTGAAGGCCAGGACCAAGTCGGTGACGTCCTCGACCACGCCCGGGATCGACTTGAACTCGTGCTCGACCCCGTCGATCTCGATCGCGGTGACCGCGGTGCCCTCGATCGAGCTGAGCAGGACCCGGCGCAGGCCGTTGCCGATGGTGTGGCCGAAGCCGCGCTCGAACGGCTCGACAATGAAGCGCCCGTAGCTCTCGGTGGCGCTCTCTTGGTCCATGACCACCCCGGAGGGCAGTTCGAAATCCCGCCAGCGAATGCGCATCTGTTCCGGTTCCTCTAGGTTGCTCTGGTTCGCCTACTTGGAGCAGAGCTCGACGATGAACTGCTCTTGAATGTCCTGGAAGCGCACGTCCTCGCGCGCCGGCAGATTGAGGATCCTGACCGTCTTGGCGCCGGCGTCGACCTGGAGCCAGGAGGGCACGGACTTGTCGCTGTTCAGGGTCAGACAGTCTTCGACCATCTTGCGCGACTTCTCCCTCGCCGCCGGGGCGACGACGTCCCCCGGCCGAACCAGGGCGCTGGCGACGTCGACCTTGCGGCCGTTGACGGTGAAGTGGCCGTGGCTGATCATCTGCCGCGCGTGCGGCCGCGACAGCGACATGCCGGCGGCGTCGACGACGTTGTCCAGGCGCCGCTCGAGGATCGACATCAGGTTGACGCCGGTGTTCCCCTTCATCCGCTCGGCGAGCTGGAAGTAGCGCTTGAACTGGCGCTCCATGACGCCGTAGATCCGCTTCACCTTCTGCTTCTCGCGCAGGTGGACGCCGTAGTCCGACAGGCGCCGGGTGCGGGCTCGGATGTTCATCCCCGGCGGGACGTTGCGCCGGTCGACGGCGCACTTCTCGCTCTCGCAGCGGCGCCCCTTGAGGAACAGCTTGTAGCCCTCGCGGCGGCAGAGGCGGCAGACGTTTCCGGTGTATCGAGCCATGGTCAGACGCGACGCTTCTTGCGCGGACGGCAGCCGTTATGCGGCAGCGGGGTGACGTCCTCGATCGAGAGAACGCGGAGGCCGGCCTGGTGCAGGCCGCGGATGGCGCTCTCGCGGCCGGAGCCGGGCCCCTTGACCCGAACCTCGATCTCGCGCAGGCCCATCTTGTAGGCGGCCTCGCCGCACTTGCGGGCGGCGGACTGGGCGGCGAAGGGGGTCGACTTGCGCGATCCCTTGTAGCCGACCGTGCCGGAGGATCCCCAGCCGATCACGTTGCCCTGCTGATCGGTGAGGGTGGTGATCGTGTTGTTGAAGGTGGAGCGGATGTGGGCGATGCCGCGGGCCGCGACCTTCTTGCCCTTCCGCTTGCTCGACTTGGCTGCACTCATGTTCTCGTCGCGACGCTGGCGATGCTCACTTCATCGCCTTGACCGACTTCTTGCCGGCCACGGTCTTCTTCGGGCCCTTGCGGGTGCGGGCGTTGGTCTTGGTGCGCTGGCCGCGGACCGGCAGCCCGCGCCGATGGCGGAGGCCCCGGTAGCAGGCGATGTCGCGCAGGCGGTGGATGTTCTGGGTGACCTGGCGCCGGAGCGCGCCCTCGACCAGGTAGTTCGATTCGAGGTGGGCGCTGATCGCACCGAGTTCCTCGTCGCTGAGTTCCTTGGCCCGCCGGTCGGGGTCGAGGCCGAGGGCGGCGCAGGTGGCGGCGGCGGTGGTCGGGCCGACGCCGTAGATGTAGGTCAGGGCGACGACGGTTCGTTTGTTGTCGGGGATCTCGACACCGATGAGACGGGCCATGGGATGGTTCCTCGCTCAGCCTTGGCGCTGCTTGTGGCGCGGATCTCGGGAGCAGATCACCCGCAGCTTGCCGTGGCGGCGGATGATCTTGCAGTAGTCGCAGATGCGGCGGACGCTGCTTCGGACCTTCATGATCGGGATGACTCGCTGGCTCAACGGCGGCGCGGTCCGCGGCGCCGTTTCCGCGACCCGGTCCGCCTGCCGCCGCCGTCCGTTCGCCGCTCGCCGCGGTAGACGACGCGGCAGCGGGTGAGGTCGTACGGGGACATTTCGACGGTGACCGTGTCGCCGGGGGTGATGCGGATGTAGTGTTTGCGCATCCGCCCGGAGATGTGGGCCAGGACCTCGTGGCCGTTCTCGAGCACCACCTTGAACATCGCGTTCGGGAGGGCCTCCCGCACGACGGCCTTGACGGTGATCGGTTCTTCCTTGGCCATGGTCCTAGGAACGGTGATCCGCCACGACCGAGTCGAGGATCTCGAGGAACTCGGTCTGGATGACGGGAATGTCCCGGTCGGCGTCGATCCGGCGCAGGAGATCCTGCCGCTGGTAGAAGCCGACCAGGGGTTCGGTGGTCTCGTGGTAGACCGCGAGACGGTGCCTGACGGTCGCCTCGTCGTCGTCGGCCCGGCCGCGGCCCAGCAAACGACGCACCAGCACCTCGTCGGGAGCCGTGAAGTATACCGCCAGCCGGACCGCACGGCCAGTGGCCGGTCCGGCCAGGGCCTCGGCCTGGGGCAGCGTGCGCGGGAAGCCGTCAAGGAGCAGGAGGCCGCCCGGATCCAGGTTCTGGCAGCGGCGGGAAACCATCTCGACCATGATCTCGTCCGGGACCAGGTCGCCCCGTTCCATGTAGCAGGCGGCGCGGCGGCCGACCTCGCTGCCGGCGGCGACCTCCTCCCGCAGCAGGTCGCCGGTCGAAAGATGGGTCCACCCCGTCCGAGCCGCGGCGGCCGCGGCGGCCTGAGTGCCCTTGCCGGCGCCGGGAGGACCGAGGAGGACGACGATCACCGCGATCAGCTCCGGCGCCGGGCCCAACCGGTCCCGCCCCCCTTCATGAAACCGTCGTAGTTCCTCATCAGGAGGTGGGCATTGAGTTTGTCGACCACGTCCAGGGCGACGCCGACCACGATCAGGATCGAGGTGCCGCCGAGGAAGTAGCCGATCGTCGGGTGGACGTTCAGGTTCGAGGTCAGCAGGTCGGGCAGGACGGCGATCGCCGCCAGGAAGGCCGAACCCGCCAGGGTGATCCGGTCGAGCACGAAGCTCAGGTACTCGGCCGTGGCGCGGCCGGGGCGGATGCCCGGGATGAAGGAGCCGTACTCCTTGAGGTTGTTGGCGATCTCCTCGGGCTGGAACATCAGCCGGACCCAGAAGAACGAGAAGAAGAAGATCAGGCCGATCTTCGTCATCAGGAAGACGAAGCCCATCCGCCGCCCGAAGATCTCGTTCAGCCAGCCCAGGCCGGGGATGTTGCCCAGGACCGAGGGAACGATGAACAGGGCCGAAGCGAAGATGATCGGCATCACTCCGGCCTGGTTGACCCGCAGCGGCAGGTAGTGACGGGAGCCGCCCATGACCTTGCGGCCGCGGGTGAGCTTGGCCTGCTGGATCGGGATCCGGCGCTGGCCGCGGGTGATGTAGACCACCACCAGGACCGTCACCACCCAGATCGCCGACAGCGTGACCGCCATCTGGTGGGCGTTCTCGGCCATCTCCAGGAACTGCTGGACGGCGCTCGGAATGCGGGAAATGATCCCGCACATGATGATGACGGAGACGCCGTTGCCGAGGCCGTGCTCGCTGATCTGCTCGCCCAGCCACATGATGAACATGGTGCCGGCGGTGAGCGAGAGGATCACGTTCAGGCCGTAGAGCATCGTCACCCCGCCGACGGTGAGGCCGAACTCGGGGTTGAGGATGACGCCCCAGAGGACGAAGAAGGCCTGGAGGATGCAGATCGGGATGGTCGCCAGCCGGGTGTACTGGTTGATCTTCTTCTGGCCGGCGGCGCCCTCCTTGGAGATCGCCTCCAGCGCCGGCACGACCTTGACCAGCAGGCTGAAGATGATCGAGGCCGAGATGTAGGGCATCACCCCGAGGGAGAACAGCGTCGCGCTACCGATGCCGGCGCCGGTGAAGGCGTTCATGATGCCGAACAGACCGGCCAGGCTGCCCCCCACCCGCTGCTCCGCCGCTTCCTTGACCACCTCCAGGTTGATGCCCGGAAGCGGGATCTGGAACCCCAGCCGGTAGAGGGCCAGCAGCGCGAAGGTGATCAGGATCCGCTTGCGCAGGTCCGGGATCCGGAACAGGGCGAGGAACTGGTCCATCCGCGGCTCAGGAGAGCAGCTCGGCGGTGCCGCCGGCGGCCTCGATCTTGGCCTTGGCCGAAGCGGAGAACTTGTGGGCGCGAACGGTCAGGGCGTGGCCGATCTCCCCCTGGCCGAGGACCTTCAGCAGACCGCCGGTGCGGCGGCTGAGGCCGCGGGCCAGGATCTGCTCGAGCCCGACCTCACTGCCGGCCTCGAAAACGCCGAGCTGCTCGACGTTGACCAGGGTGTAGTGTTTCTTGAAGCGGGCGTTGGTGAAGCCTCGCTTCGGCACCTTGCGGTAGAGCGGCATCTGCCCGCCCTCGAAGCCGGGGCGGGAGTTGTCGCCGGAGCGGGAACGCTGGCCCTTGTGGCCGCGGCCGGCCGTCTTGCCCAGGCCGGAGCCGACGCCGCGGCCGACCCGCTTCCTGGCCCGGTTCTTCTTGCCCTTGGCGGTGACGTCGTGAATCTGCATCAGAGTTCGATCCCGCGGGCGTCGGAGATCATCTCCTTGGTCCGCAGCTGGGCCAGCCCCTGGATGGTGGCCTTGACCAGGTTGATGGGATTGGTGGAGCCGTAGGCCTTGGTCAGGACGTCCTTGACCCCGGCCAGCTCGAGCACCGCCCGGACGGTGCCGCCGGCGATGATGCCGGTACCCTCGGCGGCGGGAATCAGCCGGACCCGCGAGGAGCAGAAGCTGCCCTCGACCTCGTGCGGAATGGTGGTGCCGACCCGCGGCACCCGGATCAGGTGCTTGCGGCCGTCCTTGAACGCCTTCTGCATCGCCGCCGGGATCTCCTTGGCCTTGCCGAAGCCGTAGCCGACGACGCCGTCCTGGTTGCCGACCACGGTCAGGGCCGAGAAGGCGAAGCGGCGGCCGCCCTTGACCACCTTGGCGGTCCGGTTGACCTTGAGCCGCTCCTCCTTGAGCTCGCCGAGCTTTTCGGCCTCGGCGCGGTCCAGGTAGCTGATCTTCTCTCTGCTCTTGCCCATCTCGGCTCCTAGAACTTCAGGCCCCCCTCCCGGGCGGCGTCGGCGAGCGCCTTGACCCGCCCGTGATAGAGATAGCGGCCGCGATCGAAGGCGACCGCGGTGACGCCGGCGGCGGTCGCCCGCTGGGCGATGACGGCGCCGACGGCGGCGGCCCGTTCGGTCTTCGACTTGCCGGCCAGCTCCTCGCGCAGGCTCGGCTCGAGGTCGGAGGCCGCGGCCAAGGTACAACCCTGGCGGTCGTCGATGACCTGCACCGAGATGTGCTTCAGGCTGCGGTTGACCGACAGCCGCGGCCGGTCGGAGACGGCGCGCAGACGACGGCGGACGCTGCGGGCCTTGCGCAGCCGGCGCCGCCACTTCCTCTTCTGCTGGGTGTGGTCCATGGTTCATCAAGCGAGGGCCTTGCCGGCCTTGCGCCGGACCTCTTCCCCCTTGTAGCGGATGCCCTTGCCCTTGTAGGGCTCGGGCGGACGGACGCGACGAATGTTGGCGGCGAACTGGCCGACGGCCTGCTTGTCGGCGCCGCTGACGACGATCTCGGTCGGTGAGACCAGGCTGACCGTGACTCCCTCCGGCGGCTCGCACTTGACCGGGTGGCAGAAGCCGATCTGCATCTCGATCGCGTTGCCGACCTGCTTGGCGTTCCAGCCGGTGCCGACGATCTCGAGCGAGCGGCTGAAGCCTTCGCTGACCCCGGTCACCATGTTGGCGATGTGGGCCCGGACCAGGCCGTGGAAAGCGGCGGCGCGCTTGGCCGAACCGGCGCCGCTGCGTCCGACCCGGACCTCGTTGTCGGCGACCTCGACCGTCACCTCGGGGAAAAGCGGGAAACTCAGCTCCCCCTTCGGCCCCTTGACGCGGACGGAGTCGGAGCCGACGGTGACCTCGACCCCGGCGGGAATGGGAACGGGCTTCTTGCCGATGCGGGACATGGCTCAGAAGACGGTGCAGAGAACCTCACCGCCGACCCCGAGTTCGCGGGCCTTGCGGTCGGAGAGAATCCCCTTCGAGGTGGACAGGATGGTCACGCCCAGGCCGCGGCGGACGACCGGGATCCGGTCCGCCTTGGCGTAGATCCGGCAGCCGGGCTTGGAGATCCGCTTGAGTTCGGTGATGGCGTTGCGGCCGTCCTCGTCGTACTTGAGCTCGAGGCGGAGGGTGGCGAAGCCTCCCTCGCCCTCGACGGCGGCGACGTCGGCCAGGTAGCCCTCTTCCTTGAGAACCAGGGCGAGGGCGCTCTTCAGGCGGGAGGAGGGAACCTCCACCTGCTTGCGGCGCACCTGGATGCCGTTGCGGATCCGGGTCAGCATGTCGGCGATCGGGTCGGTCATCGTCATGGCGGATCCTCGTTCACCAGGAGGCCTTGCGCACCCCGGGCAGCTCGCCGGCGTGAGCCAGGCGGCGGAAGACGAGGCGCGAGACACCGAACTTGCGGTAGTAGGCCCGCGGCCGGCCGGTGATGGCGCAGCGGTTGTGCAGCCGGACCGGGCTCGAGTCGCGGGGCAGGGCGTGCAGCTTGCGGTAGGCCTCGGCCTTGTCCTCCAGGGAGGCCTCCGGGTCCTTGATCACGGCGACCAGGGCGGCCCGCCGTTCGGCGTACTGGGCCACCAGACGGCGGCGCTTCAACTCTCGGTTCTTGGCGCTGGTCTTGGCCATGGGTCAGTCCTGTTGGCGGCGCCGGAAGGGCATACCGAAGCCCTCGAGCAGGGCGCGGCCCTCGGCGTCGGTCTGGGCGCTGGTGACGAAGGTGACGTTCATGCCCTGCTGGTGCTCGACCTTGTCCAGATCGATTTCGGGGAAGAGCGACTGCTCGGTCAGGCCGAGGCTGAAGTTGCCGCGGCCGTCGAAGTTGTCCTTGACGCCCTGGAAGTCGCGGATCCGGGGCAGCACGACCGAGATCAACCGGTCGAGGAACTCGTACATCCGCTCGCCGCGCAGGGTGGCGACGGCGCCGACGGGCATGCCCTCGCGGACCTTGAAGCCGGCGACCGACTTCTTGGCCTTGGTGATCAGAGCCTTCTGGCCGGTGATCCGGGACAGGTCCTTGGCCGCCGCCTCGACCCGCGCCTTGTTCTCGATGGCGCCGCCGACCCCCATGCTGACGACGATCTTGAGCAGGCGGGGAATCTGATGGGGATTGCGGTAGCCGAAGCGCTCGCTCAGCTCCTTGCTGATCTCGTTCTTGAACTTCTCGGCGAGGCGGGCCATGGCGATCAGTCGAACTTGGTGCCGCAGGGGATGCCGACGCGGATCTTGCGGTCGTCCTGGATCTCGATGCGGGTGCGAACGCCCTTGCCGGCCTTCTCGCTCCAGAGGAGCACGTTGCTGGCCGGGATCGGGACTTCCCGCTCGACCGTCCCGCCCTGCGGATTGGCGGTGGTCTTGGGCAGTCGCTTGAGGCGCAGGTTGACGCCCTCGACGACGACCCGGCCTTCGCGCGGATAGGTGTGGAGGACCCGACCGCGCCGGCCGCGTTCGTTGCCGGCGATGACGACGACTTCGTCGCCCTTCTTGACGTGGAGCTTGGCGGCCATCTCAAACGACCTCCTGGGCCAGGGAAACGATCTTCATGTAGCTGCGCTCGCGCAGCTCGCGGGCGACGGCGCCGAAGATGCGGGTGCCCTTGGGATTGCCCTCGCCGTCGATCAGGACCAGGGCGTTGCTGTCGAAGCGAACGTAGCTGCCGTCCTTCCGCCGGACCCGCTGCTTGGTCCGGACGATGACACCGCGGACCACCTCGCCGGTCTTGACGTCGCCGCCGGGCACGGCCTTCTTGACCGAGGCGACGATGACGTCGCCGAGGCCGGCGAAGCGGCGCTTGGAACCGCCCAGCACCTTGATGCACGTGACTTCGCGGGCGCCGCTGTTGTCGGCGACGTCGAGTCGGGTCTGCATCTGGATCATGGCTCTTCTCCTCGCGAACGGACTAGGCCGAGGCCTCCAGGACCTTGACCAGGCGCCAGCGCTTGAGCTTGCTCAGCGGCCGGGTGCCCATGATCTCGACCTTGTCCCCGACTTTGGCCTGTTCGGCCTCGTCGTGGGCGTAGAACTTGCGCCGCATGCGCAGGGTCTTCTTGTACAGGGGATGCCGGGTGACGTGCTCGACCCGGACGACGATGGTCTTGGCCATCGCGGTGCCGATCACGGTGCCGCGCAGCACCTTGCGGGTGCCCCGCTCCCGGGCGGCGTCGGCTTGCGTCTCTTGGTGTTCGCTCATGTCGATCAGCGCGGCTCCTGGCCGCGGATGCGCAGCTCCCGCTCGCGCAGGACGGTCTTCATGCGGGCGATGTCCCGGCGCAGGCGCCGGATCCGAGCCGGGTCGGGGTTGCCCTCGGTGAGGGACCGGAAACGGAGATCGAACAGTTCCTGCTCGGCCTGGCGGAGGTCGAACTCGATCTCGCTGTCTTCCTTGCCGCGGATTTCGGTGGCGTCCATGGCTAGATGTGCTTCCTGGCGATCATGCGCACCCGCATCGGCATCTTGTGGGCGACGCGGTTGAAGGCCTTGCGGGCGGTGATCTCGTCGACCCCGCCCAGCTCATAGAGGACGGTGCCCGGCTTGACGACCGCGACCCAGCGGTCGACGTCGCCCTTGCCGGAGCCCATCCGGACCTCCAGCGGCTTGGCCGTGACCGACTTGTGCGGGAAAACCCGGATCCAAAGCTTGGCGTCGGCCGCGGCCCGGCCGGCGGCGATCCGGCCGGCCTCGATCGAACGGGCGCTCAGCCACCCCCACTCCAGGGCCTGGAGCCCGAAATCGCCGAAGGCGACGGTGTTGCCGCGGGTGGCCTTGGCCCGGCACGGCCCCTTGATCGGCTTGCGGCGGGTCTTGAGGTGCTGCTTGCGCGCGGCCGGCCCGCGCCCGCCGGGCACGGTCGAGGCGTAGGTGCCCTTGATCTTGCCCCGCTGGGTCTTGCGGTACTTGACTCGCTTCGGCATCAACATGGTGCTTCTCCCCGCTCTCGGCCTAGAGGCGGACCGTGTCGCCGGTGTAGATCCAGACCTTGACGCCGAGGACGCCGTAGGTGGTCTTGGCCTCGGCGAAGCCGTAGTCGGTGCGCGCGGCCAGGGTCTGGAGGGGGATCCGACCCATGCGCTGGGTCAGGGTTCGGCTCATCTCAGCGCCGTCGATGCGGCCGCTGACCTGGATCTTGGCGCCCTCGGCGCCGGCGTTCATGGTGTTCTCGAGAACGCGCTTCATCTGCCGGCGCGGCGACACCCGGCGCTCGATCGCCGCCGCCAGATTCTCGGCGACGGTGATGGCGTCGAGATCCCAGTGCCGGACCTCCTGGATGTCGAGCTTGACCTCGAGGCCGGTCAGCTTCTCGAGGTCGGCGACCAGAGCGTCGCGGGTGGCGTAGCCGCGGCCGATCACCTCGCCCTTGCGGGTGGCGAGGATCATGATCGTCATCCGGTCGCCGCGCCGCTGGATCTCGATCCGCGAGATGATGCCCTTGCGGAAGCGGTCCTTGATCAGACGCCGGACCTTGTAGTCCATCTGCAACCGCTCGCCGTACTCGCGGCCGCGCGCGAACCAGCGCGACCGCCACGGCTCGCTGATGCCGATGCGGAAGCCGATCGGGTGGATCTTCTGTCCCATGTTCAGCTGGCCTCCCGCTCGGAGAGGACGATCTTGATGTGCGAGGTACGGCGCCGGATCGGGTTCGACCGGCCCATCGAGCCGGGCCGGTAGCGGATCCGACCGTGGATCAGCGGCCCCTCGTCGACGCGGGCGTCGCGGACGATCAGGGAGTTGACGTCGACCGCCTCGTTCTGACCGGCGTTGGCCACGGCCGAACGCAGCACCTTGCCGATCAGGGCGGCGCCGCGGGTCTGGGTGACCGCCAGGACGTCGAGGGCGCGGTTGACGTCGAGGCCGCGGATCAGATCGGCGGCCGGACGGGCCTTCTTGGCCGAGATGTGCGCGTAACGGTGGGAGGCGCGGAAGTCCATCTGCTGGCTACTTCTTCTCGTGGCCGCGGAAGGTGCGGGTGGGCGAGAACTCGCCCAGACGGTGGCCGACCATGTCCTCGGTGACGAAGACCTTCCAGAAGGTCTTGCCGTTGTGGACCATGAAGGTCATGCCGACGTACTCGGGCAGAATGGTCGAGGCGCGCGCCCAGGTCTTGATCGGCTTGCGGTCGCCGGCGGCCTGGGCCTTCTCGACCTTGCGCTGGAGCCTGGGATCGATCCAGGGACCCTTCTTGACGCTGCGGGCCATGGGACTACCTCACCCCCTTCTTGCGGCGGCGGACGATGAACTTGTTGGTGGTCTTGCGCACGTTGCGGGTCTTCGAGCCCTTGGCCGGCTTGCCCCAGGGCGACACCGGGTGCTTGCCCTTGGTCCGGCCCTCGCCGCCGCCGTGCGGGTGGGCGGCGGGGTACATGGCGACGCCGCGGACGTGGGGCCGCTTGCCCATGTGGCGCTTGCGGCCGGCCTTGCCCAGCTTGACGTTCTGGTGGTCGGCGTTGCCGACCTCGCCGATAGTCGCCCGGCAGCGGACGTGGACCCGGCGCAACTCGCCGCTCGGCAGGGCGATGAGGGCGTAGTCGCCCTCGCGGGCGGCCAGGCGGGCGCTGGCGCCGGCGGCGCGGACCATTTTGCCCCCCTGGCCGGGACGCAGCTCGATGTTGTGGACGGTCATGCCGAGCGGCATGTCGCCCAGCTCCATGGCGCAGCCGGTCCGCGGTTCGGCGTCGGGGCCGGAGCTGACGACGTCCCCCTGGGCGAGGCCCTTGGGCCAGAGGATGTAGCGCTTCTCGCCGTCGGCGTAGTGAAGCAGGGCGATGTAGGCCGACCGGTTGGGGTCGTACTCGATGTGCGCGACCCGGGCCGGCACCCCGTCCTTGTTGCGCTTGAAGTCGATGATCCGGTAGCGCCGTTTGGCGCCGCCGCCGCGATGGCGGGCGGTCACCCGACCGAGGTTGTTGCGGCCGCCGGTCTTCTTCAGCGGCGCGAGCAGGCTCTTCTCCGGCTTCTGCCGGGTCAGCTCGGCCCGATCGAGGACCGAGCCGCCGCGTCGGCCGGGTGAGGTCGGCTTGTAGGTCTTGATTCCCATCGGTCAGCCTCCGCTCAGAGCAGGTCGATCTTGTGGCCCTCGGCCAGGCGGACCACCGCGATCTTCCGCGGCGGGGTGTGGAAGGCGTTCAAGCCGCGCCGGCGCGGCTTGCCGGGCCGGATCATGGTCCGGACGCTCTCGACTTTGACCTCGAACAGGGCCTCGACGGCCTGGCGGATCTCGATCTTGTTGGCGCCGCCGGCGACCTCGAACCGGTAGTCGTTGAGCCGGTGCTGCTCCTCGGTCGACTTCTCGGTCAGAACCGGGCGGAGGAGGATCTGGTAGTGCTGGGAGCGGGAGGTCATGGCTCTTTCCTCAGGCCTCCTTGGCCGCCGGCAGGCGGGCGGCCAGCTCGTCCAGGGCGCCCTCTTGAAGGAGCAGCCACTTGTGCGCCAGCAGGTCGTAGGCGGTGGCCTCGGCCGCCGGCACGACGCGGACGCGCGGGAAGTTGCGGAACGATTTCCAGACCGCTTCGTCCCGACCGCGGGTGACGACCAGGGCGCTGCCGCCCGGGGCGGCGGCGGCGAGGACGGCCCGGGCCGTCTTGGCCGAGGGGGCGGTCAAGTCGAGGCCGGTCAGCTCGCGCACCTCGCCGTCCTGGAGCTTGCCGAGGAGGGCGCTGCGCAGGGCCACCCGCCGCTGCTTGCGCGGCAGATGCCAGCCCCAGCGGCGGGTGTTGCGGGGCCCGAAGATCGTGCCGCCGCCGCGCCAGAGCGGGCTCTTGCGGTCGCCGGCCCGGGCCCGGCCGGTCTTCTTCTGCTTCCAGGGCTTGCGGGTGTTGCCGGCCACCTCGCCCCGGGTCTTGGTGTGGGCGTCGCCCTGGCGGCGGTTGGCCTGGTACTGGACCACCGCGTCCTTGAGCGTGCGGTAGAGCGGCTTGTCGCCGAGGGCGAGGGCGCACTCCCGCTCGCCGGTGGCGCCGCTGGCGACGTCGTAGGTGGTGAGGGTGGTCATGGTCTACTTCTTGACGCCGGTGCGGGCGGTGCGGACCTGGAGCAGGCCGTTGGGCGGACCGGGGACGCCGCCGCGGACCAGGAGCAGGCCGCGCTCGGGATCGACGCCCTCGACGGTCAGGTTCTTGACCGTCCGCCGGACGGCGCCGTAGTGCTTGGCCATGCGGGTGCCCTTGAAGACCCGCCCCGGATAGGCGCAGGCGCCGATGGCGCCGGGCTGGCGGACGTTCATCGAGCCGTGGGTCTCGCTGCCGCGCCCGAAGCCGTGGGCCTTGATCGTGCCGGCGAAGCCGCGGCCCTTGGAGCGGCCGGTGACGTCGACCAGGTCACCGGGCTGGAACTGCTCGACGGTCAGCTCCTGGCCCGGCTCCCAGCCGTCCACGGAGACGGTGCGGAACTCGCGCAGGACCCGGAAGGCCGGCACGCCGGCCTTCTCGGCCGCGACCCGTTGCGGCTTGCGGACGTGCTTGGCCCGGGCCGGGATGAAGCCGATCTGGACGGCGCAGTAGCCGTCCCGCTCCGGGGTGCGCAGGCCGGTGACCGTGCACGGGCCGGCCTCGAGCACGGTGACCGGGACCACCGTGCCGTCCTCGCGGAAGATCTGGGTCATCCCCTTCTTCCGGGCGAGCAGGAACTTGATGTCGGACATGGGTCTTCTCGGGGGCCGGTTTCCAGCCGGCGGCGTCGCAGCGGTTCAGGCGAACTTGCGGGAGGGCGGGAGACGTCGACCTCAGATCTTGATGCGGACGTCGACCCCGGCGGACAGCACGAGCCGGTTCAGGGCGTCGACCGTCTGCGGGGTGGGCTCGAGCAGGTACATCAGCCGCTTGTGGGTGCGGATCTCGAACTGCTCGCGCGACTTCTTGTCGATGTGCGGACTGCGGAGCACCGTGTAGCGCTCGATGCGGGTCGGCAGCGGGATCGGGCCCGAGACCTTGACCCCGGTCAGGCGGGCGGCCTCGATGATGGACTCGGTCGCCTGGTCGATGGCCTCGTGGTCGTAGGCCTCGAGTCGGATCTGGATGCGGTTCTCCATGGGGGGCGTGTGGGCACACAGCTAGCCTCGGCCTTCCCATCCGCCGCTTGCGCCGGCCGGTCCAGGAACAAAACCGAGGCTGGTCCCGAATTCGGGCCAAGCATCTTACCAGCAAGGGGATGGAGGTCAAGGCCCGGAGCACCGAAACCTCCCGGGCCGGGCCCGGAGCGACGGGCCGGCCGGCCCGGGCCGGCCTCAGGCCCCGCCGGACAGGATTTCCCGGGCCCGGGCCGCCGGCACCGGGGCGTAGCCGAGAGGGGTGAGGGTGAATTCCCCCCGGCCCTGGGTCAGGCTGCGGAGCCGGGTCGAGTAGGCGAAGAGGGCCTCGAGCGGGGCGGCGGCCCGGATCCGGCCGAGGCCGTCGGCCAGATCCATCGCCTGGACCTCCGCCCGGCGGGCCTGGAGGTCGGCGAGGACCCCGCTCAAGAATTCTTCCGGCACCTCCAGGCCCAAGGCCATGAGCGGCTCGAGCAGGACGGTCCGGCCGTTCAGGGCCTCGTCAAGGGCCCGGCCGGCGGCCCCGAGAACCAGTTCGACCGGAGGCTCCTGGCCGGGCGGGTTCCAGGACACCTCCTCGAGGACGATTCGGAGCCGGGCCAGCGGGTACCCGAGGTCGCCGCCGCCGCCGGCCAGGTCGGGGACGGCGAGAGCGAGGTCGTGGCGGAGGGCCGCGGACAGGCCGGACAGCCCCGGCCCCAGGACGACCTCCGGCCGGGTGGAGTCGGTCGGCTCCAGCCGGACTCGGGCGGTGACGGCTTGCCGGCCGCCCTCCAGCGGCCGCTCGGCGGTCCCCGCGGCCTCGGCCGCGGTCCGGATCGTCTCGCGGTAGGCGACGATCGGCCGCCCGGCCCGGGCCCGGACCCGGAACTCCCGCTCCAGGCGGTGGAGGGCGATCTCGAGGTGGAGCTCCCCCATCCCGGCCAGGACCGCCTGCCCGGTCTCCTCGTCGATCTCCACCTCCAGGGTCGGATCCTCCCGGTCGAGCACGGCCAGGGCGGAAAGAAGCTTGTCGCGGTCGGCCAGCGAGGCCGGCTCGACGGTCTGGCGGATCACCGGTTCGGGGAAGTCGATCGGCTCGAGGGCGATCTCGTGCCCCTTGGCGAACAGGGTGTCGCCGGTCCGGGCCTTCTTCAGACCCGGCACGACCACGATCTCGCCCGGGCCGGCCCGTTCGACCCGCTCGCGGTGGTCGGCGTGCATGCGCCAGATCTGGGAGATCCGTTCGTTGCCGCGAACCCGGGCGTTGCCGACCGCCATCCCCTCGCGCAGTTCGCCGGAGTAGACCCGCAGATAGCAGAGGTCGCCGTGGGCCTCGTGGAAGACCTTGAAGACCAGGGCGGTCAGCGGCGCCTCGGGGTCGGCCGGCCGCTCGAGCACGGTGTCCTCGTCGCCGGGCAGGTGGCCCCGCACCGGCGGCCGGTCGCCGGGGGCGGGCAGCCAGTCCACCACCGCCTCGAGCAGCGGCTGGATCCCCTGGTGATGGAGGGCCGAGCCGGCCAAGACCGGGACCAGCCGGCGCGAGAGGGTACCGAGACGCAGGCCGCGGCGGAGGAGATCGGCCTCGAGGTCGCCGTCCTCGAGCCAGGCCGCCAGCAGCTCGTCGTCCAGCTCCGCCACCGCCTCGCAGAGCTCGGCGCGGGCCTGCTCGGCCGCCGGCCGCAGGTCGTCGGGCAGCGGCCGGCGGTGGACCTCGGCCCCCTGGTCCTCCTCCGACCAGGTCAGCAGCTCCAGCTCGAGCAGGTCGACGACGCCGGCGAACTCGCGCCCGGCGCCGACCGGCAGCTGGACCGGCACCGCGTTGGCCCCGACCCGGTCGCGCAGGGAGGCGACGGCGGCGGCGAAATCGGCGCCCTGCCGGTCCATCTTGTTAACGAAGGCCAGCCAGGGCACTTCGTAGCGGGCGGCCTGGCGAAGGACCGTCTCGGTCTGGGCCTGGACCCCGGCGACGGCGCAGAGGACGACGACGGCGCCGTCGAGGACCCGCAGCGAGCGACTGACCTCGGCCGTGAAGTCGACGTGGCCGGGGGTATCGATCAACTGGATGACGTGGTCGCGCCAGGGGCAGCGGGTGGCGGCGGCGGTGATCGTGATGCCCCGCTCCCGCTCCTCCTCCATCCAGTCCATCACCGTGTTGCCGAGGTGGACCTCCCCCATCCGATGCTCGACGCCGGTGTAGTAGAGGATCCGCTCGGTGACGGTGGTCTTGCCGGCGTCGATGTGGGCGACGATGCCGATGTTGCGGATCCGACCGAGGTCCATGGCGGCAGATTCTAGGCCGGGAGCCGGTCGGCGTTGCGCTCCAGCCACTCCCGGCGCCAGTGGTAGCCGTCGAGCAGAGAGTCGTCCCGGCACCCGAACAGGGCGAGGGCGGCGTGCAGGGCCTCGACGCTGGCGAGACCGTTGCCCGGGTCGGGATAGTCCCGCGAGCGGCGGGGATAGGCGGTCTCCAGGCCGGAGGGCAGGGCGCGGCGGTGGAGCCGGCCGGACACGCCGCGCAGCACCCGGGGCAGGTCGCGCCAGGAAGAATCGACCAGGAGCAGCGGCCGGCCGGCGTCGGCCGGCCCGAGCGGCTCCCCCGCGGGATGGAGGAGGGTGACCTCCCCCACCTCGATCCGGTCGCCGATCCGGCAGCGGATCCAGCGCAGGGGCAGATCGACCCGCTCGCGCAGCGGCGTCAGGCTGCACTTGCGCGGGTCCTCCTTGGACAGCCGGAGGAGAATGATCTCGGGCGGCACCCGGCCAGGATAAGGCCGCCGGGGGGCCGATCCGTCCGGATCGGCCCCCCGGCGGCGGTGGGACGATGCCCTAGAAGTTGGCGAAGTGGCTGTAGGCCTTGTTGGCCTCGGCCATGCGGTGGACGTTCTCCTTCCACTGCACCGAGGCGCCGGTGTTGTTGCAGGCGTCGACGAACTCGGAAGCCAAGCGCTGGGCCATCGGCATGCCCTTTTTCTTGCGGGCGTTGTTGACGATCCAGCGGATGGCCAGGGCCTGGGAGCGCTTGGCGCTGACCTCGCGCGGCACCTGGTAGTTCGAGCCGCCGACCCGCTTGGAGCGGACCTCGACCGAGGGGCGGACGTTCTCGAGGGCGGTGACGAAGACCTGGTCCGGCGGCACGCCGTCGAGCCGCTGGCTGGCCCGGTCGACCGCCTCGTAGAAGATCCGCATGGCCACGGACTTCTTGCCGCGGCTCATGATCTGGTTGATGAACTTGCTGGCCAGGATCGACCCGAAGCGCGGGTCCGGCTTGACGTACTTGGCGGTGGACTTGTAGCTGCGGGGCATGGCTACTTGCCGCGGCGGGTGCCGTACTTGGAGCGGGAGCGCTTGCGGTCGTCGACGCCGGCGGCGTCGAGGGTGCCGCGGATGACGTGGTAGCGGACGCCCGGCAGGTCGCGCACCCGGCCGCCGCGGACGAGGACGATCGAGTGCTCCTGCAGGTTGTGCCCTTCGCCCGGGATGTAGGCGGTGATCTCCTTGCCGTTGGAGAGACGGACCCGGGCCACCTTCCGCAACGCGGAGTTGGGCTTCTTCGGGGTCATCGTCTTGACCTGGGTGCAGACGCCGCGCTTCTGCGGACAGGCGTCGAGCACCGGGCTCTTCGACTTCTTCCGCGTCGGCTTGCGGCCCTTGCGGACGAGCTGATTGATCGTGGGCATCTCGCTGGGTTCCTGAACGGACCGGGGACGCCGGTCCAGAAGGGGGTGAGAGTCTACCGGTTCAGAGCCTCAGGTCAAGCTCCGCCCTCGGCGGCGCCGGCCTCGACCTCGCCCGCGGCCGGGGCCTCCGGCGGCAGCAGGTCGGCGAACTGGCTGAAGTCGACCTTCTTCTTGACCCGAGTCCGGAGGTGGCCGCGGAAGCCGGTGCCGGCCGGAATCAGGTTGCCGAGGATGACGTTCTCCTTCAGCCCCTTAAGGCGATCGAGCTTACCCTTGAGGGCGGCCTCGGTCAGGACCTTGGTCGTCTCCTGGAAGGAGGCGGCGGAGATGAAGGACTCCGACTGGACCGAGGCCTTGGTGATGCCCATGATCACCGGCTCGGCGGTCGGCGGCTTTTGACCGGCGTCGAGCAGCTCCTGGACGGTCCGGCGGAAGACGTGCCGGTCGAGCATGGCGTTGGGCAGCAGCCGCGAATCGCCCGGATCGGTGATCTGCACCTTGCGGGTCATCTGCATCAGGATGATCTCGATGTGCTTGTCGTCGATCCGCACGCCCTGGGAGCGGTAGACCTTCTGGACCTCGTCGACCAGGTACCGGCGAAGCTCGTCCTCGCCCTTGATGCTGAGGATCTCTTGCGGCGGCAGCGGCCCGTCGACCAGGCGCTGGCCGGCCCGGACCCGGTCGCCGGTGTGGACCAGGAGGTGCTTGGACTGGGAGACCAGGTGCTCGCGTTCGATCCCGGACTCGGGATCCTTGACCTTGATCACCCGCTTGCCCCGCTTCTTGTCACCCAGTTCGACGATACCGCTGATCGTCGCCATCGTCGCCGGATCCTTGGGAATGCGGGCCTCGAACAGCTCGGTCACCCGCGGCAAACCGCCGGTGATGTCCTGGGTGCCGCCGGCCGAGCGCGGCGACTTGGCCAAGGTGGCGCCGGCCTTGATCCGTTGGCCGTCCCGAACCTCGAGGTAGGCGTTCTCGGGCACCGAGGTGTAGAACAGCACCTCGCTCTCATCCTTGGGATTGACGATCAGGATCTGCGGGTGGAGGTCGCCCTTGGACTCGACCACCTTGTAGCGCTTGACCCCGGTCTTGGCGTCCTCCTCCACCGCCAGGGTCTTGCCCTCGACCAGATCCTCGAAGCGGACCAGGCCGTCCTTCTCGGCCAGGATCGGCAGGAAGTGCGGGTCCCACTCGCAGACCTTCTGACCGGCCCGGACCTTGTCGCCGTCCTGGACTAGCATGGTCGAGCCGCAGTCGATGGCGTGGCGCTCGAATTCCCGTCCCTTGGCGTCCTTGAGGATGATCTCGCCGGTCCGGCTGAGGACCACGGTGCGCCCGTCCAGCTCGACCGTCTCGAGGTCGTGGTAGGCGACCGTGCCGCCGCGCTTGACCTTGAGTTCCTTCTCGGCGGCGGCGTGGCTGGCCGTGCCGCCGATGTGGAAGGTCCGCATCGTCAGCTGGGTGCCCGGCTCGCCGATCGACTGGGCGGCGATGATGCCGACCGCCAGCCCCTGCTCGGCCAGTCGGCCCCGGGCCAGGTCCTCGCCGTAGCAGAGCTGGCAGACGCCGTTGCCGGACTCGCAGGTGAGCGGACTGCGCACCCGGATCTTGCGGTAGCCGAGTTCCTCGATCCGGCGCGCCTTCTCGGCGGTGATCAGCTCCCCGGCCTCGACCACCAGCTCGTCGGTGATGCGGTCGCGGACGGTGTCGCAGGCGACCCGGCCGCGGATGACCTCGCGCAGAGACAGGACCAGTTTGTCGCCCTGGTAGACCGCCTCCTTGGCCATGCCCTCGGTGGTGCCGCAGTCGTACTCGCGGATGACCACGTTCTGGGCGACGTCGGCCAGCTTGCGGGTCAGGTAGCCGGAGTCGGCCGTCTTGAGGGCGGTGTCGGCCAAGCCCTTGCGGGCGCCGTGGGTCGAGGAGAAGTACTCGAGCACCCGCAGGCCCTCGCGGAAGTTGGCGCGGATCGGGGTCTCGATGATCTCGCCGCTCGGCTTGGCCATCAGGCCGCGCATGCCGGCCAACTGGCGGATCTGGTCGACCCCGCCGCGAGCGCCGGAATGGGCCATGACGAAGACCGGATTGAGGTAGGGCTTGCCGTCGCGCCGGTCGTTGGCCAAGGCCTTCATCAGCGCCCCGGAGATCTCCTCGCGGGCGGTGGTCCAAAGGTCGATGACCTTGGCGTAGCGCTCGTTGTTGGTGATGGCGCCCTCCTCGAAGTCCTTCTGGACCTCGTCGACCTTCTCCTGGGTCCGGCGGATGACCTCCCACTTCTCCTCCGGCACCAGCATGTCGTCCTTGGCGAAGGACATGCCGGAGCGGGTGGCGCCCTTGAAGCCGAGAGCCTTGAGGTCGTCGAGCAGTGCCAGGGTCTCGGCCCGGCCGCAGAGGCGGTGGCAGTCGTGGATCAGGTCCTGGATCGCCTTCTTCTGCCACGGGTAGTTGTAGTACGGCATCCCCTCGGGCAGAACCTCGTTGCAGATCGCCCGGCCCGGGGTGGTCAGAATCAGCTCGTCCTTCGCCAGCCGCCGCGGCGGCCGGCCGTGGGCCTCGGCGACCTCCGAACCGGCCGGGAACAGCACCTTGACCTTGGAGTGGGTCTCGAGGTGGCCGTGCGAATAGGCCAGGAGCAGCTCGTCGAGTCCGCTGTAGACCGCCCGATGGTCGCCTTCCCGCCAGGCGTTGCGGCACTCGTCCTTGTCGGCGGTGAGGAAGAAAAGGCCGAGGATGATGTCCTGGTGCGGCGAGATCAGCGGCTGGCCGTTGGCCGGCGAGAAGACGTTGTTCGGCGACAACATCAAGGTGCTGGCCTCGACCTGGGCCTCGAAGCTGAGCGGCAGGTGCACCGCCATCTGGTCGCCGTCGAAGTCGGCGTTGAAGGCCGGGCAGACCAGCGGGTGGAGCTGGATCGCATTGCCCTCGATGAGCACCGGCTCGAAGGCCTGGATGCCCATGCGGTGCAGGGTCGGGGCGCGGTTGAGCAGCACCGGGTGGCCCTGGATGACCTCCTCGAGGATGTCCCAGACCTCCTCGTCGCGCCGCTCGAGCATCTTCTTGGCCGCCTTGATCGTCTCGGCCAGCTTCAGCTCCTTGAGGCGGCGGATGATGAAGGGCTGGAACAGCTCCAGGGCGATGACCTTGGGCAGGCCGCACTGGTGCAGCTTCAGC
>RFGR01000003.1 GCA_003696625.1 Planctomycetota bacterium
GGGTTACGGCCGCGGGGAGGAAAGCGAGCCAGGGGGTGGGGCCAGTTTCCTAGACTGGGCGATGTTTCGGGGTGGTGTCCGCCCCGACCGCCCCATGCCCATCGACAGCCTCCGCGACTGGATCCGGGTCCTCGACGAAGCCGGTGAACTGGTCCGGATCCGGGCCGAGGTCGACCCCTACCTCGAGATCTCGGCCATCATCGACCGGGTCTCCAAGGAGCGCGGCACCCGGAATTCCGCCCTCCTCTTCGAGAACGTAAAAGGCTCGGAGCTACCCGTCCTGGCCAACGCCTTCGGATCCCGGCGCCGCCTAGCCTTGTCGCTCGGGGTCGAGCGGATCGAACAGCACGCGGACCGGCTGCGGGCCCTGCTCGACCAGGCGCCGCCGGAGGGACTGCTCGACAAGCTCAGGATGCTGCCCCGGCTTGCCGAGATCGGCCGCTTCTTCCCGAAGAAGGTCTCCTCGGCTCCTTGCCAGGAGGTGGTCCTCGAGGGGGACGAGGTCGATCTCGGGCGCCTGCCCGTGCTGACGACCTGGCCGCAGGACGCCGGCCCCTTCATCACCTTCCCGCTCTGCGTCACCCACGATCCGGAGAGCGGCCGGCGGAATCTCGGCACCTACCGGCTGCAGGTCTTCTCGAGGAACGAGACCGGCTTCCACACCCACCTGCACAAGGACGCCCGCCGTCACCTCGGCAGGGCGGCCGCCCGCGGCGAGCGGATTCCGGTGGCGGTGGTGATCGGCGCCGACCCGGCGACCTGCTTCGCCAGCGTTGTACCGGCGCCGCCGGACGTCGACGAGCTGCTGATCGCCGGCTTCCTGCGCCGCCGGCCGGTGCCGCTGGTGCCGTGTCGGACCGTGCCGCTCGAGGTGCCGGCCACGGCCGAGATCGTGCTCGAGGGCTGGGTCGATCCGACCGAACTGCGGCGCGAGGGCCCCTTCGGCGACCACACCGGGTTCTACAGCCTGGCCGACGACTACCCGGTCTTCCGCGTCCAGTGCCTAACTATGCGCCGGGAGGCGATCTACCACACGACCCTGGTCGGCCGGCCGCCGCAGGAGGACTGCTGGCTGACCGAGGGCATCGAGCGGCTGCTCCTGCCGGTCCTGCAGAAGCAGTTCCCCGAGGTGATCGACTACCGGATGCCGTTCGCGGGGGTCGCCCACAATCTCATGTACCTGAAGATCCGCAAGAGCTATCCGGGCCACGCCCGCAAGCTGATGAATGCGATCTGGGGCCTGGGGCAGGCCATGTTCACCAAGGTGATCGTGGTCGTCGACGAGGACTGCGACATCCACGACGACTTCGACGTCGCCTGGCGGGTGCTCAACCACATCGACCCCCAGCGGGACCTCGAGTTCACGATGGGTCCGATCGAGGTTCTCGATCACGCTGCGCGAGCCGCCTGTTACGGTTCCAAGGTCGGCATCGACGCCACCCGCAAGTGGCCGGAGGAGGGCTTCCGCCGCGAGTGGCCGGACGAGATCGTGATGGCGCCGGAGGTCGAGGAACGGGTCGATCGGCGCTGGGCGGAGTACGGGCTGCCGGAGTGATGGCCCGGTCCGGGTTCCGCGGCCCGCGCCGTCTGCGTCCCTGGCAGATGCGATGGATGCTCAACCTTTATCCGCCCTTCCTGGTCCAGCGGATCCGGGTCGAGTCCTGCTCCTCCGACTTCCTCGCCGCCCGCGTCCGGATCCGGTCGTCGCTGTTCACCCGCAACCTGAACGGGACGATCTTCGGCGGCACTCTCTACGCCGCCTGCGACCCGATCTACCCGATCCTCTACTGGCAGGCCCTGGCCCGGCGCGGGCGCGAGGTCCAGGCCTGGCTGATGGCGGCCGAGATCCGCTTCCTGAAACCGGCCTCCGGCCTGGTCCGGCTCGAGTTCCGCCTCAATCCTGCCGACCTCGACGCCGCCGAGGCCGAGCTGGACCGGCGCGGCAAGTCGGTCCGGGCTCATCCGGTGCGGATCGTGGATCGGGCGGGCCGGATCTGCGCCGAGGCCAGCACGGTCTCCTACCTCCGCGACCTGGCGGCCGGCGACCGCGGCGGCAGCGCCTTCTAGGCCGGCGCTCCTGGCCGGGGCCGGGCCGCCGGTCTATCCTCGGTCGCTGCGATGCGCTTAACCCTCCTCGCCGACCTGATCCCGGCCGGACCGATCTTGGCCGCCGCCCTTCTCGCCGCCTGTGCCCAGCACCCGGCCGCCCCCGAGGATGGGCCGGCGACCGCCGCCATCGCCGCCGACGAACTGGCCGGCCACGTCGGCTGGTTGGCCTCGGACGAGCTGGAGGGTCGCCGCTCCGGCAGCGGCATGGATCTGGTCGCCGCCGACTATCTCGCCGCCCGCCTGGCCGCCGCCGGCCTCGAACCGGCCGGCGAGAACGGCGGCTGGTTCCAGGACTTCCCGATCGACCTGGAACCCGAGCCCGGCGACTGCCTGCTGCGCTGGTCGGGAGGTTCCTGGACGGACGTCGGCACCGTCCAGGCCTCGGCCGACGGCGCCGTTCGCGGCGAACTGGTCGCGGTCGGCTACGGCCTGGTCCTCGAATCGCACGATCAGGACGACTTCCGCGACCACGACGCCGCCGGCGGCATCGCCCTGATCCGCCGTTACACGATGTTCGGGCCGAACGCCGACCCGCAGTTCGCCGCCCTCGGCAACCTGCGACGGAAGATCAAGAACGCCGCCGCCGCCGGGGCCGTCGGCGTCGTCCTCGGCACCCATCCGGACGACGTCGCCCAGGGCGGCGACCCGGTGATCGACTTCGAGGACGTGCCCGGAACGATGCCGATCCCGGTGGTGACCGTCTCCCCCGAGCAGTTCGCCGCCCTCGAGGCGGCCTGCGGCGGCATCGGCGGCCGGCTGGGCGGGGTCGGCATCCGGGCCGAGGTCCGTCGCGGCCGGTCGGTCGCCCGCAACGTCCTCGGTCTCCTGCCCGGTGCCCGCGACGAGGTCGTCGTGGTCGGCGCCCACTACGACCACCTCGGCTGGGGCGGCCAGGGCTCGCTGGCGCCGGGCGTGCACGCGATCCACAACGGCGCCGACGACAACGCCTCCGGCACCGCGCTCACCCTCGAGCTGGCCGAGGCCTTGGCCCTCGGCGGCGAGCGGCCCGAGCGCGGCGTTCTGTTCGCGCTCTGGGCGGCCGAGGAGGAGGGGCTGTACGGCTCCAAGTATTGGGTCGAGCACCCGACCCTGCCCCTCGACCGGGTCGTCGCCAACGTCAACCTGGACATGGTCGGGCGCCTCCAGGAAGGCCGGATCACGGTCGGTTCGGCCGCCACCGCCGCCGCCTTCGGCCCGGCCCTGGCGGCGGCCCGGCGCGTGCTCGCCGAGCGCGGCTCCGACCTGGTCATCGAGGAGGTCGGGAGCGAGTCGCCCGGCGGCGGCGGCTCCGACCACATGAGCTTCCAGGCCGAGAAGATCCCGGCTCTGTTCTTCTTCTCCGGCCTGCACGCCGACTACCACAAGCCGAGCGACGACGCCGACAAGCTCGACTACCCGCGGCTGGCCGACCTCGGCGAGGCGGTCGCCGCCCTGGTCCGGGCCGTCGCCGCCAGCGACTCCGGCTCGCTGGCCTGGGTCGAGCCCGCCCCCGACCCGCACGCCGAGCAGCGCGAAGTGACCATGGCCCGGGTCTGGTTCGGCTCGATCCCCGACTACGGCGCCAATCCCGAGGGCGGCGGCATGCAGATCGCCGGCACCTCGCCCGGCGGTCCGGCCGAGAAGGCCGGCCTCAAGAAGGGCGACATCATCAAGAAGGTCGGGCAGTTCGAGATCGTCGACATCTACGACTTCATGGACGCGCTCGGCAGCTTTTCGAACGGCGATACGGTCGACGTCGTCGTCGTTCGCGACGGCAAGGAGCTGACCCTGCCGCTGACCTTCTTCCCGCGCTCGGCCGGCGACTGAGCGGTGGCGGCCGGGCTTCCGGAAGACCTCGCCACACCGGCGTTGGTCATCCGGCTCGACCGGGTCCGGGCCAACGTCGCCGAACTCCGCCGCCGCGCCGGCGGCCCGGAGCGGCTGCGGCCGCACCTGAAGACGAGCAAGATCCCGGAGGTCTGGGCCCTGCTGCTCGAGGCCGGGCTGCGCGCCTGCAAGTGCGCCACCACCCGCGAGGCGGCGGTGCTGCTCGAGCTGGCCGGGCGCCGGTCCGAGCGCGTCGACCTGCTGGTCGCCTTCGCCCACCGCGGAGCCAACCTCGCCCGGCTGGCGGCGCTCGCCGCCGCCCACCCCGGCCAGCGGCTGGCGGTCCTGGCCGAGGAACCGGAACAGGCCGCGGCGGCGGCCGCCGCCGGGCTCGGCGTCTTCCTCGACCTCGACCCCGGCGATCATCGGTCCGGGGTACCGCTGGCCGACCGGCAGCGGGCGCGGGCGGTGGCGGCCGCCGCCGGCCCGGCCCTGGCCGGCTGCCACTTCTACGAGGGCGGGATCCGCGACGCCGATCCAGAGCGGCGGCGCCGCCGCGCCTGGGAGGGTTACGCCCGCCTGCTGTCGACCGTCGACGAACTCGGCCTCGGCGGCCTCGAGATCGTCACCAGCGGCACGCCGACCTTCGACGCCGCCCTGGCCTTCCCTGGCTTCGCCGGCCGTCGCCACCGGGTGAGCCCGGGCACGGTGATCTTGCACGATCTCGCCTCGGGCGAACTCGGGGTCGCCGGCTTCCAGCCGGCGGCCACCGTCCTCAGCACGGTGATCAGCGTGCCGACCGCCGGCCGGGCCACGCTCGACGCCGGCGCCAAGGCCCTGGACGCCGCCTGCGGGGTGCCGAACTGCGCGGTGGTCGGTCGACCGGAGCTGGAGCCGCTGGCGCCGAGCGAGGAACACCTGCCGCTGCGGGTCCTGGCCGGGCCGCCGCTTCGGCACGGCGAGCGGCTCGAGCTGGTGCCGCGCCACGTCTGCCCGACGGTCAACCTGCACGATCGTGCCTTTCTGGTCGCCGACGGCGCGGGCCGCCTGGTGCCGGTCGCGGCCCGGGGGCACGAGGTCGGCCCGGATCCACTGCCCGCGCGTTAGACTGGGCCCTCGGCCTGGGGTGACCCCGCTCGGGGTCTGAGAACACACCCACCGAACCTGATCCGGGTCATGCCGGCGGAGGAAGAGCCCCGATGAGTCTGTCCGTCAACCGGCGCCAGGAAGGCGTCCAGATCATCCATCCCATTCCCTCCTTCGCGGAGTGCTTCCCCGGCTCCGAGAAGGTCTACCGCGAGGTCGAGCACGGCCGCCACCGGCTGCGGGTGCCGTTCCGCCGCGTCCATCTGAGCAACGGCGAGCACCTCGACCTCTACGACACCACCGGCCCGCAGGGCTGCGACCCCCACCGGGGGCTGCCGCGGCCGCGGTCCGAGTGGATCGCCGAGCGCGAGGCCCGGGGCGAGCGCAACCACAGTCAGATGCATTTCGCCCGCCGCGGCGAGATCACGCCGGAGATGGCCTTCGTCGCCGCCCGCGAGGGGGTCGAGCCGGAGTTCGTCCGGGCCGAGGTGGCGGCCGGGCGGGCCGTGATCCCGGCCAACCGCCGCCACCCGGAGCTGGAGCCGGTGATCATCGGTCGCGCCTTCGCGACCAAGATCAACGCCAACATCGGCAACTCGGCCACCCACAGCTCGATCGAGGAGGAGGTCGAGAAGCTGCAGTGGGCGATCCGCTGGGGCGCCGACACGGTCATGGACCTGTCCACTGGCGCCAACATCCACGAAACGAGGGAGTGGATCCTGCGCAACAGTCCGGTGCCGATCGGCACGGTGCCGATCTACCAGGCCCTGGAACGGGTCGGCGGCGATCCGGCCAAGCTGAACCTGGAGGACTTCCTCGAGGTCCTGGTCGAGCAGGCCGAGCAGGGGGTGGACTACTTCACGATCCACGCCGGGGTGCTGCTCCGGCACGTGCCCCTCACCGCCGGGCGGCTGACCGGCATCGTCTCCCGCGGCGGATCCCTGATGGCCGCCTGGTGCCTGGCCCACCATGAAGAAAACTTCCTCTACACCGGCTTCGAGCGCATCTGCGAGGTGATGAAGGAATACGACGTCACCTTCAGCCTCGGCGACGGCCTGCGCCCCGGCTCGCTGCACGACGCCAACGACGAGGCCCAGTTCGCCGAACTCGAGGCCCTCGGCGAGCTGACTCGGATCGCCTGGGAACACGACGTCCAGGTCATGATCGAGGGGCCGGGCCACGTGCCCCTGGACAAGGTCAAGGAGAACGTCGACCGCGAGCTGGCCGCCTGCTTCGAGGCGCCGTTCTACACCCTCGGGCCGATCGTCACCGACGTCGCTCCCGGCTACGACCACATCACCTCGGCGATCGGCGCCGCCCACATCGGCTGGCACGGCACGGCCATGCTCTGCTACGTCACCCCCAAGGAACACCTCGGCCTGCCGGACCGCGACGACGTCAAGCAGGGCGTGATCGCCTACCGGATCGCCGCCCACGCCGCCGACCTGGCCAAGGGCCTGCCGCGCGCCCGCGAATGGGACGACGCCCTGTCCCGGGCCCGTTTCGAGTTCCGCTGGGAAGACCAGTTCAACCTCTCCCTCGACCCGGTCACCGCCCGCGCCTTCCACGACGCCACGCTGCCGGCCGAGAGCGCCAAGACCGCCCACTTCTGCTCGATGTGCGGGCCGAAGTTCTGCTCGATGCGGATCACGGAGGACGTGCGCCGCTACGCCGCCGAGCGCGGCCTCGACGAGGGCGAGGCCGTTCGCGAGGGCCTGGCCGCAAAGGCGGCGGAGTTCGCCGCCGCCGGCGGCCGGCTCTACCTGCCGGAGGGAGCAGGCGGCGGCGAGCCGGTCTGAGACGCCGCCCCCGCTCCGCCATGCTGCGACCGCTCCCCGCCGTCCTCCTCGCCGTCCTGCCGGTGGTTGCCGCCGGCTGCCACTCCGCCGCCGCCGCCACCGCGCCGGCGGCCGCGGCGCGGCCGAACCTGCTCTTCATCATGGCCGACGACCACGCCTTCCAGGCGATCTCGGCCTACGACGGCCGCCGCACCCGCACCCCGAACATCGACCGGATCGCGGCCGGCGGCATGCGCTTCGACCGCTGCTTCGTCGGCAACTCGATCTGTGCGCCGGCGCGGGCGACCATCCTCACCGGCCTGCACAGCCACGCCAACGGCGTCATCGACAACCGGGCGGTGTTCGACGGCGGCCAGCCGACCTTCCCGAAGATGCTGCGGGCGGCCGGCTACCAGACGGCGATCATCGGCAAGTGGCACCTCAAGTCCACCCCGACCGGTTTCGATCACTACGAGGTGCTCCAGGGCCAGGGGCCGTACTACAACCCGGTGCTCGAGACCGAGGACGGGCCGGTCCGCCACCACGGCTACACCACCGAGATCCTGACCGAGCGGGCCCTGACCTGGCTGTGCGAGCGGCGCGACGCCGGCCGGCCGTTCCTGCTCATGCTCCACCACAAGGCGCCGCATCGGAACTGGCAGCCGGGGCCGCGTGAGCTCGACCTGTTCGAGGGGGTGGACATTCCGGAGCCGGCGACCCTCTTCGACGACTACTCGGGGCGGACCGCGGCCGCCGCCGAGCAGGAGATGACGGTCGCCCGCCACCTGACCGACTACGACCTCAAGCTGGTGCCCCAGCGCGGACTCGACGAGGAACAACAAAGCCGCTGGCAGGCCAGCTACGGACCGCGCAACGCCGCCTGGCGCGCCGACCCGCCGGCCCCCGGTCCGGAGCGGACCCGGCGGCAGTACCAGCGCTTCCTAAAGGACTACCTGCGGGTGGTGGCGGCGGTGGACCGCTCGGTCGGCCGCGTCCTCGACACCCTCGACCGGCTCGGCCTGGCCGCGAACACGGTGGTGGTCTACACCTCCGACCAGGGCTTCTACCTCGGCGAACACGGTTGGTTCGACAAGCGCTGGATGTACGAGGAGAGCTTCCGCACGCCGCTCCTGGTCCGCTGGCCCGGCGTTGTCGCCCCCGGTTCGGTGAACGTCGATCTGGTTCAGAACATCGACTTCGCGCCGACCTTCCTCGAGCTGGCCGGCCTCGAGCCTCCGGCCTGGATGCACGGCCGCAGCTTGGTGCCGCTGCTGCGCGGCCGACGACCGGCAGACTGGCGGCGCTCCCTCTACTACCACTACTATGAATACCCGGACTCGCATCGGGTGGCCCGGCACCGCGGCGTCCGCACCGACCGTTACAAGCTGATCTCCTTCCCCGCCACCGGCGAGTGGGAGCTCTACGACCTCGAGCGCGATCCCCGGGAGCTGCACAGCGTCTGGGGCGATCCGGCCTACGCCGAGGTCGCGGCCGAGCTGCGAGCCGAGCTGGACAGACTCGCCGCCCGCTACGGCGACCTCGAGCCCGACAAGCCGCGGGAGGAGTTCTACGCCGAGTCCGCCGCCCGCCTCGCTGCCGGCGTGGAGGCGGCCGAGCGCCTTCGCCTGCCGGACCCCCGGCCGGGCGAACTCCGGGCCGACTCGATCTACGCCACCCCACTGGCGCTCGGCGTCTTCGTGACGCCGCCGGCCGAGGAAGCGGACGGGGTGATCGTCGCCCACGGCGGCGCCAGCTTCGGCTATGCGCTCTGGCTCGACCGGGGGCGCCCCTGCTTCGCGGTCCGCGACCAGGGCCGGCTCTTCGCGATCCGCGCCCCGGAGCGGCTTCCGGCCGGCCGGGAGTGTCACCTGGCGGCGGCCCTCGGGGCCGACGGCCGACTCGAACTCTTCCTCGACGGCGACCGGGTCGCCGCCGGCGCCGGCCACGTCCTGGGCCTGAATCCGCAGGAGGGAATGGCCATCGGCTCCGACCCGGGCAGCGCGGTGGGGGACTACGAGCCGCCCTTCCCGTTCCCCGGCCGGCTGCGGGAACTGGTCCTCTGGCAGGGCGAGCCTCCGGCCGGCTTCGCCGCCCGCTGGGCGGCCGGCGACTGAGTCGGGGCCGGGGCGGCCCGGCGCGTGAAGGTGGCCGGCCGGGAAGCCGGCCGCGAGGGTGGGGGGCGGCGCCGACCGCGGACCCCGGCTCAGCGCAGCCAGGCGATCCCGTCCGGCTCCCGACCGGCCGGCAGGATCCGGGTCACGCGCAGTCCGGCCGGATCGAGTTCGGCGACGGCGTCGGCCCCGGAGCAAGCGACCCAGGCGCGGCGGCCGTCGGCCGCCACCGCCAAGCCGATCGGCACCGGCGAGGCGCCGAAACGACCGCCGAACAGACGGCCGCCGCCGTCGTCCACCGCGGTCAGGTCCAGGCGGATCCGACCCAGCGGCCGGCCGTCGACGGCACGGAACAGCGCCACCTCGCCGGCCCGGGCGCAGCTCACGAGCGCCGTTCGGCCGTCCGGAGTCAGCGCCACCCGGATCGGGAAACCGGGGCAAGAGAGTTCGCGCCGCACCTCCAGGGAGGTCGGATCGAGCACGCTCACCGTATCCGAGGCCCGGTTCGTCACCCAAAGCTGCTGACCGTCGGCTGAGACCGCGATTCCCTCCGCCCCTTCGCCGGTCGCCACCGGCCGGCCAGCGGCGCCGTCCGGCTCGATCGGGAGGACGGTGCCGGCGCCGAGGTCGGAGACGAATAGACGCCCGTCCGGGGCGCGGGCGACCATGTGCGAGGCCGGTCCGGCGGTCGGGATCCGAGCCAGGACCGAGCCGTCCGCGAACGAGACCCGCCACAGCTCCCGCCGGGTCTCGGCGGTGACCCAAAGGGCGACGCCGTCCGGTTCGAAGGTCAGCCCGTGCGGCCGAATCGGGGCGCCGAGGTCGATCCGCCGCGCCCGCCGCGGCGCCTCCAGGTCGAGGACGCTGAGGGTCGAGCCCGGCGCCCGGACGCCGTAGTCTGCGACGACCGCCCAGCGGCCGGCCGGGTGGAGGGCCACCTCGTGCGGCCCGGCCCCGGTCGGCAGCGTAGCGACGATCTCCCCGGCAGCCAGGTCGATCAGGGAGGCGGTGGCCTCGGCCTTGTTCAGGACC
>RFGR01000133.1 GCA_003696625.1 Planctomycetota bacterium
ACGGGGGCGGCGCCGGCGGGGCCGGGAGCAAGAGCGGGAGGAGGGCGGGAATCACCGGTCGAAGCCGCCGTGGGCGGAGAAGGGACGGAGCGGAGCGGAGGCGTCGAAGGGACCGCTGCCGCCGAACAGCACCAGGTCGGCGACGGCGCCGGCGGCGATCACCCCGCGCCGGCCCTCGAGGCCCAGAATGCGGGCCGGGACCACGGTCAGGGCGTCCCAGACCTCGGCCGGATCGAGGCCGGCGGCCACCAGTTCGCCGGCCCGCATGAGCAGCAGGGCCTGGCTGCCGTCGCCGCCGCCGGAGGCGAGGGCGACCTCGACGCCGGCCTCGCGCAGGGCCTGGAAGCGGCGCGCCAGGCTTCGCTCGGGCGATCGGCGGCCGTGTTCCCCGACCACCGGCAGAACCACCGGCACCCGGGCGGCGGCCAGCTCCTCGGCCATCAGGTCGGCCTCGGCGCCGCCGACCAGGACCAGGTCGAGGTCATGCCGCTCCTTGAGGTCCAAGGCGGTGCGGATGTCGGCGGCCGCGTTGGCCTCGATCCGCACCCGGAGGCTGCCGGCCAGGGCGCGCAGGAGGCGCTCCATCCGGGCGTCGGGAACCGGCGGCTCAGGCCGCTTCGGACGCTTGGGAGGCTGCGGCTTCTGCCCGCCTTTCCCCTTCCCGTTCTGGCCTTGCGGCTTCCCGGCGGCCGCCTTCTGTTCGGCCTCCTCCTTCTTCTTGCCGTACTCCTCGAGCTTCTTCCGGTACTCCTCGAGATCCTTCTCGTACTTCTCGAGCCGCTCCGGGTAATCGTCGTAGTCCTGCCGAAGCGACTCGGCGGCCTGGAAGAGATCGGTCAGCTCGCGTCCGACCTTCTGGCCGTTGAGCGGATCCGTGAAGGCGCTGCCCAGCGCCAGGTCGAGGAACGGTTCGCCCTCCGCCACCGGCAAATCGTGGGCGCCGAAGCCGACCACGGCGCCGAGGCCGCGCCAGAGGGTCTTCCCGCCGGGTGAGAGCCCGGCTGCGGCCACCCCGGCCGCGCGGGCGGCGGCGACGCGGGCGGCCAGCCCGGGATCGGCGCCGGGAAGGTCGGCCGGCAGCGAATCGGCCAGGTCCAGCCCGCCCGGCCGGTGGGAGCTGCGCAAAAGGTCGGCGGGGACGGGGCCGCCCCAGGCGTCCACGATGCCGGCCGCGAGCGTGCCGGACACCTCAACCGGCCGGCTCCGGGAGAGCCGGGGCGGCCGGTCGGAGACCGAGCGGATCTTCCCGTCCTGGATCAGGACGTAGACCGGCGAGATCTCCTCGCCGCCGGCGAGCAAGGCCCGATCGGCCCGGAGCAGGACGGTGCCGCTCCCCTGGGCGGCCGGAGCAGCGGCCAGGGTCGACGGGAGGAGGAACAGGAAGGAGAGGAGAAGCGCGTGCGGCCGTTGGCGCAAGGGGGAACTCCGCGGCAGGGACCGGAGGGGCCTGGGGCCGGTAGGTCTACGCTCCAAGGTAGAGGGAAGCGGCCGCTTTTTCACCCTTCTTGGAGGATTCTAGACTGAGGCGATGCCCGAAGCGGCCGCCGCCCCCGTCGTCCACCCCACCGCGGTCGTCCAGCCCGGAGCCGAACTCGGGCCGGGAGTGGAGATCGGCCCCTGGTGCGTGGTCGAGGCCGGGGTCGTGCTCGGCGCCGGCGTCCGCCTGACCGCCCACGTCCACCTGCTCGGCCGGACCGAGATCGGCGCCGGTACGGTGATCCGGACCGGCTCGGTGATCGGCGGCGAACCGCAGGATCGCTCCTACGCCGGCGAGCGGACGCGGGTCCGGATCGGCGCCCGCTGCAGCCTGCACGAGCACGTCACGGTCCACCGCGCCACCGGCGAGGGCGAGACCGTGGTCGGCGACGAGGTCGTGATGATGGCCGGCAGCCACGTCGGCCACAACGCCCGGCTCGGGCACGGCTGCGTCCTGGTGAATTGCGCTTCCCTGGCCGGGCACTCGGTGGTCGGCGACGGCGCCATCCTCTCGGCCTACGCCGCCGTCCACCAGTTCGGCCGGATCGGCCGGCTGGCCCTGCTCGGCGGCGCCTCGATGGCCACCCTCGACGTGCCTCCCTTCTCGATCGCCACCGGCAGTTATCCTCTGCGTTGGCGCGGGCCGAACACGGTCGGACTGCGCCGGGCCGGCTTCCCGGCCGAGGAGCGCGACGCGATCCGGGCCGCCCTCCAGCGGCTGTTCGCGTCGGGCGAATCTCCCCGGCGGGAGGCCGAGTCCCTTCAGGAATCGCCGCACGCCGCGGTCCGGGAGCTGGCCGAATTCGTCCTCTCCTCCCGCCGCGGCGTCTGCACCGCCCCCTCGACTCCTTCGTCCCGATGAGCCAAGACCCCGCCAAGACCATCCACACCCTGCTCGAGGAGAAGCGCAGCTTCCCGCCCCCGCCGGAGTTCACCGCCCAGGCCAACGCCTCCGACCCGGGGATCTACGACCTGGCCGAGCGCGACTTCGAGGCCTGGTGGGCCGGCTGGGCCGAGAAACTCGACTGGGACCGGAAGTGGGACCGCGTGCTTGAGTGGGATCCGCCGCGGGCGAAGTGGTTCCTCGGCGGCCGCCTGAACGCCAGCGTCCAGTGCCTGGACCGCCACGTCGCCGCCGGCCGCGGCGACCGGGTCGCCTTCCACTTCGAAGGCGAGCCGGGCGACACCCGCACCCTGACCTATGCCGACATGCTGGCGGGTGTCTGCCGGGTGGCGAACGGCCTGAAGGCGCTCGGCATCGGCAAGGGCGACCGCGTGACCCTCTACATGCCGATGGTGCCGGAGCTGGCCATGACCGTTCTGGCCTGCGCCCGGATCGGCGCCATCTTCTCGGTCGTCTTCGCCGGCTTCAGCGCCGTCTCCCTGCGCGACCGGATCCAGGACCAGGGGGCCCGGCTGGTCGTCACCGCCGACGGCTGCTGGCGCCGCGGCAAGGTCCTCGATCTGAAGGCGGTGGTGGACGAGGCGCTGCGCGGCTGTGACACGGTCGAGAAGGTCCTGGTCTGGCGGCGCGGGGAAGGGGTGACCACCGCCGGCCCCGGCGGCCCCAAGGACGTCGAGTGGAGCGAGCTGGTGGATCCGCAGCCGGCCGAGTGCCCGCCCGAGTCGATGGACGCCGAGGACGTCCTGTTCATCCTCTACACCAGCGGCACCACCGGCAAGCCGAAGGGGATCTATCACACCCACGGCGGCTACCTGACCGGCACCTACGCCACCAGCAACCTGGTCTTCGACCTGAAGCCGGATCGCGACGTCTTCTGGTGCACCGCCGACATCGGCTGGATCACCGGGCACAGCTACATCGTCTTCGGGCCGATGGCCAACGGCGTCACCCAGGTCATGTACGAGGGCGCGCCCAACCATCCGGCGCCGGACCGTTTCTGGGAGCTGGTCGAGAAGTACCGGGTGAGCGTCTTCTACACCGCCCCGACCGCGATCCGCGCCTTCATGAAGTGGGGCGACGAGCACCCGGCCCGGCACGACCTGTCCAGCCTGCGGCTGCTCGGCACGGTCGGCGAGCCGATCAACCCCGAGGCCTGGGTCTGGTACCACGAGCGGATCGGCGGCGGCCGCTGTCCGATCGTCGACACCTGGTGGCAGACCGAGACCGGCATGATCATGATCACGCCGCTGCCCGGGATCACCGCCACCGTGCCCGGCTCGGCCACCCGTCCCTTCCCCGGGGTCCAGGCCCGCTTGTTCGACGACCGGGGCCGCGAGGTCGAGGGCGCCGGCGGCGGCTACCTGGTGCTGACCCGGCCCTGGCCGGCGATGCTGCGCGGGATCTGGGGCGACGAGGCCCGCTACGAGGCGACCTACTGGAGCCGCTTCGACGGCGCCTACTTCCCCGGCGACGGCGCCAAGCGGGACGCCGAGGGCAACTACTGGATCCTCGGCCGGGTGGACGACGTGATGAACGTCTCCGGCCACCGTCTGTCGACCATGGAGATCGAATCGGCCCTGGTCGACCACCACGCCGTGGCCGAGGCGGCGGTGATCGGCGTCCACCACGAGCTGAAGGGGCAGGCGCCGGTCGGCTTCGTCATCCTCCGCTCCGGCTTCGAACCGACCCCGGAGCTGAACGAGGAGATCCGCAACCACGTCGCCGAGCTGATCGGCGGCTTGGCCCGGCCGGAGAAGGTGATCTTCACCCCGGAGCTGCCGAAGACCCGTTCGGGCAAGATCATGCGCCGGCTGCTGCGGGACGTGGCCGAGGGCAAGGCGCTCGGCGACACGACGACCCTGGCCGACCCGGGCGTACTGGCCGGCTTGAAGGCCGAGTACGAGACGAAGGAAGGCTAGGAGCCCTCAACGCCCGGCCAGGGCCGCGACCAGGTCGGCGATCAGGTCCGGAGGGTCTTCGATGCCGACCGAGAGCCGCACCATTCCCGGCGGGATCCCGGCGGCGGCGCGCTCCTCGGCGCTGAGCGCCACGTGGCTGGTGTTGAAGGGCAGGCTGACCAGGGTCTCGACGCCGCCGAGGCTGGTGGCCTCCTTGGCCAGGCGCAGCCGGCGGCAGAGGCGCAGGGCCGCCTCGTCGCCGCCGTCGACGACGAAGGAGACCATGCCCCCGAAGCAGGCGAGCAGCTTCCGGGCCAGGACGTGGTCGGGGTGGCTGCGGAGGCCGGGGTAGAGGACCCGGGTGACGGCCGGGTGCTCCGCGAGCGCCTCGGCCACCGCCTGGGCGGAGGCGGCGTGGGCGCGCAGGCGAACGGCAAGGGTCTTCAGGCCGCGTTCGAGCAGGAAGCAGGCGTGCGGGTCGAGGCAGCCGCCGAGGGCCTTGAGCTGGAGCCAGATCCGGTCGATCAGCTCGCGGCGGCCGGCGACGGCGCCGGCGATCAGGTCGGAGTGGCCGTTCAGGTACTTCGAGGCCGAGTGCAGGACGAGGTCGGCGCCGTGCTCGAGCGGACGGACGCCGAGCGGGGTGGCGAAGGTGTTGTCGACGACCAGCAGCAGTCCGTGCCTGCGGGCGAACGCCGCCAGGGCCGGCAGATCCGCCACCCGGAGGGTGGGATTGCTGATCGTCTCGACGTAGAGAACGGCCGTTTCCGGCCGGATCGCGGCGGCGGCGGCGGCCGGATCGCGCAGGTCGGCGAAGCCGGCGCTTCGTCCCCAACGCGGCAACTGGTCGCGCAGGAGTCCGAGGGTGCCGCCGTAGAGTTCGCGCGCGGCCAGGACGTGGCCGCCGGGCTCGGTCAGCGCCGCCAAGGTGGCGGCGATCGCGGCCAACCCGGAGGAGAAGACGAGCGCGTCCTCGGCCCCCTCGAGGGCGGCGATGCGGGCCTGAACCGCCCGCTGGCTCGGGTTGGCGTAGCGCGTGTAGATCAGGCCCTCCCGGCCGCGACCGGCGGCGATCGCGGCGTAGGCATCGTCGTCGAGCAGGAAGGTGCTGCTCTGGTGGATCGGCGTGACCACCGCGCCGGTGGCGGGGTCGTCGGCGCCGCCGGCGTGGACGCAGCGGGTGGAGTCGGACCAGGCGGGAGAGTCGGTTCGGTTCATTCTTCGGTCTCCGCGAGCAGGACCGCGCGCGGAAGCGGCGGTAGGACGTTGCGCACCGGGTCGAAGGCCACCACCACCCGGTTCGGGCCGGCGCGTCCGGGGACCCGGACCTCGAGGCGGCGGACCCCCTCGTTGCGGGCCTGGGGGGGCTCCTGCTCGGCGCCGGCGACGGAGAAACGGGCGCCCGCCGGCAGCAGGACCCGGGCGCCGAGCCGGCGGCCGCCGAGGCGCAGGGCGGCGCCGGCGCCGCCGTCCGCGAGTTCGATCGCGGCGTCGGTCGTCATGCCCCAGACCAGCTCGTGGTCGCGCTCGAGTTCGATCCGGTCCTCGACCAGCAGGCCGCGGTCGGCGAAGAGGGTGAGGGTGCGCTCGCAGGCGCCGGCGAGGCCGGGGAAGAGGTCGTCGCTGCGCACCCGCGCCCGCTGCCGCCAGGGCCGGTCCCCGTCGGCCGGCCGGTGCTCCCAGAGGGTGAAGCGGGCGCTGGCGGCGGCGTGCTGCTGCACTCCGGCCGGCAGCAGCAGGTTGTGAGAGAACGAGCCGAGCCGGTAGTAGCTCCAGCGGCGGCCGCCTGGGCGCTTGTCCCAGTAGCCGGGCAGGTTGTAGTCGTCCCGGCCGAGGTCGCGGGCCCAGCGCACGCCGTCGAACTCGAACTCGAAGCTGCCGAGGTCGAGGTGGCCGTGGTTGACCTGGTTGTCGCCGCCTTTGATGACGACGAAGAAGTCCTCCGGCGCCCAGCCGCTGCGCATCACCGCCACCGGCACCCGGCCGGTGAAAAGCTTGTGCAGCGGCGGCTCCCTCAGCTCGACCGCCGGCTCCGGCCGCCACCAGACGAGGTGCTGAGCCGAGGCGGTGTGTTCGGCCAGCCAGGCCCGCTCCGAGGCCGCGAAGGCCTGCTGGCCGGAGTGCCAAGCGAGCCAGAACAGCGCCGGCAGGGCGCCGCGGCGGGCGTTCTCGCCGACGTCGGCCAGGCAGGCGTAGCGGCCGCTCGGGCCGGTGCAGAGGATTGGAAACCAGCCGGCCAGGTCGATTCCGCGCCGGTCACCGAGGCCGAAGTCCCCGCCCAGGGCGGTGCGCAGTGCGTCGAGGGCGTAGACCGTGTAGTGGGTGGCGTAGCTCCAGTAGCCCGGCCCCTCGCCCCAGGCGCCGTCGGGCTCGTAGCTCTCGAGGGCGCGCGGCAGCGAGAGCACGGCCCGGCGGACGACGCGCTCGGCCCGGTCCGGCTCCTCCTCGGCCAGGGCGAGGGCGGCGACGAGGAGGCCGCCGTTGCAGACCTGGTTCCAGTTGAACTCGCTCCCCACCCACCAGGCCGGCTGCGGCGCCTCGTAGGCGCGCAGGCCCGGCTCGAGACCCTTCGCCACCAGGGCGGACCGCACGGTGGCTCGGCTCTCCGCGGACAGGGCGTCGTGGCACCAGTCGAAGCCGAGGCCGACGGCGTGGCTCATCTCGGCCACGTCGAGGAAGTGGGACGGGTTCCAGTCCGAGAAAGCGCAGACCGCCAGCAGGTTGGCCTCGACCGCGCGGGCGTACTTCGCCTCGCCGGTCCAGCGCCAGGCGAAGCCGAGGGTCCAGACCCGGTCGAGGCAGGTGCGGCTGACCGAAAGCAGCCGCGGCCCGATCAGCCTGCGCTCGAGCCGCGGGGCGTCGAGCAAGGCGTCGGCTCGGGCCAGCACCTGCTCGAGGGCGCGGGCGAAGAGCGGGTCCCGGTCCGGCAGGTCGCGCAGCTCGGCCAGGCGGTCCTCGGCCAGGAAGAGCCGCGGGTGGCCGGGGCGGAGGGTCTCCAGCACGCTTCCGGGCGGAAGCTGCGGCGCGGCCGGGGCCAGGGCGAGAAGCAACGCGGTCAGCATCGCCGGCCAAGCTAGCGCGGCGGGTTCAGTGCGCCAGGGCGGCCGCCGGCAGCTCGCCGCGCGCCAGCCCCGGTCCCTCCCACTCCAGGCGCAGGCCGAGGCCGCCGGTGGCGTTGAAGGCTTCGACCCGGAGCGGGTGCAGGCCGGCGCGCAGAGCGACGCGGCCGCTCTTCGTGGTCATCCCGTGCAGGCCGTCGTGGTCGATGACCAGGCGGTCGTGCAGGCGCAGCCGGGAGCCGTCGTCGCTGGTCAGGTGAAAGGTGTAGATGCCGTCGGCCGGAATGCGCAGGAAGCCGGTGAAGACCAGGGCGAAGTGCTCGTCGCGCGGCCGCGGCGAGAGGTCGATCCGCGCCGCCACACCGGTCGCCGCCGGCGGGCCGGCCGCTTCGGCCTCGGCAAGCCGGTCGAGGCTCTGCCAGCCGCCGAGGAAAGCGCGCCAGACCAGGCCGGGACGCGGCTCGACCAGGCTGGCGACCGGGGCGAGCAGGGAATCCTCGGTCCAGACCTCGTACTCCCGCACCAGCTCGAAGGGGCTGAGGCCGGCGGCGAACTCGGCCGCGGCCCGCAGGGTGCAGCTCCGGTCGAGCTCGAGCGGCGCAGCGTAGCGGGGGGACTGAAGGGTCGGCGGCGAGCCGTCGAGGGTGTAGTGGACCGGCGTTCCCGGCGGATCGGAGCGCAGCTCGACCACGGCGGCGCCGAGGATCGCCGGAGGCGCGCCGGTGGCGGTCACCCGCGGCGGTTCGGCGTGGACCGAGAACTCGCTGATCGCCGGGCAGGCGGCGGCGTCCTCGAGCCGCAGTCGGACCCGACTGCCGCGCTGAAAGGGGCCGCGCCAAAGGCGGCGCGGGCCGATCGCCCGGCCGCGGGCGAACTCCCGCCAGGAGGTGCCGTCCCAGACGTCGAGCGCCCAGCGGTCGACGCGCTGACCGAGCGGCAGGTACTCGCGGATCGAGACGACGTCGAACCAGCGCGGCTCGCCCCAGTCCAGGACCAGGCCGGCCGAGGTGGTGCCGTCCTCGGTGGTCCAGAAGGTGGCGCGGTCGCCGTCCTGGACCCGGGCCGGGCCGTAGGCCGGGTGGCCGCCGCGGACCTCGCTGGCCGAGGCCGTGGCACCGGCCGAGACCGCGGTGCGGAAGGTGGCGTCGAGGATCGTCCGCATCCCGCGCAAGCTGGCCGCGTCGGGCTCGGGGATCCGGCCGCGGCGGTCGGGTGGGATGTTCAGCAGGAGGGCGGCGCCGCGCCCGACCGAGCGGTAGTAGAGGTCGACCAGTTCCGCGGGCGACTTCACCTGCCCGTCCTGGGAGGGGTGGTGGAACCAGCCCGGTCGGATCGAGACGTCGGCCTCGGCCGGCATCCAGCGGGCGCCGAAGCGGGTGCCGGAGGTCCCCTCCTCGGCGCGGGTGGTGCCGGGGCCGACCGCGCTCTCCCCCGGCCGCGGCCGCGGAGTGTAGGTGGCCCAGCAAGGATCGCCGGCGATGCCGCGCTCGTTGCCGACCCAGCGGATGTCGCCGGCGTCGGAGAAGATCACCGCCTCGGGCTGGAGTTCGCGCACCAGGCGGGTGGTCTCCTCCCAGCCGTAGTAGCTGCCGCGGTCGATCCACCGGGTCTCGCGGGCGCCGCCGTAGAAGCCGTCGCCGCCGTTGGCGCCGTCCCACCAGACCTCGAAGACGGGACCGTAGTGGGTCAGAAGTTCCCGCAGCTGGCGGCGGTAGACCGCGACGTACTCGGGCCGGCCGTAGTCCGGGTGGTTGCGGTCCCACGGCGACAGGTAGACGCCGAAGCGCAGCCCGTGCCGCCGGCAGGCGTCGGCCACCTCCCGCACCACGTCGCCGCGTCCGCCGCGGAAGGGGCTGGCGGCGACGTCGTGCTCGGTGGTGGCGCTGGGCCAGAGACAGAAGCCGTCGTGATGCTTGCAGGTCAGGATCAGGCCGCGCATGCCGGCCGCGGCGGCGACGGCCGCGATCTGGTCGGCGTCGAAGTCGGTCGGGGCGAAAACAGCCGGATCCTCGTCGCCGTAGCCCCACTCGCGGTCGGTGAAGGTGTTCACCGAGAAGTGGAGGAAGCCGTAGAACTCGAGTTCGTGCCAGGCGAGCTGGCGGGCGTCGGGCACGGCGCCGAAGGGTGCCGGCGGCGGCGGCGGACCGGGATCCTGGACCGGGGAGGCGAGGAGCAAGAAGGTCGCGAGCACACCGGAGCCTAGCCCGGCCGCTGGAACGCCGCCCCGGCCGGGCCTAGAATCCGCCCGGCGGCGCTTCGGCCGCCGGTCTTTCCCAAGCCAGCCCCTCGGAACCGGGAAGGAGGTGCGAATCCTCCACGGACCCGCCGCCGTGAACGCGGAGGCCCCCGCAGAAGCCACTGTCCTCGGATGGGAAGGCGCGGACGGCCGTCGATGCGTGAGTCGGAAGACCGGACCGAGGCGTGGCATCACCCATCGCTCCGGGCGAGGTTCCCGGAAGGAGTGAAACGATGAGCATTCGCCTGCTCGGTCCGTCCCTGGCGGCGGGCCTCCTGTGCGCGGCCGCTTCCGCGCAGACCTTCGCGCACGACGTCCCCCTCAGCGGGCTCGGCAACGGCAACCCGGCCAAGCCCTTCGGCATCACCGCCGAGCCGGTGACCGGCGTCCTCTACGTGGCGATCGCCGGCGACTTCCTCGGCAACAACGAGGTCGTGGCGGTGATCGACGGCGCCACCGACACGGTCACCGGCACGATCCCGGCCGGCCTCTTCCCCGAGGACGTGGCCGTGGCCTACGACGCGGCCGGCCAGCCGACCGTAGCGGCGGTGACGAACTCCACCTCCGGCTCGGTCACGGTCTGGGACGTGGCGACCGGCACCGTGCTGGCCGACGTCGCGTTGCCCGACCCCTTCGGCTGGGGCTCTTGTTACCCGTTCGGCATCGCCGCCGGCGGTCCCGGCTTCTGGGTGACCACCTTCGACGGCTCCGGCATGGTCTACGCGGTCGACACCGGCACGCTCCAGGCCGATCCCGGCGCCGCCTTCGACCTCGGCGGCGGCCGCTCCGGCGGCCGGCTGCTCGTCGCCGGCGGCGACCTCTTCATCCCGAGCAGCGGCTTCACCCCGACTTGGACCGGCGGCGAGGGCGGCCTGATCACCCGCCGCGGCGGCGCCGTCACCGCCGACTACGTGGTCGCCAGCCAGGACGGCACCGGCCTCTTCCCCGCCGGCCAGGACCTGGTCCGGCTGCCGGACGGCCGCCTGATCCTGGGCGGCACCGACTTCGGCCCGCGCCTCTACCTGCTGGCGCCGGACGGCACCCTCGAGCGGACCCTCCGCCTGTCCCGCGGCGGCGGCGTCCACGGCCTGGCCATCTCCCCGGACGGCAAGCTGGTCGCCGCCTGCGACTTGGCAGGGAACACGGTCTTCCTGCTCGACGCGCTCAACCTGGTCGAGCTGAGCGCGACGGACACGACGAGCGTCGGCCTCGGCTATGCGCAGCCGAACGACGCCGCCTTCCTGAACGGCAAGCTCTACGTCAGCTGCCAGGCCAACGAGGAGGTGATCGTCTTCGACGGCCTGCCCAACCCGGTGCCGGGCGCGGGCTACGCCGGCAGCCTGGTCCTGAGCGACCCGACGCCGGGGCGCGGCGGCACCGTGACCGCCACGGTGAGCGGCCCGGGCACGGTCGCACTGCTCGTCGCTTTGGACGACCAGGCCTCGGTGGTGAGTGGGGTGGCCCTGGACATCGGCCCCACCCCCACCCTGGCCGGCTGGGGCGCCGGTTCCTTCAGCCGGAGCTGGACGATGCCGGCGGCGGCCGGCGCCCGCGGCGTCAACCTCTTCGCCCAGGGCGTGGTCGACGCCTCCGGCAGCCCGCGGCCGACCGCGCCGCGGGTCGCGGTGATCCAGTAGCCGGGACCACCCGGCGGCGGCGGGGAGGCTGGTAGGGTGGCCTCCCCGCCATGTCCGCCTCCTTCCCCCCGCTGCTGCTGTCCGCTCTGGCCCTGGCTGCCTGCACCGCCGCCGATCCGACCCCGGCGCCGCCGCTGCGGATCCAGTTCCTCACCCGCCAGGGCTGCGCCAACACGCCGGTGATGGAGGAACGCCTGCGCGCGGCGCTGGCCCGGCTCGGCCCCGGCTTCGAGGTCGAGTACGTCGACGTCGGCGAGCTGCCGGCCGACGACCCGCGCACCGGCTTCGGCACCCCCACCCTGCTCGTCCACGGCCGGGACCTGTTCGGCGCCGTCCCGCCCGGCCCGGCCACCCCGACCTGACGGCTCTACCCCGGCGGGGTCCCGCCGGCCGAGGAGATCGCCCGCCGCCTGGAGGGCTGGAGGGCTGGAGATCCATCCACCTGGCCGCGGTCACTCTGACCAGCGGCGCCGCCCAGGGTCGCTCGGCCTCCGCGGCCCGCCCTCTGGCGATCGTTCCTTGATGCCGGTCTAGGATGGAGCCGCCGTGCTCCATCCCCTCCTCCTCCTCCTCGCCTTCTCCCCCGCCCCGCAGCAGCCCGGCGCGCCCTGGGCGGGACTGCCGGAGGTCGCCCCGCCGGCGACCGCCCCGGTCGCCGGCGGCTTCCGCGTCGTCGCCGCCCCGCCGGCGACGACCGGCCTGCGGCTCTGGCGCGAGCAGCCGCCCTCGCTCGCCTGCCCGGAGCGGCGGCTCTACGAGCGTCTGCTCGACGGCTACCCGGTGGCCGGCGAGGTCGTGCGGATCAACCGGCTCCGCGACGGCCGCACGCTCGTGGTCGAGTCCGTCAGCGCCGTCGCCACCTGGACCGGCGCCGACCTCATCGGCCGCGGGGCCGCGGTGGCCGCCGCCCGCGCCGCCTGGTCTCCGCGCTGGCCCACCACCGTGGACGCCGCCCGCCTCGAGATCCTGCCGCTCGCCGCCGGCGCCCGCCTGGCCTGGCGGGTGGATCTCTCCACCCCGGCGACCGACGCGGTCGCCTTCCGCCACTGGATCGACGCCGCCACCGGCGCCCCGCTCGGCACGATCGACCGCGCGGTGCACGGCCAGGGCACCGGCTACACCTTCCTCCCCAACCCGGTCCAGGATCTCGACGACCCCGGCCTGCGCGACCAGAACAACTCCGCCACCGCCGTCCCCGCCGCCGCCTACCACCAAGTCGCCCTGCTCGATCTCGACGGCAGCGGCTTCCTGACCGGCCCCTGGGCCACGACCGACGCCACCGCCGGCCGCACGAACCGGCCGAACCTCGACTTCTCGGCCAACCGCTCGAAGACCGTCTTCGAGGAGGTGCTCGGCTACTACCACGTCGACAGCTTCCAGCGCCGACTGCAGGCGCTGGGCCTGAACGCCCGCCGGCAGCGGCAGCGGATCGACGTCCACGACCTGCTCTTCGGCATCTTCGAGTACCCGAACGCCAGCTACAACCCGGCCAACGGCGTGATCGCCTTCGGCACCCTGGGGGTGGACTTCGCCGAGGACGCCGACGTCGTCGTCCACGAGTACGGCCACGCGATCCACCACGACGTCCAGGGCCAGCTCTCGTCCGGCAACACCCAGAACGGCGCCATGGGCGAGGGCTACGGTGACTGGTTCGCCGCCGTAGCCGCCGACGACGCCCTGGTCGGCGAATGGGTCGGCACCGACTGGGGACCGGGCGGGGGCTTCCCGCTGGTCCGGCGGGTGGACGGGATCAAGCGCTACCCCACCGACTGGGTCGGAGAGGTGCACGAAGACGGCGAGATCTGGTCGGCGGCTCTCTGGGAACTGACCCAGATGATCGGTCCCGACACCGCGCTGACCCTCGTGATCGAGGCGATGGGCATGCAGACGCGGATCACCGGCTTCCGGGACGCCGCCTCCTTCCTGCTCCTGGCCGACCAGCAGCTCTACGCCGGCGCCCACCAGTCCTACCTGCGCGGGCCCCTGCTGCGGAGCGGCCTGCTCGCGCCCGGCCCTGCCGAGGCGGTGCTCTACGCCTCCGCCCGCGCCCTGAAGGCGAACCACTCGGTCACCTTCGTCTTGGACGCCCCGGCCTACCCCGGCGCCCCTTACCAGGCGGTGGTCAGCCTGGGCGTCGGCGCCACCCCGACCGGACCGCCCTACAACACGACCCTGGACATCGACCTGGGCCTCCTCGCCTGGTCCCAGGGCGTGCCCGGGATGAGCGGCACCCTCGACGCCTCCGGGCGAGCGAGCTGGGCCGTGCCGGTGCCTTCCGGGCTGGCCTGGAAGACCCCGGTCTTCGCCCAGGCCATGATCCTGGACGGTCTCGGCGCCTCGATTCGGAATACCGCCCCGATCGCCTTCCGGGCGGAGCGGCATTAGGAATTCTGTATCAGAAAGGAATTCCCTTTTCCCGGATCCGGGATAGCATAGGAAAGCGGACGGGGCCTTGCGGCCCCGCCCTTTCCCTTGCACAGATGAAGCGGCGTTCCCGCCGCACCGAGCCGCCGCTCGGCGGAGAATCCCGCCGAGCGGACGGCTCCCCGTTTCCCTGGGCAAGGAACTCGGGAAAGGGGAAGG
>RFGR01000134.1 GCA_003696625.1 Planctomycetota bacterium
GAGGACCGCCTGCTCGAACTGCTCGCCGCCGGCCGGGATCTGAGCCAGGTCCGCCTGGCCGAGGCGCTGGCGCCGGCGCCGACGATCCTGGCCGCCGACGCCCCCTGGCGGGAGGCCCTGACCGCGCTGGCCGCCGGCCGACCGGTGCTGGTGCGCGACGCCGACGGCCTCGTCCCGCTCGATCGGCGGGACCTGCTCCGCGGCCTCCCCCGCCTCTCCTTTTCCTGAACCCCGGCCCCGCCGCACCTGTCCCATGTCCGAACCGGGCCCCGTCCCCACCTCCGGCCGCGCCGACGGCCGCGCCTTCGCCACCCGCGCCGTCCACGCCGGCTGGGAGCCGCTGTCCGAGCCGACCGGCGCGGTGATGCCGCCGGTCTACCTGACCAGCACCTACGCCCAGGACGCTCCGGCCCGCCCCCGGCGCGGCTTCGAGTACACGCGGACCCAGAACCCGACTCGTTTCGCCCTCCAGGACGCCCTGGCGGAACTCGAGGGCGGAGCCGCCGCCTTCGCCTGCGCCTCGGGGATGGCCGCGGTCCACACTCTGATGCTCACCCTCGCTCCGGGCGACCGGGTGGTGGCGGGCCGCGACCTCTACGGCGGCTCCCACCGGCTCTTCGATCGCCTCGAGCAGCGCTTCGGACTGGTGTTCGAGTACCGGGACACCACCGCCCCCGACGCCTTCGCCGACCTGCCCGCCGACACCCGCCTGGTCTACGTCGAAACCCCCTCGAACCCGACCCTGGGGATCACGCCCCTGGCCGAGGCGGCGGCCGCCGCCCACCGGGTCGGCGCCGAGCTGGCGGTGGACAACACCTTCGCCACTCCGGCCCTGCAGCGACCGTTCGATCACGGGGCCGACTACGTCCTCCACTCGACCACGAAGTACGTCGGCGGCCACAGCGACGTCGTCGGCGGCGCCCTGGTCGTGCGGGATCCGGCCCGAGCCGAGGACCTCTGGTTCCACCAGAACACCGCCGGCACCTCGTCCTCGCCGTTCGACTCCTTCCTGACCCTCCGCGGCCTCCGCACCCTGGCGGTGCGCATGGAGCGGCACTGCCGGAACGCCGCCGCCCTGGCCGAGTTCCTCGCCGGACATCCCGGGGTCGATCGAGTGCTCTATCCCGGACTGCCCTCCCATCCCGGCCACGCCGTGGCCCGGGAACAGATGCTCGCCTTCGGCGGCATGATCTCGTTCGAATTGCCGGGCGGGCTGGCCCAGGCCGAGGCCCTGGTCGCCGCCTGTGACCTGTTCACGCTGGCCGAATCGCTCGGCGGAGTGGAGTCGCTGATCGAGCTGCCGGCTCCGATGACCCACGCTTCCGTGCCGCCGGAGAAGCGGCTGGAGATCGGCATTCCGGACGGCCTGGTCCGGCTCTCGGTCGGGATCGAGGATCCGGACGACCTGCGGCGCGACCTGGAGCAGGCCCTCGCCGCCTGCGGCGCCGGCTGAGCGGCTCAGCCGATCGGCGGCGGGCCGTTCGGGCCGACCCCCGGGTCGGCGGCTTCCTCGGCCGGAGGAGGTCCCTCCTCGACCATCTTCTTGAGGACGTTGCCGACCTTGAACTTGACCACCCGCTTGGCCGGCACCTCGACCTTCTCCAAGGTCTTCGGGTTCTGGGCGATCCGGCCGGGCCGCGAGCGGACCTCGAAGACCCCGAACTTTCGGAACTCGAGTCGATTGCCCCGGACGAGCTCGGCCGAGATCTCGTCCAGGAAGCGTTGGATCACGTCCCGGACGAGCACCTTGGTCTGCCCGGTGCGGGCGGAGATCCTCTGCACGAGGTCCCGCTTGGTGATCGTGTTCGGCTGGGTTCGGTCCATCTCGGTCGGGGGCGGCCGCGCGGGGAGGAGTGACCGCTCTACCTCCTTGGAGTATGGGAGGTTGCGCCGATCCGTCAAGCCCCGTCCGGCGGTTCCGGCGGCACCTCGAGCAGATAGGTGGCCGGACCGAGGTTGACCAGCTCGACTTCCATCCGAGCGCCGAATACTCCCTCCTCCACCCGCAGCCCGCGTTCCCGGAGCCCGGTGCCGACCCGGGCGACCAGCTCCCGGGCCCGGTCGGGCGGCAGGGCCGGGTCGAAGGAGGGACGGCGGCCCTTGCGGGTGTCGGCGGCGAGGGTGAACTGGCTCACGAGCAGGACCGAGCCGCCGACCTGGAGCACGTCGAGGTTGGTCCGGCCGTCCCGGTCCGGGAAGACCCGGTAGCCGGCGATCCGTCGGCTCATGCGGTCGGCCTGGCCGGGGCCGTCGCCCCGCTCGCAGCCGAGCAGGACCAGGAGCCCGGGACCGATCCGGCCCCGAACCTCCCCGTCGACCCGGACCTCGGCCCGACCTACCCGCTGGAGCAGCGCCTTCACGAACCGGCGAGCTCCTCCAGCCAGAGTTCGGCCTGGAGCAGGCGCCGCAGCGGCACCTCCTGCTCCCGCGCCAAGTCCAGGAAGGCGGCGAGCTGGGTCCGGGCCTCCTCGGGTCGGTGCAGTCGATCCCGGGCGAGCAGGGCCAGATCGAAGCGCACGACCGGATCCTCCGGCCGGTCCTCGGCCAGCGCGGTCAGCACCGCCCAAGCCTCCTCGGGCCGCCCGGCGTCGGCCAAGGCGGCGGCGCGGAGCAGGCGCGCCCGGGGCGTCTCGAGGCCGTCCAGTTCGGCCAGGGCCGCGACCGGTCTCTCGGCCCGGAGCAGAGTCTCGGCGCGATAGAGCCGCACCGGAGTGGGGTCGGCGAGCGGCACCCAGGGCTCCATGGCGGCGGCGCGCGCCGCCAGTTCCGGGCGGCCGTAGAAGGGCGCGAGGCGGCCGAGCAGGCGCCAGCCCTCGGCCGAGCCCGGCGCCTCCTCCAGGAGCCGCAGGAGTTCGTCCAGGGACTCCGACCGTCCGGCCCGGGCCATCAGGCCGATCCGGAGGACCCGAGCCGGGACCAGCCGGGGGTCGCGGGCCAGGGCCTCCTCGATCAACTCCCGGGCCCGGGCCCGAGGAGCGATCCGGGCGGCCAGATAGAGGCGGACCGGATCGCCGCTCGCCCGCGCCTCCTCCTCGGCCCGGGCCCGCAGCCGCTCGCGCTCCTCCTCGGTGCGGGCGTCGAACAGCGCGAAATCCTGGAGAAGAGCCTCCAGACGGACCGAGCCCGGCGCCTTCCGGCGCAGCCCCTGCAGGCGGACGGCGGCATCCGGCCCGCCCTCGGCCCGGATTCGGAGCGCCTCGGCGAGCACGGTCCACTCCGCCTCGTCGGCCGCCCGGGCGGCGGCCACCCGGTCCGGCGGCGGCGGCTGGGGAGCCGGGAAGAGCAGTCCGCAGCCCGCGGCCAGGAGCAGGAGCGACGAGACAAGCCGTTCCACGCCCGCAGTCTAGATCCGGCCGGGGCGGCAGGTGCCTACAATCTCGCCAGCCCATGGGCCCTCGCCGCTCGCTCCGGGGCGCGTGGCCGGTGCTGACGCTGGCGCTGGCCGCCTGCGCGGCACCCGACGCCGAGATCCACCTCGCGCCCCTCTTCTCCCGCCACACCGCGCCCGGTTACGACCGGGCCGAGGCCGCCGGCGGCATCCTGCGGCGGGAGGAGGATGAAGACGGTCGTACCTGGGCCCTGAGCCCGCTGGTCTGGCATCGCCGGGATCCGGGCGGCCAGATCGAGGCCGACTTCCTCTACCCGTTCGGCCGCTACGAGGAGGACCCGGACCGGCCGCGGACCTACGCCCGCCTCTTTCCGATCTTCTGGCGCGAGGCCGAGACCAGGCCGGACGGAGTGGTCGACCGGGACTGGATGCTCTTCCCCCTCTTCGGCGGCGGCTCGAGCGACGGCCGGGAGGACTACCTCGCCCTCTTCCCCCTGATCGGCCGGACGCGGAACTTCCTGACCTACGACGAGTGGAGTTTCGTCCTCTGGCCGCTCTGGTCGCGGACCGAGAAGGACGGCCGCCGCCACACGCAGATCCTCTGGCCGCTGTTCGGCTGGCGCTCCGGCAACGGTGCCGCCGGCTGGCACGCCTGGCCGGTCTACGGCCGCTCGGAGCTGGCCGGCAAGTACCGCCGGAGCTGGTTCCTGTGGCCGGTGTTCCGGCGCACCGACGAGGGACTGGACCGGCGGCATCCCCTCCACGGCTGGCTCCTGATGCCGTTGGGCGGTCGCATCCGCGAGGGGGACTACACCGCCACCACCGTCCTCTGGCCGGTCTTCGGCTGGGCCGAGCGGCCGTCGACCGGCTACTCGGCCTGGCGGGTCTGGCCGCTGCTCAAGTTCGAGAGCAAGCCCTCGGCCGGCCAGGAGCTGGGGCAGGTCCTTCCGTTCTGGCTCCACTTCCGCAGCGAGGCGACCGAGTACGGGTCCATCCTCTGGCCGATCTTCTGGTGGCGGCACGACACGATCGACGGCCGGGAGACGACCTCCTTCCTCGCCGCCCCGATCTGGTTCGCCAGCCGCACCCGCCATCCCGACGGCGGCGAGGACCGGCGCTGGAAGCTGTGGCCGCTGGCCGCGGCCGGCCGCGAGGCCGACGGCGGCCTCGACCGGGCCGTGCTGTCGCCGGGGCTGGATCCGCTGCTCTCCTCCGCCGCCCTCCGCCGGAACCTGGGCTTCGTCTTCGAGCTGTGGAGCGACCGGCGCCGGGACGCCGCGGCGCCGCGGACCCGACGGGCCTGGCTCGACCTCTATCATTCGGTCGAGGCCGGTGGCCACCGCCGCTGGTCGCTGCCCGTCCTCGGCGGCCGCTGGACCGAACCCGACGGCACCAAGCACACCTCCCTGCTCTTCGGCCTGATCCGCTGGCGCTCCGGACCGGACGGGACGGCCTTCGAGGACCCCGCCTTCCCGGGCCCCGGCTGGCCCGACCTGCACGCGGCCGTCGCCGCCTCCGAATGAGGGACCCCTTCACCCGCCTCGGCTCGACCCTGGTGACGCCGACCGTCCGCCAGGCCGGGTTCGGGGTCTGGTTGAGCGGCCGCACCCTGGCCCTGCTTCCCCACCTCTGGCGCCGCCGTCGGTCGCTGCTCGACCAGATGTACCTGGCCGGGGTCAAGAGCGTCCACGTCGTCGCCTTCGTCGCCTTCTTCATCGGCATGATCGTCGCCCTGCAGATCGGGCTCAAGCTGGCCGAGTACGGCCAGCAGGACTCGATCGGGATGCTGGTGGCGATCTCGATGGCGCGCGAGATGGCGCCGTTCGTGACCGCCGTCGTCCTCGCCGCCAGCGTCGCCAGCGCCATGGCCGCCGAACTCGGGACGATGAAGGTCCAGGACGAGCTGACCGCGCTCGAGGTGATGTCGATCGACGCGGTCAGCTACCTGGTCCTGCCGCGGGTACTGGCGATGACCCTGATGGCGCCGATTCTGACCGCGGTCGCCGACGTGGTCGGCATCGTCGGCGGCGGCGTCATCGCCGTCACCCAGCTCCAGCTCGACTTCCCGGCCTACCTGCTGTCGGTGGACGAGGCCCTGCGCGACCCCGGCCTGCTCGGTCTGCCGCAGGACCTGTACGCCGGCCTGATCAAGTCGGTGGTCTTCGGCTTCATGATCGCGGTGGTCGGCTGCGGCAGCGGCATGATGGCCGAGAAGGGCGCCGCCGGCGTCGCGCGCACCACCCGCGAGGCGGTGCGGACCTCGATCATCCTGATCATCATCTTCAACTACTTCCTGAGCTGGCTGCTGGTGGCGTGATCGAACTCCGCGGCGTCCACAAGTCCTTCGGCCCGCTGCAGGTCCTGCGCGGCCTCGACCTGTTCGTCGACGAGGGTCGGTCGTTCGCGGTCATGGGGCCCTCCGGCAGCGGCAAGTCGGTGCTCCTCAAGCACGTCATCGGCCTGCTGCGGCCGGACTCCGGCCGGGTTCTGGTCGCTGGCAACTCGGTCCCCGACCTCGGCCGCGACGAGCTGCGCGAGCTGCGGCGGGAGATGGGCTACCTGTTCCAGTTCGGCGCCCTGATCAACTGGCTGACGGTGTTCGAGAACATCGCCCTGCCGCTGCGCGAAACCACCGACCTGCCGGAGGACGAGATCGCCGGCCGGGTGCGGCGGGTGCTGCGTCAGGTCCACCTGGAGGGCGCCGAGGACCGCTATCCGAGCCAGATCTCCGGCGGCATGCAGAAACGGGTCGGCCTCGCCCGGGCCCTGGTCACCGAGCCGCGGGTGATCCTCTACGACGAACCCGAGGCCGGCCTCGACCCGGGGATGTCGCAGTCGGTCAGCGAGCTGATGCGCGAACTCCAGGGCGAGTTCGGGATCACCTCCCTGATCGTCACCCACAGCCAGCTCTGCGCCCGGATCGCCGCCGACCGGCTCGGCATCTTCGACCAGGGGGTCATCCTGGTCGAGGGGACCCCGGCCGAGGTCCTGGCTTCCGACCACCCGCGCGTGCGCGAATTCCTCGGCTCCCGGAGGGAATGAGATGGACACCCAAGAGAACCGCCTCCGCGACTTCCTGCTCGGCCTGCTGTTCTTCGGCACGATCGCGGCCCTGATCTACTACACCGTGGTCCTCACCGGTTTCAGCTTCCGGGAGAAGACCTTCCTCAGCGTCACCTTCGCCGACGCCAACGGCCTCAAGGAGGGCGACGCGGTCTTGGTCGGCGGCCGTCGTTCCGGCACCGTGCGGCGGGTGGTCTTCCGCGACGACCACCCGACCGAGGAGCGGATCCTGGTCGAACTCGAGCTGGAGCAGCCGCTGCGTCTGCGCCAGGGCTACCGGATCCTGATCTCCGAGTTCACGATGCTCGGCGGCCGGGTGGTCGAGATCGAGCCGGGCAGGTTCGGCGAACCGGAACTGCCCGCCGGCACCCCGCTGCGCGGTGAGGTCGGTGTTTCCGCCTTGGCCGCGCTGGGCGAGTTCGTCGGCGAGAACCGGGCCGACGTCCGGGCCCTGGTCGCCAATCTCCGCCGGCTGAGCGACGACCTCGCCGCCGGCCGCGGCGTCCTCGGCGGGCTGATCGGCGACGAGGAGATGCGGGCCGACCTGGCCGAGGGGCTGGCCGCCGCCCGCCGGGTGATGGCCGACGTCAGCGCCGGCCGCGGCACCCTCGGCATGCTGCTCGCCGACGAGGTCGTGCGGGACCGGGTCGTCAATCTGATCAGCGACGGCGCCGTGGCGATGATCGACCTGCGCCAGATCGCCGAAGACCTGGCGGCCGGCCGCGGCACCTTCGGCGCCCTGCTGGCCGACGAGAGCATGCGCCAGGACATGGTCGAGCTGGCCGCCAACCTGCGCCTCGGCTCCGACCGGCTGCGGGCGATGCTCGAAGACGCCGCCGTCGGCAAGGGCCTGCTCGGCAAGGTCGTGGCCGACGAGGAGCTGGCCGCCGACGCCGCCTCCTTCCTGGACGACCTGAGCGCCCTCACCGCCCGCCTGCGCCAGGGTGAAGGCAGCCTCGGCCGGCTCCTGGCCGAGGACGAGGCCTACCAGCAGATCGTCGAGGCGCTGGCGACCCTCAACGCCCAGCTCGAAGACGCGCGCGAGGCGCAGCCGATCTCGACTTTCGCCCAGATGCTCTTCGGCACCACCGTCGGCCGCTGAGGACGGGGTGGAGGTCCGCAACGTCGCCATCATCGCCCACGTCGACCACGGCAAGACCAGCCTGGTCGACGGGCTCTTCCGCACCGCCGGCGCCCTGGCCCGGGCCGAGGCGGCCGGCGAGCGGCTGCTCGACCGCGACGACCTCGAACGCGAGCGGGGCATCACGATCCTGGCCAAGAACGCCGCCGTCGAGTGGCGCGGCGTCCACGTCAACCTGATCGACACCCCCGGCCACGCCGACTTCGGCGGCCAGGTCGAGCGGGTGCTGTCGATGGCCGACGGCGCCTTGCTGGTGGTCGACGCCTTCGAGGGCCCCATGCCGCAGACCCGCTTCGTGCTGCGCAAGGCGTTCGAGCACGGCCTGCGGCCGCTGGTGGTCCTGAACAAGATGGATCGGCCGGAGGCGCGGCCGGCCGCCGTCATCGGCGAGCTGTTCGACCTCTTCGTCGACCTCGGCGCCCCCGAGGAGCTGGCGCTCGACTTCCCGGTGGTCTACGCCTCGGCCCGCGAAGGCTGGGCCGGACGGCTGCCGGACGAGCGCGGACGGGCGATGGCGCCGCTGCTCGACGCCATCCTCGACCACTTTCCGGCCCCCGCCTTCGACCCGGCCGGGCCGCTCCGCTTCCAGGTCAGCACCCTGGACTGGAACGACTACGTCGGGAGGATCGGCATCGGCCGGGTCGTCCGCGGCGTCCTCCGGCGCGGCGAGGAGGTGGCCTGGGTCGGCAACGACGGCCGCCGCCGGCGCGGCCGGGTCAAGGAGCTCTACCGCTTCCAGGGCATGGAGCGGCGTCCCTGCGAGGAGGTGGCGGCCGGCGACATCGCCGCCGTCGCCGGCTTCGAGGGTCTCGGCCTCGGCGACACCCTCTGCGACCGCGAGACAGTCGAGCCGCTGCCGCCGATCGTCGTCGAGCAGCCGACGATCGAGATGGAGTTCGCCCTCAACGACGGGCCGCTGGCCGGTCGCGAGGGCAGCCTCGTCACCTGGCGCCAGGTGCAGGAGCGGCTGGAACGGGCGGCGCTGGTCGATCCGGCCCTGCGGCTGCGGCCGGCCGCCGCCGGCTCGGCCCTGCTCGTCGCCGGCCGCGGCGTCCTCCACCTCGGCATCCTGATCGAGAACATGCGCCGCGAGGGCTACGAGTTCGTGGTCGGCAAGCCGCAGGTGCTGGCCCGGACCGTCGGCGGCCGCCGGCAGGAGCCGATCGAGGAGGTCCAGGTCGAGGCGCCCGAGGACTGCCTCGGCCGGCTGATCGAGTTCTTCGCCCGCCGCGGGGCCGAGGTCGGCGAGATGGAGCGGCGCGGCAGCCGCGTCCACCTGTTCCTGCGGGTGCCGACCCGGGGCATGATCGGCGCCCGCACCCAGGTCCTCGGCCTGACCCGCGGCGAGGGGGTGGTGCACGCGGTTCCGGCCGGCTACGGCCCCGACCCGGGGCCGCTCGAGACCCGCCGCAACGGCGTCCTGGTCGCCAGCGAGACCGGCCGCGCCACCGCCTACGCGCTGCGCGCCCTCGAGGACCGCGGCGAGTTCTTCGTCCGGCCGGGCGACGAGATCTACGAGGGGATGATCGTCGGCGAGAACACCACCGAGAAGGACCTGGTCCTGAACGTGGTCCGGGCCCGCAAGGCGAGCAACGTCCGCAGCTCGACCAAGGAAATCGACGAGAAACTGCGGACGGCGCGGGAGATGGGCCTGGAACTCTGCCTCGAGTACCTGGCCGACGACGAGCTGCTCGAGGTCACCCCGCGCAGCCTGCGGCTGCGCAAACGCCTCCTGCGGGAGAAGGACCGCCGGCGGGCCGGCGGCCGGGCATGAACGGCCGCCGGCCGCTGGTGATCCTGCCGACCTTCGCCGAGGTCGGTAACCTGCCCAGCCTGGTGCCGGCGATCCTGGCGACGCTGCCGACGGCGGCGGTGCTGGTGGTGGACGACGCCTCCCCGGACGGCACCGCCGACTGGGTCGAGGCGGCCGCCGCCGACCAGCCGCGCCTGTTCCTGCTCCGCCGACCGGGCCGCCTCGGCCTCGGTTCGGCCTACCGCGACGGCTGGGCCTGGGGCCTGGCCCGCGGCCACGATCCGCTGGTAACCATGGACGCCGACTGGTCGCACCACCCGCGCTACCTGCCCGCCCTGCTCGACCTGCTGGCCGCCGGCGCCGACCTGGCGATCGGCTCGCGCTACGTCGCCGGCGGCGGCGTCCGCAATTGGGGCCTGCACCGGCGGCTGCTGTCGCGCGGCGCCAATCTCCTCTCCCGCCTCCTGCTCGGCCTGCCGGCGCGCGACGCCACCGCCGGCTACCGGGCCTGGCGGGCCGCCGCGCTGCGGGCGGTGCGGCCGGAGGAGATCCGGGCCGACGGCTACTCCTTCCTGGAGGAGAGCTTGTGGCGGGCGCATCGGCTCGGCCTGCGGGTGGCCGAGACTCCGATCCTGTTCGAGGAACGGCGCGCCGGCCGCTCCAAGATCGACCGGCGCGAGATCCTGCGCGCCGCCGCTACCCTGGTCCGTCTGCGCCTGTCGCCGCCCCCTCGCCGCGTCTGATCCGTGTTCGGCAGCCTGTTCCGTCCCCTCCCGGTCGGCCGCCTGTTCGGCATCCCGCTGTTGGTGATGCCGGCGGTTCTGCTCCTGACCGTCCTGGTGCTGGCGGCGGCCGTCGGCACCGGCCGGCTCGGGGAGCTGGCCCTGCTGCTGCTGTTCCTGGCCGCCTCCCTGCTCGCCCACGAGTTCGGCCACGCCCTGGTCGCCCGACGCCTCGGCCTGCGCGTCCTGGACGTGACGATCTGGCCGCTCGGCGGCCTGGCGCGGATGGAAGGGATCTTCGAGCGACCCGAGGCCGAGGCGCCGGCGGCCTTGGCCGGGCCGGCGGTGAACCTGGTCCTGGCCGGACTCTGCGCGCTGCTGCCGGGAGCGGCGGCCCGCGACGCCGCCCTGATCAACCTGGTCCTCGGTCTCGGCAACCTGGCGCCGGCCTTCCCGCTCGACGGCGGCCGCGTCCTGCGCTCCTGGTTCGCCCGCCGCTCGCCGCTGGCCGACGCCACCGCGGCGGCGGTGCGGATCGGCTCCTGGACCGGTACCACCCTGCTCCTGATCGCGACCCTGAACGGGGCCTTCTGGCTCGGCCTGCTGCTCCTCCTCTACGTCTGGTTCACCGGCAAGCTGGAACTGGTCCAAGTCATCCTGCGCACCTCGCGGACGCCCCGGCTGCGCACCGGCGAGGTCCTGCTGCGCTCCTTCCGCGGCCAGGCGCCGGGGGAAGAGGTCCACCCGGCGGCCGGCGCCGCCGGCGACCCGCGGATCGAGGAACTGGAGTCCTTCCGCGGCGGTCTCGACGAGTTCTTCCACGGCCGCCGGCGCTAGGATTCCCCAGACATGCTCCGCCACCTCCGGCGCTCCCTCGTCTGGGCCTGCTCCCTCGCCGTCGGGGCCGGCATCCTCGAGGCCCTCTGGCACTATGCGACCGGCTCGTCGCGGTTGGGCGGCCTGCGGATGGTGACCACCGCGATCATGCTCTACCTGCTGATCGCCGTGATCTGGGCCGCGCCGATCGGCCTCGTGATCGGCTTCCTCCAGGCCGGCCGCGGTCGCCGGGAGCCCCCGCCGGGCTTCTACGGCGCCCTCCACCTCGCCCTCGGCCTGGTCTTGGTCGCCGGCTACGCGATCAACGTCGCCTTCCTCGGCGGCTTCCTCGACCCGCTGTCGCTGGCGGTCGACGCGGCCCTGGTCGGGATCGGCTGCCCGCTGCTCATGGCCGCTCTGCGCCGGCCCTTCGCCGCCCTGGCCGCCGTTGCCGGTCCGACCTGGCGCCGGCTCGGCCCGCTCTACTGGCTGGCGGTGGCGGCCGGCTGGGGGCTGCCCCTGCTCGGCCCGTCGCCGCGCAGCGGCGCGGCGCCGCCGACCGCGGCTCCTCCGCCCGGGGCGCCGAACGTTCTCTTCCTGCTCGTCGACACCCTGCGCGCCGACCACCTCGGCTGCTACGGCTACGAGCGGCCGACCTCGCCCCGCATCGACGCCCTCGCCGCCGGCGGCGTCCTCTACGAGAACTGCATCTCCCAGGCGCCGCACACCAAGCAGTCGACCGCCTCGATCCTGACCTCGCTCTACCCGCCGACCCACAAGGTCGAACGCTTCACCACCGCGCTCGCCCCCGAGGCTCAGACCCTGCCCCAGATCCTGCACGAGGCCGGCTGGCGGACCGCCCTGATGTCGGCCAACTCGTTCCTGTCCCCGACCTACGGCTACGGCCGCGGCGTCGAGCGCTTCGAGGGCTCGCTGGTCAACCCGGCCTTCCAGCTCCTCGGCGCCGCCGTCCTCAACCGGCTCCAGTACGTCCTGGTCCAGGAGCTGCACCTCTGGCCGGGTCCGTGGCTGCTCGTGCGCAAGCTGCGTGACTGGGCCTTCCTCGGCGGCGAAAACCCTTACCAGCACGGCATGACCGCCGCTGAGCTGGCTGCGGAGTTCCTGGCCTGGCAGGAATCGCTCGCCGACGACCGGCCCTGGTTCGCCTACCTCCAGTTCATGGAGCCGCACGCGCCTTACGACCCGGCGCCCGAACACCGGATCTTCGGCAACCCCGAGCCCGGCTCCGAACTCGGCGTCTGGTTCCCGGCCGACGGTTCGACCACCTTCCTGCCCTTCGCCCGCGGCCCGGCGGCCGCGCCCGGCCAGCGCGAGGCGATCCTGGCCAACTACGACGCCTGCATCCACGAGGTCGACGCCCAGATCGGCGCCATCCTCGACGAACTCGAGCGCCGCGGCGAGTTGGCCGACACGCTCGTCGTCCTGACCTCCGACCACGGCGAGGAGTTCTACGAACACGGCGGCTGGGGCCACGGCCAATCGCTGCACCGCGAACTGCTGCACGTGCCGCTGATCCTGAGCGGGCCGGGCCTCCCGGCCGGGCGCCGGGTTCCGGCCCGGGTGCGCAGCGTCGACATCCTGCCGACCGTTCTCGCCCTGGTCGGGGTCGCCGCGCCGGCGGCGGTGAGCGGCGAAGTGCTGCCGACGGAGCCGGAGGCGGCGGCGCGCCCGGCCTATTCCGAGGTGCAGTGGGTCGGCCACTGGGCCGTTTCCTGGCGCGACGACGAGGGCAGCCTGATCGAGGCCCACTTCCGCGGCCAGAAAGCGATCATGCTCTACGCCGCCGACGATCCCGCCGAGCGACGGGAGCTAGCCGGCGAGCGGCCGGAGCTGGCCGAACGCCTGGGCCGGCGGATGCACGAACGGCGCCAGGCCTACGCCGCCCAAGCGATGCGGACCGAACAGGTCGAGATCGACGACGAGACCCGTGGCATGCTGAGCGGCCTCGGCTACGCCGGCGCCGGTGAGGACGCCGAAGAACCGCAAGAGAATCGATGAAGACGCCCCCTCTTCCCTTCCGCCTGAGCCCGACCCGGGTCGCGCTGGCGGCGGTCGTCCTGGCCGCCGTCCTGCCCGGCCAGGACCGGCCCTCCCGCCCCCGGCGCGGCGCCGAGCCGCCGGTGATCGGCAAGGACACCTCCCCGCCGCCGGCCGAGCCGACCACCCGGCCGGCCGGCCAGGCCGCGGGTGCGGCCGGCGGCGCCGGCCAGCTGCCCGGCGCGGTCCCGGCCGGCGCCGACGATCCGTCCCCGCCGCGGCCGCTGCCGCCGCTGCCCGCGCCCCTGTTCGACGACGACCGGCCGCTGCTGCGGGTCGACGGGGTCGAGATCCGGGCCGGCGAACTGAGCGAGCTGGTCCGCTACTACCGCAGCTTCCGCCCCGGCTCGGACTCGCTGCTGCTGCGGGACGCGGTCCGCGCCCTGGTGCCGGCCAAGGTCTGCGAAGCGGCCTTCGCCGCCGATCTGCCGGCCATGCGCGAGCGGATCGAGGAAGCCCGGGCCGCCCTCGCCGGCGGGGCCGATTTCGCCCGGGTCGCGGCCAAGCTCAGCGACGACCGCGAAGCGCCGACGCCCGACGGCCGCTACACCTTCGGCCGCGAGCAGGCGGTCCAGCCGTTCGACCGGCTCGCCTTCAGCGGCCGGACCGGGGAGCTGAAGGGGCCGTTCCTGACCAAGTACGGCTACCACCTGCTCGAGATCGTGTCCTACCAACGGGCCGAGGCGGCCCGGGACGACCGCAGCACCGTCCGTCACATCCTGGTGATGTACCCGCAGCTGCGGGAGGCGGCCGACCCGCGGGCCGAGATCGCCCGTCGGGTCGCCGCCTGCCGGATCGAGATCCTCGATCCCGGCCTGCGCAACGTCCTGCCGCCGGAGCTGCGCGACCGGGTCGGCGCAGACGGCTAGCCGGCCGCGTCCTCCTCGACCGGCGGCGGTTCGAGGCGGACCAGGGCTTCCCCGCCGCCGACCGTCTGGCCGACCTCGACCAGGACCTCGGCGACGACGCCGCCGTTCTTGCACGGCACCTCGTTCTGCATCTTCATCGCCTCGAGCACGGCCACCGGCGCCCCGGGCTCGACCCGTTCGCCGACCGCGACCGGCAGGCCGACGATCACCCCGGGCATGGCCGCCTTGACCGTCTCGGACCGGCCGGCCGAGGGCGAGACGAGCTGGCCGGCGGCCCGCTCGCGTTCGTCCAGGACCTGGAAGGCGTGGGAGTGGCCGGCGATCCGGACCATCACCCGCGTCGGGTCGGCCGGGTCGGTCTCGACCGAGGCGGCGAAGCTCTGGTTGCCGAGCTGGACCGCGCACTGGCCGAGCCGATCGACGTCGGAGTAGTCGGCCTGGACCTGCTCGCCGTCGACCAGGATCCGAAAACGACCGGGGGCGGTCTCCTCGATCTCCACTTCGAGCCGGTCGCCGTGCTCACCCGCCAGGAAGTACTTCATCCTCTCCCCCAGCCGCCGAGGGCGGCGCGCCGGCCGACCGCCACCCAGGGCGACAGGCCGGCGACGGCGGCGGCCGACCGCTGGCGGAAGGCGGCCACGTGGCGGTGAAGGGCGGCGATCAGGGCCGCTTCCCGGGCGTAGGCGTGGTCGCCGCCGCGGCCGGCGGCCATCCATCGCTCGAGGAAGCCGGTGTCGTAGTCGCCGGCGCGGAACTCCGCCGTCGCCAGCACCTCGAGGGCCAGGCCGGCGCTGGTCTTGACGCCGCCGATGTTGAGTTCGCCGAGGGCCCGCTCCATCCGCCGCACCGCCTGCGCGCGATCGGCGCCGTGAACGATGATCTTGGCCAGCATCGAGTCGTAGTAGGGCGTGACCTCGAGGTGACGATAGAGGCCGGCGTCGATCCGGACCCCGGGGCCGCCGGGCATGCGCACGTTGCGGACGACGCCGGTCGCCGGCAGGAAACCGTTGTCCGGGTCCTCGGCGTTGACCCGAACCTCGATCGCGTGGCCGCGCGGGCGCAGGTCCGGGTCGATGGTCAACTTCTCGCCGGCCGCCACCCGGACCATCCACTCGACGATGTCCACCCCGTAGACCATCTCGGTGATCCCGTGTTCGACCTGGATCCTGGTGTTCATCTCGAGGAAGAAGAACTCGCCGTCCGACCACAGGAACTCGACCGTGCCGGCCGAGTGGTAGTCGACCGCGCGGGCGGCGGCGATCGCCGCCTCGCCCATCCGCTGCCGGGTGGCCTGGTCGATCACCGGCGACGGCGTCTCTTCGATCAGCTTCTGGTGCCGACGCTGGATCGAGCACTCGCGCTCGCCGAGGTGGAGCAAACGGCCGTGCCGGTCGCCGAGTACCTGGATCTCGATGTGCCGCGGCCGCTCGAGGAAACGCTCGACGTACATGCGGCCGTCCCCGAAGGCGCTCTCGGCCTCGGCGCTGGCGGTGCGGAAGGCGGCGGCCAGCTCGTCCGGCCGGCGGACGATCCGGATGCCCTTGCCGCCGCCGCCGGCTGAAGCCTTGAGCATGACCGGGAACCCGATCTCGGCCGCGAAGGCGGCGGCCTGCTCGACGTCGGCGCAGGGCTCGGTCATGCCCGGGATCACCGGCACCCCGGCCGCGACCATCGCCTGGCGCGAGCGGATCTTGTCCCCCATCACCTCCATCGCCGCCGGCGGCGGGCCGACCCAGGCCATACCGGCGTCGGCGACGGCGCGAGCGAAGTCGGCGTTCTCGGCCAGGAAACCGAAGCCGGGATGGATCGCCTCGGCGCCACAGGCGCGGGCGAGGTCCAGGATGCGGTCGCCGCGCAGGTAGCTCTCGGCCGGGGTCCGGCCGCCGAGGGCGAAGGCCTCGTCGGCGTAGCGAACGTGCAGCGAGTTCCGGTCGGGCTCGGAGTAGACCGCGACCGTGCGGATCCCGAGTTCGCGGCAGGTGCGGAGGATCCGGACCGCGATCTCGCCGCGGTTGGCGATCAGCAGCTTGGCGAAGGGGGGCGGCACGATACTAGAGAGGAATCGAACCGTGCTTGCGCGGCGGGTTGGCATCCCGCTTGTCGGCGAACAGGTCGAGGGCGCGGATCAGCCGGGCGCGGGTCTCGGCCGGGCGAATGATGTCGTCGATGTAGCCGCGCTCGGCGGCGACGAAGGGATTGGCGAACTCGCGCTCGTACTCGGCGATTCGGGCCGCCTCCTCGGCCGCCGGATCGGCGGCGGCGGCGATCTCGCGCCGGAAGATGATCCGGGCGGCGCCCTCGGCCCCCATCACCGCGATCTGGGCGCTGGGCCAGGCGACGTTGTAGTCGCCGCGGATGTGCTTGCTCGACAACACGCAGTAGGCGCCGCCGTAGGCCTTGCGGGTGATGACGGTCAGCTTGGGAACCGTCGCCTCGCAGTAGGCGTAGAGCAGCTTGGCGCCGTGGCGGATGATGCCGCCGTGCTCCTGGGCCGTGCCGGGCATGAAGCCGGGCACGTCCTCGAAGGTCACCACCGGGATGTTGAAGGCGTCGCAGAAGCGGATCAAACGCGCCGCCTTGACCGAGGCGTCGATGTCCAGCACCCCGGCCAGGACCGCCGGCTGGTTGGCGATGACGCCGACCGGGCGGCCGCCGAGGCGGCCGAAGCCGCACAGGATGTTGCGGGCGAAGCCGGCCTGGACCTCGAGGAAGTCGTGGTCGTCGAGGACCGGCTCGACCACCCGGCGCATGTCGTAGGGTCGGTTGGCCTCGTCGGGGACGACCTGGTCCAGCTCCGCGACCAGCCGGTCCGGCGGGTCGGAGGTCTCCTTGCGCGGCGGATCCTCGGCGTTGTTCTGGGGCAGGAACGAGAGCAGACGGCGGATGCCGGCCAGGCAGGAGGCGTCGTCCGGACAGGTGAAGTGGCTGACCCCGGAGATCTCCTCGTGCACCCGCGCCCCGCCCAGCTCCTCGGAGGTGACCTCCTCGTGGGTCACCGCCTTGACCACGTCCGGGCCGGTGATGTGCATGTAGGAGGATCCCTCGACCATGAACACGAAGTCGGTCAGGGCCGGGCTGTAGACGGCCCCGCCGGCGCAGGGGCCGAGGATGGCCGAGATCTGCGGCACCACCCCACTGGCCAGGGTGTTGCGCAGGAAGATGTCGGAGTAACCGGCCAGCGACACCACGCCCTCCTGGATGCGGGCGCCGCCGGAGTCGTTGAGACCGACGACCGGGATGCCGGTCTTCAGGGCCAGGTCCATCACCTTGCAGATCCGGGCGGCGTGGGCCTCGGCCAGGCTGCCGCCGAAGACGGTGAAGTCCTGGCTGAAGACGGCCACCGGCCGGCCGTCGATGCGACCGGTGCCGGCGACGACGCCGTCGCCGGGAATCCGCTTCCGCTCCAGGCCGAAGCGGTGGGCCCGGTGCACCATCAGGCCGGCGATCTCCTCGAAGCTGCCGGGGTCGAGGAGCAGCTCGACCCGCTCCCGTGCGGTCAGCTTGCCCTTGGCGTGCTGGGCCGCGATCCGCTCCTCGCCGCCGCCGGCCAGGGCACGGGCCCGCAGCTCGGCCAGCCGTTCGAGAACGTCGTCCTTCATCGCCGCACCTCCTCGGCCGGCCGCCGCCACGGCCCCTCCCCGCCCTCGACCAGCTCGGTCAGGACGCCGTCGGCGGAGCGGGGGTGGACGAACGCCACCAGAGTGCCGTCGGCGCCCGGCCGTGGTTCCCGATCGATCAGCCGGAGGCCGGCCGCGGCCAGCTCGGCCACCGCCTCCCGGCAGTCCGGTACGGCCAGGGCCAGGTGGTGCAGACCGGGGCCGCGGCGGGCCAGGAAGCCGGCGATCGGACTGTCCGGGCCGAGCGGACGCAGCAGTTCGACGCGGGTGTCGCCGGCGTACATCATCTGAACCTCCACCCCCTGCTCGGCGACGATCTCGCGGGCCCCCTGGCGGAGGCCGAGGCGGTCGCGCCAGACGCGGGTGGCGGCGTCGAGATCCTCGACGGCGATGGCGAGGTGGTCGAGGCCGAGGACGGGCGGCATGGGTCTCCCGAGGACGATTCCGGCCCGGAGTATAGGCGGCCGGTCGGCTAAGATCCCCGCCGCCCGTCATGGAGCCCCCCCGCGTTCCCCCGGATTCGGCGATCCGCTTCCGTCCGCGGCTCTGGACCCGCTGGTCCGACGAGGACAACCAGGGAGTCCTGAACAACGCCGTCTTCCTCAGCCTGCTCGAGGAGGCGCGTTACCGCTACTTCGACCACCTGGGGTTGATCGCCGCCGGCAACGGCTTCAGCTTCCTTCTCGGCCAGACGAACATCCGTTTCCTCTCGCCGGGCCGCGGCCCCTGCGAGGTCGAGGTCGGCATCGCCACCACCCGCCTCGGACACCGATCCTTCACCCAGGCCTACCGAATCCGGCCGGCGGCCGGCGGCCCGGTCTGGGCCGAGGCCGAGGCGGCGATGGTCATGTGGGACCCGGCCGCGGCCAGAACCGTTCCGGTGCCGACGACCTTCCGCCGCGCGGTGGCCGACTTCGAGGGCCTGCCCGTTCAGGAATCGCCATGAAGTCCCTCCTGTGTCTCTTCCCCGCCGGCGCCGGCTTCGGCCCGCTCCTGATGGCTCGGGGCGCCGGCACCGGACGGCCCCGCTCCACGCCCCTGGTCGGCGCGGCCCTGACCTCCTCCGCTCTCTTCACCCTCGCCGCGCCCGCCGGCCGCCGGCCGGGCCGGTGTCCCTGAACGAACCGCCCGCCAACCATGCCGCCCCTGCTCGAGTGCGTTCCTAACTTCTCCGAGGGCCGCGACCTCGGCGTGATCGAACGGATCACCGCCCGCATCCGCGAGGTCGAAGGCGTCGAGCTGCTCGACGTCGACCCCGGCGCGGCCACCAACCGGACCGTGGTCACCTTCGTCGGTCCGCCGGCGGCGGTGGTCGAAGCGGCGGTCCGAGCCGGCGCCGCCGCCCGCGACCTGATCGACATGAGCCGGCACAAGGGCGAGCACCCGCGGTTCGGCGCCATGGACGTCTGTCCGCTGGTGCCGGTCGCCGGCATCGACATGGAACAGACCGTCGCCTGGGCCCACGAGCTGGCCCGGCGTCTCGGCGAGGAGGTCGGCCTGACCGTCTACTGCTACGAACACGCCGCCACCCGGCCGGAGCGACGCAACTTGGCCGTGGTCCGGGCGGGAGAGTACGAAGGCCTGGCCGAGCGGCTGCAGGATCCGGCCTGGGCCCCGGACTTCGGTCCGGCCGAGTTCCAGCCGCGCAGCGGCGCGACCGCGGTCGGCGCCCGCGACTTCCTGATCGCCTACAACGTCAACCTGAACACGACCAGCACCCGGCGGGCGAACGCGGTCGCCTTCGACGTGCGCGAGAAGGGGCGGATGAAGCGCGCGCCGCACCCGATCACCGGCAGGCCGGTGCTCGACGAGGAGGGCAAGCCGATCTGGATCCCGGGCAGCCTGAAGTGCGTCAAGGCGATCGGGTGGTACATCGAGGAGTACGGCGTCTGTCAGGTCTCGATGAACCTGACCGACATCTCGGTCACCCCGCTCCACGTCGCCTTCGACGAAGTGTGCGAGAAGGCGCGGGCGCGCGGCCTGCGGGTCACCGGCTCGGAGCTGGTCGGCCTGGTGCCGCTGCGGGCGATGCTCGACGCCGGCCGCTACTTCCTACGCAAGCAGAAGCGCTCGACCGGGGTCAGCGACGCCGAGCTGATCAAGATCGCGGTCCGTTCGCTCGGCCTCGACGAACTCAAGCCCTTCGACCCGAACGAGAAGATCATCGAGTACCGGATCGACCGGCAGCGCGGCCGGCGGCTGGTCGACCGCAGCGTCCGCGGCTTCGTCGAGGAGACCGCCTCCGAGTCCAAGGCCCCGGGCGGCGGCTCGGTCGCGGCCCTGCTCGGCGCCCTCGGCGCCGCCCTCGGCACGATGGTCGCCAACCTCTCCAGCCACAAGCCGGGCTGGGACGAACGCTGGCAGGAGTTCAGCGACGCGGCCGAACGCGGCAAGGCCTGTCACGACGAACTGCTGCGCCTGGTCGACGAGGACACCGCCGCCTTCCATGCGGTGGTCGCCGCCTGGCGGCTGCCGGAGGACAGCGAGGAGGAACGGGCCGCCAAGCGGGAGGCGGTCCAGGCGGCAGTGCGGCGGGCAATCGAGGCGCCGCTGCGGGTGATGGAGGTGGCGCTGGAGTCGATGGCGGTCGCGGCCGAGATGGCCGAGAAGGGCCTCGCGGCCTCGGTCTCCGACGCCGGAGTCGCCGCCCTCTGCGCCCGCTCGGCCGTGCTCGGCGCCCATCTGAACGTCCGCATCAACGCCGGTGATCTGGCCGACGAGGAGGCCCGGGCCGACTATCTGGCCCGGGCCGAGGAACTGCGGGCGGCGGCCGTCCGGCGCGAGGCCGAGATCCTGGACCGGGTCGGCGGGCGGCTCGACTGAGGCTCAGCCGGCCTCAAGGGCGGCGAGCAGCTCCGCCAGCCCGCGCACCTTCAGGTCGGCCAACTCCGGCCACGGGAAGGCGCCGGCGGGATCGACGTGGACGGTCAGGCAGCCGGCCGCGCGGCCGGCCTCCAGGTCGAAGCGGAAGTCGCCGACCATGAC
>RFGR01000135.1 GCA_003696625.1 Planctomycetota bacterium
CCGGGCCGCCCCGATCACCCGGGCGAGTTGGTTGCGGAGGGTGGTGTCGAGGGGGGACATCTCGATGATCCTCATCCGACGATGACCGGCCCCTCCTGGATGGCGGCGAGCAGGGTCTGCTCCTGCTCGGCCAGCCAGGCCTTGACCTGCTCTTCCGTCTCGAGGGTGGCGGCGGAGAGGGCGATGCGCCGGGCCTGGGGCTGGAGCCTCCGAACGGCTTCCTCCAGCGCGGCGCGGACCCGCTCGGGAACGGCGGCGACGGCGTCCGCCCAGGAACCGAGGGGGCGCTGGGCGAGGACCTGGAGCAGCTCCTCCTCGCCGGCGAAGGCGGGCGGTTGGACCTCCTGGAGGCCGTGGCGGGCGAGGATCTCCGCCTGGTCCTCGGCCCCCAATCGACTCCAGGAAGGGTCGGCCGCGAGCTGCCGCTGGGCCTCCGCGAGCCGGGCCCGGAGTTCGTCGATCCGTTCCTTGAGGGCCACGCGCAGGGCCGCCCCCAGCTTGGCCTGGAGCGGCACGGTCGGATCCTCGGCCTCGAGCAGGGTGCGCTGGGAACGGATCGCCTCGATCTCGGGGGCGACCTCGGCGTGCACCGGCAGCGACGCCGCGCACTCGGCCAGGTGGAGCAGCAATTCCCAGCGGGGCCGGCGCTGCTCGGCCAGGTCGGCCCGCGCCGGCCAGGCCCGCAAGGCCTCCTCCAGATCGTCCTTCCGCTCCAGCATGGCGGCGAGGAGTTCGTTGCCCTGGAGGGAACGGAGTTCGACCAGCCACTCCGGGGCCGGCGGCGGCGGCAGGGGCGGCGGCCCGCCGGCCCGTTCGGCCAGCGCCTGGAGCGTCCGCAGCAGCTCGGCCGCCGCGGACTCCTCCTCGCCGGCACGACCGGAAAGGCCGGCGGACTGGAACAGGCCGCGGAGGATCAACTTGTCCCGGGTGCCGAGGCGGACCTGCTCGGGCACCACCTGGAACTGGGCCTTCTGGATCCTGGTCTGGTCGAGCTGGCCCGGCGCCAGGGCCTGGCCGTTCAACACCACGCGCAGCGTGCCGCTGCGGTGGAGGGCGACCAGGGCGGCGTCGATGGCGTCCTTGGGCCAGCCGAAGGGCGCGGCCTGAAGCTTCTTGCGGACCTCGCCGCCGGAGGCGCCGCTGCCCAGGGCGGCCAGGACCTCCCGGGAAACCGGGTGGTCTTCGACGGCCTTGTCCCAGTCCACCGCGGTGAAGGGATGGTCGGAGCCTTCCTTCGAACGGCGGAAGGCCACGCCCCAAGCCTTGTGGTCGGCCTCGTCGAAGCGGGGAAAGAGCCGCGAGAGGGAGGCCTCCGCGGCGGCCCGGAGCTTGGCCTCGAGGCTCTCGGCGAACACCTCGGTGCCGCCCCCCTTGACGACCTTGGCGGCCTGGACGATCTCCCGGACCAGTTCGTCGCGCGCGGCCTCGGCGGCCAGGCGACGGCTCTCCATGCTCTCGCGCGCCTCCCGACCGGCGTCGGTGCTGGGCGCGCCCTGGGCGTCGAGGACCTGGCGGGCGGCCTCGGCCTCGAGGATGCGCGACCGGAGATCGTCGGCGGCGCGGCGCGGCAGGAAGACGTGAATGACCGGGTCCTCGGCGCCGCGCCGGCGGGCTTCGTTCTCGACCTCCTTCTGGGTGGCACTCCAGCCGTCCCGAAGCCAGACGACGATCTGCTCGCCGTCGGCGGGGGGATCGCCCGCCCCGACGAAGAGCTGGAGGGAGCGGGAGACCTTGGCGGCCCCGTGCGTCAGGCGGATGGTCGAGACGGCCTTCTGGACCGCGGTCGTGAAGAGTTGGTTCCGGCGGGTCTCGATCTCGGGGTCGTTCTTCCCCAGGGCGGAGAGGCGCTCGCGGTAGTGGCCGTCCCATTCTGCGCCCTCGGTGGTCTGGAGGCGGTACTCCTCGCCCACCTTCATCAGGGTGCCGGCCTCGGCCAGGGCCGCGAGTTCCTTCGCCACCTCCTGGCGGAACGGCCCGGAATCGGCGCGGAGGTCCTCCACCAGGAGGTCGGCCAGGATGGCGGGCGTGGCCCGCAGGCCGGTGTCCACGCCGGGGTCGCGCGGCAGCTTGCTGACCAGGAAGGCCAGGCCGCAGAGCCGCTTGCGCAGGCGGCCGGCCGCGGTGCCGTCGTCCAGGGCCTGGATCCGGTTGTTGATCTCGTTGAGCAGCATGCCGCTGTTCAACAGATCGGGGGCGATGGCGTCGAAGAGGGCGTCGGCGGGAATGACCCGGCCCAGATCCTCCTCGGCGACGTCGCGCAGGGCTTCGTGCAGGATCCGGAGCTGGGAGCGGAGCTGGCTGTGGGTGCCGGCCCGGTCCACGCTGCGGAAGCACTCCTCCCAGAAGCGGCGCCGGGTGGGGAGCAGGGGGTAGTCCGCCAGGATGGTCCGCCGGTCCTCGGTGCGCTCGGCCAGGCGGGTTCCCTGGAGGTGCTTGGACACCTCGCCGGCATGGCGGTCGAGGAGCGCGCGGATCTCCTCCCGGGCGCTCGGCTTCTTGCGCAGCAGGACCTTCCGGGTGACGACCTCGACGTCGGCGTCGGAGAGCTGGACCGCGATGCGGAAGCGGTCGCGCAGCTTCTGGAGCAGCTTCTCCTCGGTCAGGGCGGATTGGCCCGAGGCGACCAGCAGGACGCGGCTGTCCAGTTGGGTCTCGATCGCCTCGGCCACCTCGGTGAAGACCACCGAGCGGTCGACGGAATCCCCGAGGTACTGCTGGACCTCGTCCAGGACCAGGATCGTCAGGGGAAGGGTGCCGGTCGGGGCCAGCGCCCGACGGGCCGCGTCCAGGAATTCGGCGGTCGTCAGATCCGCCCGCGGCACCGGGAACTGCTCGCGGAGCACCCGGCGGGCTTCCCTTTCGTCGGCGGCGAAGTTCGGGTCGCACTTCAGGACGGCCCGGGCCAGGATCGGGCTGGCGTAGAGATTGAGGAGTTCCTTCTCCCATTCCTTGCCGGCCTCCTCGACCTCGCTGCGAACCGCCTCGAGGAAGCCTTGCTCGCGGAGCCAGAAGCAGAATCGGGCCTGGGGATAGGCCTCGGGCAGACCGCAGGCACGAAGAATGATCGAAAGGACGGTGGCCCGGACGAGTTCACCGGTGCCGGCCGGGAGAGTGCCGGCGGCGGCCACCGCGGCGACCCCGGACCGCTTGACCTGGGTATCCAGCTCCCGCAGCAGGGCGCGGATGTCCTCGGAGAGGCCCTGGACCAAGGAGCGGGCGGTGCTCCCGTCCGGGAAGGGCGTGTCCACCCAGAGGTGGCCGAGCATCTTCAGGAGGTGGGACTTGCCGCTGCCGAAGAAGCCGCTGACCCAGGCCGCGTCCTGCCGGGGCCGGTCCAGTTGCCGGAGGTAGCTCTGCAGGATGCGCTCGATGGCGAGGCCGTACTGGCCGTCGCAGACGAAGGTCTCCAGCTCGGCCTTGAGTTCGGCCAGGGCCTTGGGATCCCGGGACGACCGGATGCGGGCCTGGCCGCTGTTGGCCAGGCCGCTCGTCCGGGGATCCCGGTCGAGGGTTTGATAGATCTTCATGTCGCGATCTCGGGGTTGTGGAGGGTGATGCCCACGGCCAGGTAGTTCCAGCCGTCGCGGGCGTCCAGGAGCCGGTAGTTGTTGGCGTCCTTGCTGCCCGGGAAGAAGACGGCGAGCCGGCCGTGGATGTCGGGTTCGACCGCCTTGACCAGCTCCGAGACCCGGGCGAAGCCGTAGAGGGAGGCGACGCCGGTCACGGCCACCACCGTATTCTCGTCGGCCTGGGCGAGGGCCTCGCGCAGGCGGTCCGCCACGAAGGGAACGAACTCGCCCTCCAGCTTCATGGCGAGGTCCTCCGGGTACTCGAAGTAGGCCTCCCGATAGTCGTCCGCCGCCAGCCAAGTGGAGAACAACCGGGTGCAATCGACCTCGCGCCAGCCGTGGCCGGCGGCCCGGGTGGCCTGCTCGAACGCGGCCTTGCGGGCGCGGAAGCTGCGCTCCAGTTCCTTGTCGTAGACGACCATCAGGACCCGCTGAGCGCCGGAGAGGGTCTTCTGCCAGGGCACGCCGATGTGCCGCTGATAACGCGCCGCCAGTTCTTCGATCCGTCCCATGGTCAGATGCCGCCCGGACCGGGGTCGAGGGCGGAAACGTCGATCGCCGTGACGCCGCCCCCGATTCGGGCTTTCACCAGCCCCAGGCGCGAGGCCTGCAGGGTGAGGTCGAGGAGGCGGTGCGGCGGGCGGTCCAAGGCCGCCGCCCAGAGGGTAGTGGTGAGGTCCTCCCCGGCCTTCCCTTCGACGGCTCCCAGCCAGAGAGCGAAGGCCACCGCGCCGGGGGTGGGCTGGGCCCGGCAGCGCACCTTCCGAACGCGACCGTGGAGGTGACCGGACTGGGTCCAGGAGCTGGCGGTGTTGCGGGCCACCTTGTCCAGGATGGAATCGTTCATCCGCTCCCCCACCGCCGCGCGCAGGACGGCGAGGAAGGAGGTCCGGACCAGCTCCTCGCCCTCGGCCAGCGGCAGGATGTAGGTGCTCGCCGCGCGCAGGAGCGGATCGCGGGCCAGGCTGGCGAGCAGGGCGATCAGGGGCCGGCCGGGCTCGTCCACCGCCCAGACGCGACGGAGGACCCGGAAGAGGGGCAGACCGGGGTCCAGGCCATAGAGTTCGCCGAGGCGCTGGTTGGTGAGGATCCGGGTGGCGGTGGTCGGCTTGCCGAGGAGGTTGTCCTCGGCGATGGCCTTGGCGTAGTCGGCGCGGGTGGCGGTGGCGGGGAGGGCACTCAGGAGTGCGCTGAGTTCCGCCAGCATCATGGTCCGGCTGGAGTGGGTCCCACGGGCTCCGAAGCGGAGGCCGCAAGCCATCGCGGCCTTGCTGGGAGCGGGGAGAGGCAACGAGCCGGTTTCCACGCCAGAGATGATATCCATTTCGCCGGCAAGTTTGCCGGCGAAA
>RFGR01000136.1 GCA_003696625.1 Planctomycetota bacterium
GCCGCAGGCCGCGCGGCAGGTCGTCCAGGCCGAGGACCCCGTCCTGGTCGAGGACGACCATGGTCTCGATCACGTTGCGGAACTCGCGCACGTTGCCGGGCCAGTCGTGCTCGCGCAGGCGGCCGACGACCGCGTCGTCCACCCGCTCGACCTCCTTGCCGTGGCGCTCGGCGAACTCGCGCCGGAAGTGATCGGCCAGCAGCGGCAGGTCCTCGAGCCGCTCGCGCAGCGGCGGCAGCTCGATCGCCAGCACCGCCAACCGCCAGTAGAGATCCTCGCGGAAGCGGCCGGCGCGGACCCGCTCCTCCAGGTCGCGGTTGGTGGCGGCCAGGATCCGGACGTCGACCGGCCGCTCTTCGTTGGCGCCGACCGGCACCACCGTACGGTCCTCGAGCACCCGCAACAGCTTGGCCTGGGTCGGCAGCGGCATGTCCCCGATCTCGTCCAGGAACAGGGTGCCGCCGTCGGCGTAGGCGAACTTGCCCTCCTTGGCGGCGTGGGCGCCGGTGAAGGCCCCCTTGACGTGCCCGAACAGCTCGGACTCGATCAGGGTCTCGCTGAGGGCGGCGCAGTTGATGGCGACGAAGCGCCGGCGGGACCGGGCCGACAGCCGGTGCAGGGAGCGGGCGACCAGCTCCTTGCCGGTCCCCGACTCGCCCAGGATCAAGACGGTGGCGTCGGTCGGTCCGGCCTGGCGGACCAGCTCGAAGACCTGGACCATCGCCGGCGAGCCGCCGACCATGCCCTCGAGACCGTAGCGGGCCTCGAGTTCCCGGCGGAGGGCGCGGTTGTCCTCGCTCAGGCGGCGCTTCTCCAGCTCCCGCGCCACCCGGGTGCGCAGCTCGACGATGTTGACCGGTTTGGTCAGGTAGTCGGCCGCCCCCTCCCGCATCGCCCGGACGGCGGTCTCGACGCTGCCGTGGCCGGTGATCAGGAAGACCGACAGCTCGGGGTCGAGGCGGCGGGCCTCGGCCAGCAGGTCGAGGCCGTCCCGCTCGCCGAGCATCAGGTCGGTGATCACGAGGTCGAAGGAGCGGGCGCGGAGGCGGTCGAGGGCGGCGTCCACCGAGACGGCGGTCTCGGTTTCGTGGCCCTCGGTCTCGAGGGCCAGGCGCAGGGCCTCGGCGTGGGCCTCGTCGTCCTCGACGATCAGAATCCGGGAGGCGGCGGTCACGACCGCCCTCCCGCCGGCGGCAGCGGCAACGTCACCCGCACCCGGGTGCCGTGGCCGGGGCTGCTCTGGATCTCGACCGAGCCGCCGTGGGCCTCGACCAGCCGACGCACGGTCGGCAGGCCGAGGCCGGAGCCCCCCTTCTTGCGCGAGAAATAGACCTCGAAGCAGGAGGCGAGGGTCTCCTCGTCCATCCCCGGCCCGTCGTCGAGCACCTCCAGCAGGACCCGACCGCCCTGCCGGCGGGTGATCAGGGTGATCCGACCGCCCCGGTCGCCGATCGCCTGGCGGGCGTTGATGACCAGGTTCAGGACGACCTGGCGGAAGCGGGCCGGATCGAGCCGGAGCGGCGGCAGGTCGCCGGCGAGGAAGGTCTCGACCCGGATGCCGCGGGCCGCGGCCTCGGGCCGGACGAAGTCGGCCACCCGCTGGACGACGGCGTTCAGGTCGGCCTCCTCGAGTTCGATCTGGTCGGTGCGGGCGTAGAGGAGAAAGTCCTGGAGGATCTCGTCCAGCCGCCCGACCTCCTGCTTCAGGGTGTCGATCATCCGCACCGAACGCCGGGCCTTGGGGTCCGGATCGTCGGCCCATTGTTCGCGCAGGAGGTCGAGGTGGAGGCCGATCGTGCTGAGCGGATTCTTGAGCTCGTGGGCGAGACCGCCGGCCAGCCGCGACAGAATCCGCGGATCCAGGGCCTCGGCGGCGGCGGAGGAGGAGGAACGGTCGGGCACGGGAACCGGCCGGAATCGGCCCGGGACGGCCCATAGAATACCGCCCCGCCATGGCCCCCCCGCTCGTCGTCCACGACCCGGCCACCGAGTCCGGGCGCGCCGCCCTCAGGCGGGCTCTGGCGGCAGGGCGGCTGGCGGCCCTGCCGACCGACACCGTCCCCGGGCTCGGACTGTTGGCCGACGCGCCGGACGCCGCCGCCCGCCTGGCCGACGCGAAAGGAGCCCGGGCGGATCGTCCCTTCAGCCTCCACCTGCGGTCGGAGGAGGATCTGCGGCGGCTGCTCCCGGCGCTGCCGCCCGGCCTGCCGAGCTGGCTCGCCGCCCGGCTGCCGGGCCCTTGGACGATCGTCCTGCCACGGGACTGGGTCGGCCTGCCCGCGGCCTGGGGCTGGGCCTGGCCGACCGTCGGCCTGCGCCTGCCCGACCACTCCGCCTATCTGAGGCTGGCCCGCGAGCTGCCGGCGCCGCTGCTGCTCTCCAGCATCAATCCGAGCGGCGAACCGCCGCTGGCCGGCGCCGAGCTCCGACGCTGGTTGGAGGAACGGCCGGAGATCGCCTGCGGGATCGACCCGGAGGCGGTGCCGGCCGAGGCGCGGCCGAGCACGGTGGCGGCCTTCGACCCCCTGCCCCGCCTGCTGCGCGGTCCGCGGCCGGAGGGCGGCCTGCGGCCCGGCCTGCGCCTGCTGGTCGTCTGCACCGGCAACATCTGCCGCTCGCCGCTGGCCGCGGCCCTGCTCGAGCGCGAGCTGGCCGCCGCCTGGGGGGTGCAGCCGGCCGACCTCCAGGAGTTGGGCTGGATCGTCGCCTCGGCCGGCACCTTCGCCGTCTCCGGCACTCCGGCCAGCGAGCACTCGCAGACCGCCGCGACCGAGATCGGCCTGGACCTGGGCCGCCACCGGGCCCGGCACGTCGAAGAACTGGCCGGCCGCCCCTGGGACCGGGTCTTGGCCCTGGCCGGCAGCCACCTCGCCGCCCTGCCGCCGGCCCTGCGGGCTCGGGCCGAGCTGCTCGATCCGGGCGGCGCCGAGATCCCGGACCCGTTCGGCGCCGATCTCGCCGCCTACCGGCGGATGCGGGAGCGGGTCGAGGCGGCGGTGGCGGAGCGGATCCGGCGCTGGTCGGCCTGGCCCTGAAGCCGGTCGGCCCGGCTCAGGACCAGAGGGCGACGACCTCTTCCCCGCTGCGGCAGGCCAGGATCCGCCGCCGGAAGTCCTCGTCGCCGAGCCGTCGGGCGACCTCGGTCAAGGTCTTGACGTGGAGGACCTTTTCCCGGCGCGGAACCAGCAACAACACGACGATCCGGGCCGGCTGGCCGTCCAGGGACTGGAACTCGATGCCGTCGGGGACCACCGCCAGGGCGGCCAGGACCCGCTCGAGGTCCTCCAACGCCGCGTGCGGAACCGCGATCCCCTGCTCCATCCCGGTGCTGACGCTCCGTTCCCGGGCCTCGAGGGCGGCGACGGCCTCCTCGAGGCGCTCGGCCGGCAGTGCGCCGCAGGCGACCAGGGCCTCGGCCAGGCGGCGCAGCAGCTGCCACTTGTCGGCCGCGTCCGGCCCGATCAGGACCGCTTCCGGGCGAAGGAGGTCGGCGAAGCTCATCAGCGCAGGAAGATGAGGTTGGTCAGGAAGAATACCGGCAGCAGGAAGACGACGGAATAGAGAAGATAGCCGAAGAAGCTCGGCATCGGCACCTTGCGCTCCTCGGCGATGGCCTTGACCATGAAGTTCGGGGCGTTGCCGATGTAGGTCATCGCCCCCATGAAGACCGCCCCGAGCGAGACCGCGATCAGGAAGTACTCGGAGACGACCCGGCCGGTGGCCAGCTCGAGGGCCGGGTGGCCGGGCGGCACGCCGAGGCTGGCGGCGGTCTCGAAGAAGACGACGTAGGTCGGGGCGTTGTCGAGGAAGGAACTCAGGCTGCCGGTGGCCCAGAAGAACATGTGGCTGTCCTCCACGCCCAGCTCGGGGCCGTAGTGGTGAAGGAGCTGGATGGCCGCCATCATGCTCAGGAAGATGCCGAAGAACAGCGCTCCGACCTCGACCATCGGGTGCCAGGTGAAAGCGTTCGCCCGCCGGTGCTCGGCCGGCGTGGTCCGGTAGGCCAGGAAGGCGATCGCGACCAGGGCGAGGTCGCGGCCGTAGACGGCCCAGAATCCGTGCTCACCGCCGCCGAGCCAGGCGGCCAGATGGGCCGGGGTGAGGAAGGCGACCGACAGGACCACCGCCCCCAGCCAGAGGAAGTTGCGGCCGCCGGCCAGGCGCAGCGGCTGGACCTCGACCCGATCGCGCAGCAGGTGGCTGCGGTCCTCGTGGCGCCAGAACCAGGAATCGAGGGCCAGGTAGACCCCGAGCAGGATGAAGTTGACGAAGGCCCACTCCTTGACCAGGCCGAAGGTCCAGGAGAAGGGGACGCCGCGCAGATAGCCGAGGAACAGCGGCGGGTCGCCGAGCGGGGTCAGACAACCGCCGATGTTGCAGACCATGAAGATGAAGAAGACCACCGTGTGGGTCCGGTAGCGGCGCTCGGAGATCGTCTTGAGCAGCGGCCGGATCAGGAGCATCGCCGCCCCGGTGGTGCCCATGAAGCTGGCCAGCAGGGCGCCGAGCAGCAGGAAGGCGGCGTTGACCCAGGGCGTCGCCTTGAGGTCGCCGCGGAGGACGATGCCGCCGGAGGCGACGTAGAGCGAGGTGAGCAGGAGGACGAAGCTGGCGTACTCGTGGACCGTGTGGCGGATGACCTCCCACTCACCGTGCCAGGCGAACAGCCCGAGCACCGGCAGGCCGCAGAGCAGCGAGACCTTGAACCGGTTCAGGTTCGAGTGCCACCAGCGCGGGGCCACCAGCGGTAGGACCGCGATCGCCAGCAGCATGGCCACGAACGGGGCCACCCAGGCCGGCGCCGGCAGGAAGCCGGCGGCGTGCTCCTGGACCGGAGCCGTGGAGAGGAAGGAGGGGCGCATGCGGGAGCCGGGAGCGGAGCGAGGCGGAATCCTAGCCTCGCCCCCGCCCCCATCCCCAGCCCGGCGGCGGCGAATTCCCGGAAGGGGGCCGGAGCGGGCGGCGTCCCAACCGGGCCGGGCCTTGGTCGGAGGGTCCCTGCAGCACTACACTTCCGACCGGACCCGGACCGGTCGCACCTCTTCGGAGACCACCGCATGCTGCCGAGCACCATCGCCGCGCTCCTCCTCGCCTCCCTGCCCGCCGCCTCCGCCCGCGCCCTGGCGCAGGAACCCGGGGCCGGGGAGATCCAGGTTCCCGAGGGAGTGGTCGAGGAGGACCAGGACTGGATCACCCTCAAGTTCGACGAGACCGACCAAGGCCTGACCCTGGCCCAGTTCGTGAAGATCGCCCAGGAGATGACCGGGCGCAACTTCACGATCGACGATTCGACCGGCGGCGGCACCGCCGCCGGCACCCTGGAGAGCAAGCGGTTGCTGCTCTACGGGCCCAAGCGGATCCGGCGGGAGGACTTCTACGCCTTCTTCCAGATCATGATGAAGATCAACGGCTTCGTGATCGTCCAGCAGGGCTCGGGCGATCTCGCGGTCGAGGTGATCACCCTGGACAACGTCCAGACCCGGTCGACGATCAAGGCCAACGGCCGCTTCGTCGAGGCCGACGACGTCGAGGCCTACGCCGACCAGCCGGCCACCTACGTCATCACCGTCTTCCGCCTGCGCTACGGCCAGGCGCAGAGCCTGGGCGTCAACCTGCGCACGGCCCTGGGCTCGAGCGGCGGCGGCTCGGCCGGCCAGGACGCCTTCATGCCCCTGCCCTACGAGAACGCGCTGCTGGTCCAGGGCTTCGGGCCGTTCGTCGCCGCCGCGGTCCGGATGCTGCGGATCCTCGACGTCGAGCCGCACAAGGTCCAGCCGGAGTTCGAGCGCATCCGGCTGCAGGAAGCCAGCGCCGAGGAGCTGGCCCAGACTCTGACCGACCTGCTCGAGAACATCGAGAACCCGGCCCAGGCCCGGGGCCGCGGCGCCGGCGCCGAGCAGGCGGGCCAAGAGGAGATCGAGACCCGCATCCTGGCCAACCCGCGCGACAACTCGCTGCTGGTGGTGGCCTCCAAGGACCGGATGGAGCTGGTCAAGGATCTGATCGCCAAGCTCGACACGGTGGTCGAGATCCCGGAGACCAACTTCCGGGTCTACATGCTCCAGAACATCTCCGCCACCGACCTGCAGGAGGACCTCAAGCAGTTCCTCGACCGCACCCGCCAGGCCGAGGAGCAGGCCCAGCGCTCGACCCAGGGCACCTCCCAGCGACGGGTCGAGCAGTCGATCGTGGTCGAGGCCCAGGAGGAGACCAACGCCCTCCTGATCACCGCCACCCGGACCAAGTGGGAGGAGCTGCGGCGCCTGCTCGACCGCCTCGACCAGCGGCAGCCGCAGGTGCTGATCGAGACCGCCCTGATCGAGGTGACCGAGGAGTTCAGCCGCGACATCGGCGTCGAGTTCGCCTCGGTCGACCCGCCGACCGGCAACGCCGCCAAGGGCTTCGGCTTCACCTCGGTCGGCATCTCGACGCTGATCGACACCGACGGCGACAACCAGGTCGACACCCGCCTGGTCGACACCTCCGCCGCCGGCTTCACCGCCGGCATTCTCGACGGCGAGGCCTTCGGCCTGCCGGCGCTGCTGCGCGCGGCCCGGACCAGCTCGAACGCCAACATCCTGTCGGTGCCGTCGATCCTGGTCACCAACAACCGCGGCGCTTCGGTCGAGAGCAAGGACGAGATCCCGACCTCCGAGCAGACGCCGGTGGCCTCGGTCGGCGTCACCGAGACCTTCCGCGACTACCAGGAGGCCGGCATCAAGCTGAACATCACGCCCTCGATCTCGGGCAAGAAGTACCTGCGCCTGGGCATCAAGCTCGAGATCTCGGCCTTCACCGGCACCTTCACCCCCGGCTCGACCGTGCCGCCGCCGCGGGTCACCCGCAGCCTGGAGACCACCGTTTACCTGCCGGACGGCGCCACCATGTGGATCGGCGGCATCATCCGCGACGACATGCTCCAGGACCAGACCGGCATTCCGTGGCTGAGCGACCTGCCGGTGCTGGGCTGGATCTTCAGCCGCAACCAGGACACCTCGACCAAGACCACCCTGTACTTCTTCTGCACGCCGCGGATCCTCAACGACTTCGAGGAACTGGCCGACCTGTCCGAGGCCGGCAAGGCCCGGGCGGCCGACGTCATCGGGCTCGACCGGGTGCAGCGGATCGACCCCGACTTCCGCCGCCAGGATCCGCTCGACCTGATCCAGGAGGCCGACCTCGACGGCGACGGCCAGAGCGAGACCGGCTACCTCGACCCCTCCGGCTTCGAGGATCCGGTCTTCCTCTCCACCCAGGGCGAGGCCGACCCGGCCCAGGTCCGCCTGAACGGGCTGCAGCCGGCGGCGGCGGCGGCTCCGGCCGCGGCCCCGCGCCCGGCCGGCCGCAACCTGCCGGAGGGCCTGGAGTGAAGGAGGCCGAAGCCGTCGGCTCGCTGACCGACCTGATCGGCCTCCTCCACCGAGAAACCGGCCTCGAGGAAGCCGAGCTGCGCAAGCTGCGCGACCAGGCCGCCGCCAGCGCCACCACCTTCGACCGGGTCCTGCTCAACCGCGGCGTCGACGAAGCAGCGATGCTGCGCGCCTTCGCCGAGGACCTGGACCTCGAGTTCCTGCCCAGCCTCCAGGGCCGCCGGGTGCCGCCGGTGTTCGTCGATCTGGTGCCGCTGGCCTTCGCCCGCGCCCACGACATGATCGCGGTCGCCGACGAGGACGGGGTGATCCAGGTCGCCACCGCCCACCCACTCGACGTTCACCCGCAGGACGACATCGCCAGCATGCTGCCGGGCGAGGTGCGGATCGTGCTGGCGCCGCGGGCGGAGATCACCGAGCTGATCAACCGCGCCTTCCGGCACCGGGCCGACGGGGTCGACGAGGCGCTCGAGGACCTCGGCGGCGCCGATCTCGCCGACCTCGCCGCCGCGGTCGAGGAGAGCGAAGACCTGCTCGACGTCGCCAACAAGGCGCCGATCATCAAGCTGGTCAACTCGGTCCTCTTCCAGGCCCTGAAGCTGCGGGCCTCGGACGTCCACTTCCAGCCCTACGTCGACCGGCTCCAGGTCCGCTTCCGGATCGACGGCATCCTCTACGACATGGAGTCGGTGCCGAAGACCGCCCAGGAGGCGGTCCTGTCCCGGATCAAGGTCATGGGCAAGATGGACATCGCCGAGCGCCGGCTGCCGCAGGACGGTCGGGCGACGATCCGGATCGGCGACGGCGAGGTCGACGTCCGGATCTCGGTCGTGCCGACCTCCTGGGGCGAGCGGGCGGTGCTGCGCCTGCTCGACAAGACGGCCAAGGTCTACGATCTCGAAGAGGTCGGCCTCGACGAGCATCACCGCAAGATCCTCGAGACCTACATCCGCTACCCGCACGGGATCATCCTGGTCACCGGCCCGACCGGCTCCGGCAAGACCACCACCCTTTACGCCTCGCTGACCCGGATCAGCACCGGCGACAAGAACATCCTCACCATCGAGGACCCGGTCGAATACGCCCTCGACGGCATCTCTCAGGTCCAGGTCAACGTCAAGAAGGGACTGACCTTCGCCAGCGGCCTGCGCAGCTTCCTGCGCCAGGATCCGGACGTGATGATGGTCGGCGAGATCCGGGACCTGGAGACGGCCGAGATCGCCATCCGCGCCGCCATCACCGGCCACCTGGTCTTCTCCACCGTCCACACCAACGACGCCCCGAGCACGATCACCCGCCTGGTCGATATCGGCCTCGAACCGTACCTGGTCTCGTCGTCCCTGATTCTGGTCATCGCCCAGCGCCTGGTCCGCAAGCTGTGCGAGTCGTGCAAGGAGTGGCGCCAGCCGAGCGAGAGCCAACTGGCCGAACTGCGCGCCCTGGGCTTCGACCCCGACCGGCTGCCGGAGGGCAGGATGGCGGTGGCGCCCGGCTGCCCGGACTGCTTCAACTCCGGCTACCAGGGCCGGACGGCGATCTACGAGATGCTGCCGATGTCCGAGGAGATCCGCGCCCTCGTCACCGAGAGCGCCAGCGCCACGGAGTTGAAGCGGACGGCGGTGCAGCAGTGCGGCATGCGGACCCTGCGCCAGGACGGCCTCCGCCTGATGGCCCAGGGCGTGACCTCCCCCGACGAGGTGATGCGCGTCACCCAGCTCGACGTCGTCTAGCGGGAGGGCCGCCCGGTGCCGGTCTTCGAGTGGAAGGGGTTCGACGCGCGGGGTAAGAAGGCCAGCGGCGTGATCGACGCCGATTCGCCGCGCGACGCCCGCCTCAAACTCAAGCGCTCCGGCGTCCTCGTCACCGGCGTGGTCGAGACCCGCGGCGGGCGCAAGGTCAAGGAGCCCCGGTCGGCCGCGGGCAAGGCCGGCCGCAAGAAGGAATCGGCCCTCGCCCGCACCCTCAGCCAGGGCCTCGAAGCCGCCCGCGGCCGCTCCGGCGGCCAGATCCGGCTGAGCAAGAAGCGGCTGGAGGAGGTCTCGACCTTCACCCGCCAGCTCGCCACCCTGGTCAAGGCCGGCATCCCGATCACCGAGGCGCTGCGGGCGATCGTCGAGCAGACCGACAACAAGCGCCAGAGCCTGGTCTTCCGCGACATCCGCGAACAGATCGCCCAGGGCAAGCCGACCGCCGACGCCCTCGCCACCCATCCGGACTGGTTCGACGAACTCTACGTCGCCATGGTCCGCTCCGGCGAGGCGGCCGGCCGCCTGGACGAGGTCCTCGAGCGGCTGGCCGAGTTCATCCAGAAGCAGACCACGGTCCGGAACAAGGTCCAAGCGGCCCTGGCCTACCCGATCATCATGCTGATCATCGGCTTCCTGGTCGTGGCCGCGCTGCTGGTGGCGGTGGTGCCGAAGATCACCAAGATGCTCGAGGCCCGCGGCCAGGTCCTGCCGCTGCCGACCCGCATCCTCCAGACCAGTTCCGACTTCCTGGTCTCCTACTGGTGGCTGATCCTGGTCCTGTTCATCTTCGGCGTCTTGGTCTTCAACCTGATCTACGCCTCGGAGAAGGGCCGGCTCGGCATCGATCGGCGCCTGCTCAAGATCCCGGTCTTCGGCGATCTGCTGACCAAACAGTCGCTGGCCCGCTTCGCCCAGACCTTCGCCACCCTCCTCGCCTCCGGAGTGCCGGTGGTCCGCTGCCTGGAGGTGACCCGCACCGTCCTCGGCAACCGCCTGCTCGAGAAGACCGTCGACGAGGTGCGGGCCAAGATCCTCGAGGGCGCCGACATCGCCGGACCGGTCAAGGCCTCCGGCGTCTTCCCACCGCTCGTCGGCTACATGATCGCGGTCGGCGAGCAGTCCGGCGAACTCGACACGATGATGGCCCAGGTCGGCTCCGCCTACGACCTCGAGGTCGAGATCGCCACCCAGAAGTTCACCTCCCTGATCGAGCCGATCCTAATCGTCTTTCTGGCGGTCCTGGTCGGCTTCATCGTCCTCGCCATCCTCTGGCCGGTCATCCAGATGGCGCAGTCCTTCTGACGAGGCCTCCCATGCCCAAGCGAAACAAGAACCGCCGCCGCGCCGCCGGCTTCACCCTGATCGAGATCCTGGTCGTCGTCCTGATCATCGGCCTGCTGGTCGGCCTGGTCGGCCAGAACGTGTTCAAGGCCCTGTTCAAGGGCCAGCGCGGCGCCGCCGAGATCCAGATCCGCAACTTCGGCGGCGCCCTCGACCTCTACCGGATCGAGAACGGCCGCTATCCCGACTCGCTCGAGGAGCTGCTCGAGGAGGACGAGAACGGCGAACCCTTCCTCGACTCGATCCCGCTCGACCCCTGGAACCACGAGTACTTCTACTCCCTGGAACCGGACGGCAAGTACCTGATCATCTCCTACGGCGCCGACGGCGAGGAAGGCGGCGAGGGAGAGAACGCCGACATCCGCTCGGACGAGATCTGAGCCCCCGGCCGTGCGTCGCCCCCGCCCCCGCCGCGCCGGCTTCACCCTGATCGAGATCTCGGTGGTGGTGGTCATCGCCGCCCTGCTGGTGACCACCGCCACCGTCAACCTCGACCGGGTGCTGCCGAGCAGCCGCGGCGAGTCGGCGGCCCGCGAGCTGCTCAGCACTTTCGACCTCGCCCGCACCTCGGCGGTCGCCCAGGGCCGAACCTACACGGTCGAGATCCTGCTCGAGGAAGACCGCTACCGGATCCTGCTGCCGACCGACGCCGACGGCCGCCCGGCCCGCGCGCCGGAGGACCGGGCCGCCCTCGAATGGCACCGGCTGCCGGACGGGGTCCACTTCGCCGGCGTCCAGCCGGCCGGCGGCGAGTACCAGGAGCGCGGCGTCTATCGGCTCGACTTCGACCTCTACGGCGGCGCCGACGAACTCTACATCCACCTCGACAACGAGGCCGGCGAGGGCTACGCCCTGACCGCCCGGGTGATCGGCCTGACCGGCCAGGCCCAGGTCATCCAGGGCCACGCCTTGCCGCCGCTGGTCTCGGAGGCCGACTTCTGATGATCCGCCGCGCCGGCTTCAGCCTGATCGAGGTCCTGGCCGCGGTCCTGCTCCTGGCCGTCGCCCTGACCACGATGCTCCAGTTGCGCAACGAGGCCCTGGCCTCAGCGGTGGACTCCCGCAACTTGTCGATCGCCTCCCGCCTCGGCCTCCAGCTCATGCACCGGATCGAGGCGGCGCGGGTGCCGGACCTGTTCGACGGCTACCAGGGCGACTTCGCCGACGAGGGTTTCCCCGAGTTCACCTGGGTCCTCGGCCTGGGCGACGGCAGCGCCTTCGCCGGCGCCACGCCGGAGGACGAGAACGAACGGATCTGGCGGCAGCGCGCCGAACGGCAGGCCGAGGACGAGGACGACGAGCAGAAGCCGGAACTGACCCGGGTCTATCTGACCGTCCGCTACCCCGCCGGCGACGGCGGCGAGGCGACCTGGGAACTGGAGCAGCTGGTCCCGACCTGGGCGGTCGAACAGGACTTCGAGCTGTGGGAGGAGCTGTGGTCGGAGAACCTGCCGCCGGACATCGACTGAGGCGCCGCCCGGCCCGCGCCGCCTTCACCTTGATCGAGGTGCTGGTGTCGCTGGCCATCGCCGCCCTGGTCATGGCCAGCGTCCTCGGCTCGCTCGACTACACCCAGCGGGCGGTCGACGCCATTCACAACATCGTCGAGACCGAGACCGCCGGCCCGCGCCTGCTCGCCCTCCTCCGCGACGACCTCGACGCCCTGGCCGTCTACGACGCCGCCGAGTATCGGGTCCTCAAGAGCGAAAGTCGGACCATCGGCGGCGCCGACGCCGACTCGCTCGACTTTTTGGCCTACAAGCGCGGCGCCCGGCCGCACCGGGACCCGACCCGTATGGCGCCGGTGCCGGCGCCGCTGGTTGAGATCGGTTGGCGCTGCCGCCAGCACCCGACCAACCCCGATTTTCTCGAGCTGTTCCGGCGCGAGGACTTCCTCCACGACGACGAGCCGTTCGAGGACGGCGAGTTCGCCCTCCTCTACGACCGCCTGGTCAACTTCGACCTTCTGTTCTACGAACGGCCCGAGTTCGATCCGGTCTGGGAGGAGGAGTGGGACTCGGCCGAGCGCGAGGCCCTGCCCTACGCGATCGAGGTCCGACTCGAGATCGAGGTCCAGCCCCGTCGCTCGGCCGAGAGCCTGGCCATCCTCGGCTCGAACCGTTCCCGGCTCTCGTTCAACGACATTCTGGTGATCCCGGAACCGGTCCGCTGGGTGTTCCGCAACCGCTTGCACCCGGTGGTGCCGGCCCCGCCCGAGGCCGGCGGCC
>RFGR01000137.1 GCA_003696625.1 Planctomycetota bacterium
CGGCCTCGCCGACCGTCACGCCTTCGTCCTCCTCCGCGATCTGGTCGAGACCGCCCCGCACCGCCTGGCCGGCTCCCCCGGCTACGCCGCGGCGGCGGACTGGGCGGAGCGGACCATGCGCGGGATCGGGTTGGCGAACGTCCGGCGGCAGACCGTCCTGGCCGAACACTGGGTGCGCGGCGAGGTCGAGCGGGTCGAGATGAACGGCGGACCGCTCGGGCCGCGGCCGCTGGCGGCCTGCGCGCTCGGGCGCTCGGTCGGCACGCCGCCGGGCGGGATCACCGCGCCGGTGGTCGAGGTGGACGGGATCGAGGATCTGCAGCGGCGCGCGGCCGCCGGCGAAGACTTCGCCGGGCGGATCGTCTTCTTCAACCAGCCGATGGACCCGACCGTCCGCGCCACCTTCCAGGCCTACGGCAAGGCGGTCGCCCAGCGCTCGCGCGGCGCCATCGAGGCGGCCCGCCTCGGCGCCGTCGCCGCGCTGGTCCGCTCGATGAGCACCGCCTGGGACGACGTCCCGCACACCGGCGCCATGCGCTACGAGGAGGGGGTGGAGAAGATCCCGGCCTTCGCTCTCGGGGTGCTCAGCGCCGAGACCCTTTCAGCCGGGCTGCGCGCCGGCACGGTCGAGTCGGTCACCGTCGAGTCGCGCTGCCAGACCTTGCCCGACGCCCGCACCTGGAATGTGATGGGCGAGATCCCGGGCTCCGAGCACCCCGAGGAGATCCTGGTCGTCGGCGGCCACCTCGACTGCTGGGACAAGGGCCAGGGCGCCCACGACGACGGCGGCGGCTGCTGCGCGGCGCTCGAGGCGGCCCGACTGCTGCTCGCCGCCGGCGTCGTCCCCAAGCGGACCATCCGCGTCGTCCTCTTCGCCAACGAGGAGAACGGCCTCGCCGGCGGCCGCGGCTACGCGGCCGAGTTCGGGTCGAAGGAGAAACACCTGCTGGCGATCGAGAGCGACGGCGGCAGTTTCGCCCCGCGCGGCATCGCCCTCGACCTGCCGCCCGCCGCCCTCGAGCGCCTGCGCCCGCTCGGCGAGCCGCTGGCCGCGGTCGGCGCCGAGCGCGTCCTGCCCGGCGGCGGCGGCGCCGACATCGGCCCGCTCGCCGCCCACGGCTGCCGGATGGGTTCGCTGCGGGTGGAGGACTCGCGCTACTTCGACCTCCACCACTCCGATAACGACACCCTGGAGGCCGTCCATCCGCGCGAGCTGGAACTCGGCGCGGTGGTCATGGCCTACTGGCTGGCGATCCTGGCCGACGCCGGCCCGGACGCACTGGAGTGAGCCGGGCCGGCGGCGGCCGCCCGTTCCTCAGCCGAGCGAGCCGAGGAAGACCGCGATCGAGTCGACCTGGTCGTCGCTCAGCTCGACCCCGAGCTGGTGACGGGCCATCTTGCGGATCATCTCGCGCAGATCGGCGATCGAGCCGTCGTGCAGGTACGGGCCGGTGCGGGTGATCAGGCGCAGGCTCGGCACCTTGAAGAAGTAGCGGTCGGCCTCGTTGCCGGTGGCCTCCATCCGGCCGTTGTCGGTCAGGCCCGGCCAGGGCTCGACCTCGCCCAGCTTGCGGAAGGAGCCGCCGCCGACGTAGGGGCCGTTGTGGCAGGAAGCGCAGCCGGTGGACAGGAACAGGTCGAGGCCCTCCTTCTGCTGCGGAGTGAGGGCGTCGTCGTCCCCGGCGAGGAACTCGTCGAAGGCGCTGCGCACGACCAGGCCGCGTTCGAAGGCGCCGATCGCCCGGCCGAGGTTGTCGTAGGTGAAGGGCTCGGGGTCGTCCGGGAAGGCCTCGGCGAAGGCCTCGCGGTAGCCCGGGATGCCGCCGAGCTTGGCCATCACCGCCTCGGGGCTCTCCATCGCCATCTCGACCGGGTTCAGGATCGGGCCCTTAGCCTGCTCCTCGACGTCGGCGGCGCGGCCGTCCCAGAACTGGGCGACGTGGCCGGCGGCGTGGAAGACGGTCGGCGCGTTGCGGCCGCCGAGCTGGCCGCCGACCCCCTCGGAGAAAGGCTTGCCGTCCACTCCGGCCCGGTCGAGGTCGTGGCAGGAGTTGCAGGAAATCGAGTCGTCGGCGCTCAGCCGGGGGTCGCGGTAGAGCTTCTCGCCGAGGCGGATCATGGCCTCGGAGGGACGCCCATACTCGGGGTGCTCGATGAACTCGGGCAGCTCTCCGAACACCGCCAGGCGGGCGCGGTCGAAGCCGGCCGCGGCGTCCTCCTCCGAGCCGCCGCAGGCGGGGAGGAGGAGAAGGAGGGGGAGAAGCGGAAGGAGGCGAAGAGGCGTCATGGCGAGGATCATTAGACCCGAGCCGGCGTCCAGCAAGGAAGCCCCCCAGAGGAATCCGGCCCGGATGGATGGACCCTGATTGTCGGAAAGCCGTAACCAAGCCCGGCCGGTTCCGTCTGCCCGGGTGGCGGAAGGTCCCGGCCGCGCCCTGGCGCAACCGGGACGGCTCGACGCGGGCGATTCTCCGGCCGCCGGGATCCGATCGAGGCGGGGAACCCGGCACCGGAATGCCGGTGTGCGGGCAGGGAAACGAACGGTTCTGTTGGCCGTCGGCCGACCCGTTTCGGTCCAGTCGGACCGGTGGTGGGAGGATTACCGCCTCCCCATCCCGTTTGGCCCGATTCCGAAGGAGGGAGGTTACGGCCCAAGCCGATACCAAGGTCCACGCAAACGGCCCGGATTCCTCAGAGGGTTCCTAGCCATGCCACAATGTCCGACACTTGTTGAGCATCGAGTTCGGCCCCGAGCTGGATCTCGGCCATCCGCCGCACCATCTCCTCCAAAGTCGGCACCGTGCCGGCGTGGCCGTAGGGGGCCGTCGCCGCCACGCCTCGCAGCGGGGCGGTCCGGAAGACGCCCTCGTCCGAGTCGTCGCCGCTGATCGCCGCGTAGCCGGGATCCTCCAGCCCGGGCCAGGAGTCGAACATGCCGAGGAGCTGGCGGTCGTTGCCGCCGAAGCTCGAGCCGGTGTGGCACATCGTGCAACCGACGGCTTGGAAGGCCAGGAAGCCGCGGCGCTCGGGGTCGGTCAGCGCCGCCTCCTCCCCGGCCAGGAAACGGTCCCATCGCCCGGGGCGGTTCAGCGTCCGCAGATAGGCCGACAGCGCGGCGACGACCCGGTCGAAGGGGGCGCCGGCCGCGTCCGCGACCTCCTGCTCGCCGGTGAAGCCGGTCGCCCAGGCGTCGAGCAGGTGCAGGGCCAGGTAGTCCTCGAGGGTCTCGGCGCGCCCGTCCCAGCCGAACAGCGTGTGGGCGGCGACGTTCTCCAGGGTGGGGACGTCGCGGGGCGTCGGCGGCCGCTCGGCACCCGGCGCCGGATCGTGGCAGGAGGCGCAGGAGCGGGCGCCGCCGACGGAGAGGTCCGGGTCGCGGAACCAGTCCTCCCCCCGGGCGGCCAACTCGGGCGGGGCGGGGCCGTCCGGGCCCGCGAAGGTTGTCGGCAGCGGCTCGAAGGGAGCCAATCGTTCCGGCGCGATCACCACCGACGGCGCCGCGGCCTCCGGCCCGGCGGCCGCCTCGGCGCCCGGATCGGGCGAATCCGAGTCGGAGCCGGGCGGCGCGTCGCCGGCGCAGGCCGCGACCAGGATCCACGAAAGGGGAAACCAGCGCATGGGCTGCCCTTAGGTCGGGAAAGGCGGCGTTTCCGGCCTCCTTTTCGCCAAGCCGGCCGACCTCGCGTCGTCAACATGGAAGGCGAACCGCTCCGTCGCGCCGCCGTTCCCCGTTCGTCGCCATGCTCTGCACTCCGGTCCTCCTCCTGATCGCCTTCCTGTCCTCCGCGCCGGCCGCCGCCCAGGAACCCGCCCCGGCCGCCGCCGGGGAGTCGGCGCTTCCGGACCTGCCGGTGATCCCGGAGGCCCTGCGCCGGGCGCTCCTGCACGGTCGCCACCAGGAGGCGGTGGAACTCGCCCGGAGCCTGGAGGAATCCGAGCCGGAACAAGCCGGTCTCTGGGTGTATCTGCAGGGCCTCGCCTTCGAGCGGGCCGGTGATCCGGCCCGGGCCCGCGACCTCTTCCGCCGGGTCGAGACCGAATACCCCACCAGCGGCTGGGCCGACAAGGCCCGCTTCCGCCGCGCCGAGGCGCACGCCCGCCTGGGCGAATGGAGCGAGGCGGAGCAGGTCTGGGAGCAGGCCGCCGGGGAGCTGCGTTCCGCCGGCCGCCAGGGCGAGTTGGCCGCGATCTACCTGCGGATCGCCGACGATCTCGCCGCCGAACCGGCCCCCGACGACCCCGGCTCCCGGCCCCGCGACCTCCAGCGGGCCGAGGCCCTCTACTCGGCGGTGCTCGGTCTCGAGGCACCTCCGGCCGACCGCGAGCGCGCGCGCTTCCAGGTCGCCTGGTGTCGGGAGGAACTCGGCCGGTCCGGGCCGGCGGTGGAAGCCTGGCGCGCCTACCTCGACGAGTTCGGTCGGGCCGGCGAGCTGGTCTTCACGGCCCGCCTGCACCTCGCTCGATCGCTGCTCGCCGCCGGCGACCCGACCGCGGCCCGCCGCGCCTTCGAGGACCTGGAGCAGGATCTCGTCGCCGCCTTCGACGGCCGGGGCGACTTCGCCGACCGCGTCGCCGCCGCGCCGCCGGAACGGCGTGCCGCCTGGCGGGAGCTGGCCGGTGACGCCGCCTTCGAGCGCGCCGGCACCTGGCCGGACGACGACGCCGGCCAGCGGCGGGCGATCGACGCCCTGCGCGCCTTCCTGACCGCCTGGCCCGACCACCGGCGGGCGCCGGAGGCCGCCTTCGGGATCGCCGACCGGGCCTTCCAGCGCGGCTGGCTCGGCGACGCGATCGCCGGCTACGACGCCTTCCTGGCCCGGCCGCCGCGCGAGGACGCCGCCGCCGCCGACCGCGAGCGCGAGGCGGAGCTGCGCCAGACCGCCCTCTACCGGAAGGGTGTCGCCCTCCTCCGGCAGGAACGCTACGAGCAGGCGATCGCCACCTTCGCCGAGTACACCCGGCGCCATCCGAACGGTCCCGACTGGGCCGCCGCCCAGCAGGGGATGATCGACGCCGAGTACGAACTCGGCGCGCACCTGGCCGACGAGAAGCAGTGGGAGGCCGCGCGCGCCGCCTGGGAGCGCTTCCTGGCCGACCATCCGCTCGATCGGCGGGCGCCGGCGACGCTGCTCGCGATCGGCCGAACCTGGCGCGACCAGGCGCTGGCTCTCGCCGAGGACGATCCCGCCCGCGCCGCCGGTCTCCGGTCGGCGATCGCGGTCTGGAACCGCCTGGTCGGCAAGTATCCCGGCAGCGCCGAGGCCTCCGTCGCCCTGTTCCGGATCGGCCAGGTTCAGGAGACCGGCCTGATGGACCTGCCGGCGGCGATCGAGGCCTACCGCCGCTGCGACTTCGGCCCGTCCGCCGGCGACGCCCGCGAGCGGCTGCGGCTGATGACCCGGCCGCACCTGGCGGTCCGCACCGAGCGGGTCTGGCGCAACAACGAGCCGGCTCGGTTGCGGCTCGACACCCGCAACGTGAACGCGGTCCGGGTGCAGGTCTATCCGCTCGACCTCGAGGCCTACTTCCGCAAGCACCTGACTTGGCGCAAGGTCGAGGACCTCGACCTCGACCTGATCGCGCCCGAGATCGACTACGAGACACCGGTGCCGGGCGCGGCCGACTACCTGCCGATCGAGACCGACCTCGAGCTGCCCGTCGAGGGTCCCGGCGTCTGGGCGGTCGCAGTCACCGCCGGCCACCTGCGCGCCACCACTCTGGTCGTGCGCAGCGACCTCGACGTGATCCTCAAGAGTTCCCGGCGCGAGGTCTTCGTCTTCGCCCAGGACATGCGCCGCGGCGAGCCGGCCGCCGACGTCTCGGTCCTGCTGGCCCTGCCGCGCGGCGACGGTTCCGCCGACTTCCACGAGCTGCGCACCGGCGAAGACGGCGTCGCCCGGCTCGAGCTGGACGAGCTGGCCGCCGCCCGAGACGTTCGCCTGTTCGCGGTCCGCGACGGCCACTGCGCCGCCGACGGCCTCGGCCTCGGCGGCCTCGGGCTGGCGCGGGGCCTGGGCGCCCGGGGCCTCGCCTACACCGATCGGCCGGCCTACCGGCCCGGCGACACCGTCTCCTGGCGGGCGATCCTGCGCCACGTCGAGGGCGGCTCCTACGTCGTCCGCGAGAAGGCGCCGGTGCGGTGGCGGGTGATCGACGCCCGCGGCCGCGAGCTGGCCGCCGGCGAGGAGCCGCTCGGCCCCTTCGGCACCGTGCACGGCTCGTTCGCGCTGCCGCCGGCGGCGGCCACCGGTGGCTGGCAGATCGTCTGCGAGGCCGAGGACGACCTCGTCGTCCAGGGCGCCTTCACGGTCGCCGAGTACCGGCTGCCGCGGGTCCAGCTCAGCGCCGAGGTCGAGCGGTCGGTGCTCTACCGGGGCGAGGAGGCGGTCGTCTCCTTCACCGCCGCCTGGGCCTATGGCGAACCGCTCGCCGGCGCCCGTCTGGTCGTGGACCTGCCGGACGGCCGCCGCCGGGAGCTGCGCACCGACGCCGACGGCCGGGCCGAGCTCCGCTTCCCGACCCGCGACTTCGACCAGGAACAGCTCCTCGCCTTCGCCGCCTCCCTGCCGGAGGAAGGCGCCGCCGCCGTCGCCCGCGCCTGGCTGGCGGTGGAGGGCTTCCGGGCCTCGCTCGAGCTGCCGCGCGACACGGTCCTGGCCGGCGAGACCTTCACCGCCCGGATCCGCACCCGCGCCCCTTCCGGCGAGGCGGTCGGCCGCAGGCTGCGGCTCGACGTCCTGCGGCGCGAATCCCACCGCGGCCGCTGGAGCGAGACCCGGGTCCAGAGCCACGAACTGGCGACCGACGAGGAGGACGGCCTGGCTTCGATCGGCCTCGCCGTCGCCGACGGCGGCCGGTACCTGCTGCGGGTGGTCGGCGAGGACCGCTTCGGCAACCTGATCACCGCCGAGCGGGCGCTGTTCGTCTCCGGGGAGGAGGACGAGGTCAAGCTCCGGATCCTCGCCGACGACACCTCGCTCGAGGTGGGGGAGACCCTGCGCGCCACGATCCACAACCGCGCCGGCGCCGGCCTCGCCCTGCTCACCTTCGAGGGCGAGCGCATCCTCGGCTATCGCGTCGTCCGCCTCGGCGAGGGCGCCAACGCCCTGGCCTTGAAGCTGGGCCACGAACACTTCCCGAACTTCGTGGTCGCGGCGGCGATGATGCGCGGCAACGAGTTCCATACCGCCCGCGCCGACTTCTCGGTGGCGCGGCGGCTGCAGGTGACGATCGAACCCGAGCGCGAGCGCTACGCCCCGGGCGAGACCGCCTGGGTCAACCTGCGGGTGACCGACCAGCTCGGCAATCCGGTCCGGGCCGAGCTGTCGCTCGGCGTGGTCGATGCCACCCTCTACGACCTCTATGCCGACCCGACCCCGGCGCTGCGACCCTTCTTCGAGGAGGGCGCCTGGCGCGAGGCCGGCTTCCGCACTGCCTCGAGCTGCACCTTCTCCTACCAGGGCGTCACCCGCGAGATCGCCGAGGCGGTGATCGAGGAGGCCAAGCGGATCGAGGAGCTGGCGCGTTTCGCCCAGGTCCAGGACGAGGTCGAGGAACTCGAGGAGAAGGCCGGTCGACCGGTCGCCGGCGGCCGCTGGCGCGGGCCGGGCAACACCGTGCCCCCGGCGAGCGCGGCTCCGGCCGCTCCCGGCGAGCCGGCGGCGGAACAGCAGGTGATGCTCGGCGGCGAGCTGCGCAGCCTCGGCTACGTCGCCGACGACGAGTTCGGGAACGCGCAGCTCGGACTCGGCGGCGGCGCCGGCGGCAAGGCCTTCGGCGGCCGCCGCGGCGGCCGGCTCCGCGGCCGGGCGGCCGAGCCGGAAGGGGTCGATGCGGTCACCGCCTTCTGGGCTCCGGCGGTGGTCACCGACGCCGAAGGACGGGCGCGGGTCGGCTTCCCGCTGCCGGCGACGAGCACGACCTGGCGGCTGACCGCCCGCGGCGTCGGCCGCGAGACCCTACTCGGCGAGCGGACCGCCGCCATCGTCTCGCGCGGCGAGTTCTTCGTCGAGCTGACGGCGCCGCCGACGCTGGTCGAGGGCGACCGTCCGGCCTTCCTCGCCCGCGTCCACAACCGGACCGGCCTGGCCGGCCGGGCCGAACTCAAGCTGCGGGTCGGCCGGGGCGGGGAGACCGTGGTCCTGCCGGCCGAGGCCGAGGTCGCCGCCGGCGAGGTGGCGGAGGTGGCCTTCCCGGCGCTCGAGCCGGTATCGCCCGGCCCGCTGCATCTTTCCCTCGAGGCCGAGGGGGTGTTCGGCCCCGACCGCCACTTCCCGGCCGGCGCCGGCCGGGAGCGGGAGGTCCGGCCCTGGGGGCTGGAGGTGGCGGA
>RFGR01000138.1 GCA_003696625.1 Planctomycetota bacterium
CGGCGAATCGATCCGGTGCCGGCCCGGCTCGCCCCCCGCGCCCGGCTCGACTGGCTCTGGCGGGAGATCGAGCGGGCCGACCCCGCCCGCGCTGCCCTCCTCACCGGTCGCCTCCTGGCCGAGATCCCGGCCGGCAACGCGCCGGCCGACCGCCGGATCGGTCTGGTCGAGCTGCGCCGGGCGCTGCGGCGCGGCTCGCCGAGCGGCAAGCGGGCCGCCGCCGCCGTCGCCGCCCACCAGCTCGAGCCGGACCTCGTCCGGCCTCTGGCCGAGGTCAGCCTGGCCGAGGAGGACCCGGGCGTCCGCCGGGCCGCGGCCGCGGCGCTGCTCGGCATCGACGAGGACCGGGCCGTCGGCGCCTGGGCCCGGAGCCTGCTGCGCGGCGGCGACCGCCGCCAGCGCGCCCGGGCGGCCGAGAACCTGGGCGCCTCGGGCAGTCCGCGGGCGGTCGATCCGCTGATGCTGGCGGTGGCCTCGGCGGCCCGGGCGCCGGGCCGCTACGTCTTCTTCGGCCGGCAGGTCTCGCTGGTCACCGACCTCGACGTCGAGGTGGCGCGGGCGGCGGCGATCGCCGACCCGGTCGTGAACGTCCTCACCGAGGGCAGCGTCCTCGAGGTCCGCCTGGTCTCGACCTTCACCAGCCGGGCGGCGATGCGCGGTCTGCGGCGGCTGACCGGCGCCGATCCCGGCCCGGGCGAGGCCGACTGGCTGCGCTGGTACGAGGAGCGGCGCGCCGGCGGCGACTGAGCGACTGGCCCCGGCACGGCCGCCGGGGGAGAATGGCCGGCCATGGATCCCGCCGGCGAACCCGCCCTGCTCGTCCTCGAGGACGGCTCCGTCCATCCCGGTCGGTCGGTCGGCGCCCCCGGCGAGCGGTGTTTCGAGCTGGTCTTCAACACCGCGATGACCGGCTACCAAGAGATCCTGACCGACCCGTCCTATCGCGGCCAGGGGGTGGTCATGACCTACCCGCAGATCGGCAACTCCGGCACCTGCGCCGCCGACGACGAATCCGGCCGTTGCTGGGCCGAGGCCCTGATCGTGCACCAGATGGCGCCGGTGGCCTCGAACTGGCGCAGCGAATGCAGCTTGCCCGACTACCTGCGCCGGCACGGGGTCCCGGCGATCGCAGGCGTGGACACCCGCGACCTCACCCTGCGCTTGCGCGAACAGGGGGCGCTGCGGGCGGTCCTGAGCACCGAGCGCGACGACGCCGAGGCCCTGCTCGCGGCCGCCCGCGCCCACCCGCCGACCGAGGGCCGCAACCTGGCCGCCGAGGTGAGCTGCGCGGCTCCGTACGCCTGGGCCGAGCCGGTGCCGGCCGAGTTCGCGCCGCCCGGTCTGGCAGCGCCGGCGGGGCCGCCGCTGCCGCTCACGGTGGTCGACTTCGGCGTCAAGCGGAACATCCTGCGCAGCCTGGTCGGCGCCGGCTTCGCGCCGCGGGTGGTGCCGTGGAACGCCTCGCCAGGGGAGATCCTGGCCGGCGGCGCGGCCGCGGTCTTCCTCTCCAACGGCCCGGGCGACCCGGCCGCGGTCCGGGAGGCGCACGAGAACCTGCGCCAGGTCGCCGGCACCGGCACGCCGATGCTCGGCATCTGCCTCGGCCACCAGATCCTGGCCCACGTCTTCGGCGGCCGGACCGAGAAGATGAAGTTCGGCCACCACGGCGCCAACCACCCGGTGATCGAACTCGCCGGCGGCCGGATCGACATCACCAGCCAGAACCACAGCTACGCGGTGGCCGCCGACTCGCTGGCCGGAACCGGGCTCGAGGTCACCCATCGGAACGGCAACGACGGCACGGTCGAGGGGATGCGCCACCGCGAGCTGCCGGTGTTCTCGGTCCAGTACCACCCGGAGGCGGCGCCGGGGCCGCACGACGCCGCCCACCTCTTCGTCCGCTTCCGCGAGCTGGCCGGCGCCCGGACCGCCTGACCGGTCCTCAGAGCAGCCGGCGCGGCGAGAAGAGGTCGGCGTCCTCGGCCGTGCCCTCGACCACCAGCGCCGCCGCCATCCGCCCGGCCTCGGCGGCCAGGCCGAAGCCGTGGCCGGTGAAGCCGAGGCAGAGCACCACCCCGGGTCGGTGCGGGTGCGGGCCGACGAAGGGCAGGCCGTCGCAGGAGAAGCCCATCGTGCCCGCCCAGCGGGCGTCCGGCTCGACCCCGGCGAGCTGCGGATAGAGCGAGCGGGCGAAGGCCTCCAGCCGGGCCTGAACGTCGGGGTTGACCTCCTCCTCGTAGCCGGTCTCGGCCTGGATCGCGGTCTGGCGGAAGCCGCCGAACAGGAAGCGGCCGGCGCGGTCCTGGCGGAAGTACTCGAAGCCGTGGTTGCGGTAGACGACCGGCGCCAGCACCCGCGGCGGGACCGGCGGGAAGCTGAGCATCTGGCCGCGGAAGGGCGCCACCAGGGGCGCCAGGTCCGGGTCGAGCAGCGGCGCGTAGGCGTTCAGGGCCAGCACCACCCGCTCGGCGCGAAGCAGGAACTCGCCGCCGCCGGCCGGCCGCACCCGCACCTCGACCCGCCCGTCCACCCCTTCGCCCAGGGCGACCGCCGGACTGTGCTCGCAAAACCGGGCGCCGCGGTCGGCGGCGGCGCGGGCGACGCCGCGGACGTAGGCCGCCGGCTGCGCCCCGCCGCCGGCCGGATCCCACAGCGCCCCCCAGTCGTTGCGGGCGCCGAGGCGGCGGGAGGTCTCGGTCGCATCGAGGTACTCGACGGCGAAGCCGTCGGCCTGCAGGGCGTTGGCGCTCGCCCGGCACTCGCCGTCCTCGTGGTCGCTGGCCGCCACGACCAGAACACCATCGTCCTGGAACTGCCAGTCGATCCCGAGCCGGGCGCCGAGTTCGGCCTGGAGCCGCTGGTTGCGCAGGCTGAGCCGGCGCAGGCGGGCGGCCTTCTCGCCCAGCCCCGCCCGCAGCCGGTGGTAGGGCTCGGCCAGGTCGGCGAGCAGGAAGCCGGCGTTGCGGCCGGAGGCCCGGCCGGCGATCTCGGCCGCTTCGACCAGACCGACCCGGGCCGGCTCGAGGCCCTGCTCGAGCAGGAACCAGGCCGTCGCCACCCCGGCGTGGCCGCCGCCGAGAACCAGGACGTCGAAGTCCGCCGACGCCGCCACCGGCGGCAGGCCGAGGGGCGCAGCGGTGCGCAGCCAGTGCGAGGCGGGACCGGGGGCGGGGAGCTTCAAGAAGCGCGATCCTAGCGGCCGCGCCCGGCCGAGGTTCCGGCCGGCGCCCGCAGGCCGGCGCTGGTCTGGATCGTCCCGTCCATGCCGACGACCAGAGCCTCGACCCGGGGCAGTCTGGCCACCAAGGCCAGCCCCTCCTTCGGCCCGAGCACGCACAGGGCGGTGGCCAGGGAGTCGGCCAGGGCCGCGTCGGGCGCCACCACCGTCGCCGACATGCAGCCGGTGGCCGGCAGGCCGGTGCGCGGATCGAGGATGTGGTGGTAGCGCCGGCCGTCCAGTTCGAAGAAGCGTTCGTAGTCGCCGGAGGTGACGACGCAGGTGTTGGCCACCGGCAGCACGGCGATCACCCGCTCGCGGTCGCGCGGATGCCGGACGGCGATCTCCCACAACTCGGTCCCCCCCTTGCGGCCGAGCGCCTTCAGATCGCCGCCGGCGTTGACCAGGGCGTGGCGGATGCCGTGGGCCATGAGCACCGCCATGGCCCGATCGACCCCGTAGCCCTTGGCGATTCCGTCCAGGCCGAGGACGGTGCCGGGCTCGAGGGCCACCGTCGAGGCCTGCCGGTCGAGGTGGACCCGGCGCCAGTCGACTCGGCCGAGGGCGTCCTGGAGGGCCTTCCGGTCGGGGAGCCGCGGCGGCTCGGCCTGAAAGTCCCACAGGCGGCCGGCGGCGGCGAAGGTCGGATCGAAGGCGCCGCCGGTGAGATCGGCCACCTCGCAGGCCAGCTCGATGACCTCGAATAGTTCGGCCCGGACCGGTACGGGACCGCTGCCGGCGGCCGCGTTCAGGTCGAGCAAGGGCGAGGGCCGCCAGTCCGTCATCAAGTCCTCGACCCGCCGGATCTCCGCCACCGCCGCCTGCACGGCTTGCTCCAGGCGAGCGGGATCCGGCCCCCAGACCTCGATCTCGAGCGAGGTCCCCATAACCGCGCCGGAGTAGGTCCGGACCTGGAGCGGCGCCGGCGGCGGGGCCGGATCCTGCGCCAGGACCAGGATCGCGGCGAGGAGCATGGGCCCTGCGGTCTCAGGCCCCGACCAGGGCGTTCCAGTCGGGCGCCCGCGAGCCGCGGTAGCGGACCTCGCCGGAGGGGTCGAGAACGAGGATGGTCGGGGTGCCGTCGACCCGGAAGGAGCGGGTGAAGTCGCCGGTTCGATCCCGCACCGTCGGATAGCCAATTCCGTGCCGGAGAACGAAGGCCTCGACCTCGGCCTGCGGGGCGTCCTGCTCGCCGCCCGGGACGATGCCGAAGAAGCGGAGACGACCGGCGAACCGTTTGGCCGCCAGGGCCAGCCCGGGCGCCTCGTGGGCGCAGGATTCACACCAGGGCAGCCACCAGACCAGGACTACGGGTTCGCCCCGAGCGAGTTCGGCAGCGAGATCCAGACCGGGCAGGGCGGCATCGGTCGGGACGGTCGGAGCCGGGGCCGAACCGGCGCAGGCCAGCGCCAGCGCCGACAGGATGGCGGTCAGGAGGAGAAGGCGGGCCATCAGAACCTCCAGGTCCAGCCGAAGCCGGCCAGGTAGTGGTCGAGGCCGTCGCTCCGGAAGATCACGTCCAGGGAGAGGGAGAAGTCCCAGGCGGCCCCGCCCCACCAAGTCAGGCCGAGGCCGACGGTCTGGGAGTGGAAAGGACCCAGCTCGGGGTCCTGGGTGCGGTAGCGGGGCGCCGCGGCCGCGGTGGCGCCGTGGAAGTGGTCGCTGTAGGCGTCGGCGCCGTTCTGGTCGTAGTAGCGGTAGTGCAACCAGCCGAGCAGCCGGTCCGCAGCCAGTTCCCGGGTCAGGCGCGGATCGAGGTCCCAGGCCAGGATGCCCCAGTCGTCGCGGTAGAAGCGGCCGCCCAGCTCGAGGGAGGTGCGGTCGGACAGGAGCTGGCGAACCCGACCGTAGAGCGCCGTCCGCAGCCGCGTGTCCGGCAGCTCCTCGTTGGTCTCGATCCCGCGCACCCGCCCCACCAGGGCCGGGTTCGGCGGCAGGGAGGGATCCTCGAGCACGACGGCATTGAAGGCGGTCTCGAGGAAGCCGGACTGGTGCGAGACGACGGCGCCGAAGCTGCCGTGGGTGGAGCGGCCCAGGGCCTGGTACCAGCTCAGGTCGGCCGCCACCGAGGTGCGCCCGGCGCTGCCGTGGCTGGTGCCGTTCCAGCGGATCACATGGACCGAGTCGAGGTAACTCTCGAGGGAAGCCTGGAGACGGCCGTCGCCGCCGGGCTTGCGCCACTCGTAGTCGCCGCCCAGGGCCAGGGAGCCGTAGTCGTACTCGCGCGAATAGCCGATGTGGCCGCCCCAGGTGTTGCGATCGTCCTGGCGATAGTGGGCCTGGACGTCGCCGCCGACGTAGAAGTCGCCGCTGGCGCCGGACTGCTGGGTCTTGGGGTAGTAGCGCTTCCGACTCAGCCGTTCGATCGAGGCCGAGGAGACGTAGTCGTAGAGGAAGGTGGCGCCGAGCCGCCACTGCGAATCGAGCGCGTAGTCGAGGATCAGAGCCGGCTCGACCACCGCCAGATCCTCGTCGTAGAAGGGGTTGCCGCCCCCGTCGTCCGACTTGCCGTAGATCCCGAGCCGGGTGGTGATCGAACCGTGGCCCGGCTCCGGTCGGTCGCCGGCCTGCTGGGCCCGGACCGGCGCCGCCGCCAGCGCGGCGGCGGCGAGCAGGCCGGGCAGAGTGCGGTTCAATAGCATCCGCAGCCCCCTCCGGCTCCGGCGCCGATGCCGCCGGCGGCGCCCTCGGTGGCTTGGAAGACCTTGCTGCGGAAGTGGGCGGCGCCGGGCGGGGGCTCGAGCCGCATCACCGCCAGGGCGAGATTCTGCCGCTCGTAGAACTCCGGCGCCTGGCAGGAGGAGGCCATCCACGGCAGGAGAGCGAGCAACAGGAGGCCGGGACGGCGAAGCCGGGGAGGGAGGAGGCGAGGCATGCTGAGAAGAGCGGGGACGGGCACGATCCCGACCGCAGGCGGTCTTTCTAGCAATCGACCGGATTCGCCTCAAGCCTGGAATCTTCGGAACCCGGCGGGAATGAGGGGGTCCCATTCCCTGGGCTTGCCCGGAGGCGGATCCCCGGGCACCCTGACGGACGACCATGCTCCTCACCTCCCTCCTCGCCGCCCTTTCCGCCCTGGCCGCCCCCGCCGCGCCCCAGGATCCGGCCCCCGAGCCCGCCGCCGAAGCGCCCGAGCCGGTCGATCCGGCCGAGGCCGCGGCCCGGATCAAGGAGGTCCTCAAGGGCAAGGACTACGTCGTCGCCGCCGCCACCCTCGAAGAGCTGGGCTCGATCGAGGACAAGGCGGTGGTCAAGGCGGTCGCGGCCGGGCTCAAGTCGAAGGACAAACTGGTCAAGACGGCCGCCATCCGCGCCCTGCGGTACAACCCTTCTTCCGCCGCCCTCGACGAACTGCTCAAGCGGGCGAAGGACAAGAGCATCATCGAGGATCCCGAGCTGGCGGTGGAGTACTACTACGCCCTCGGCCAGCACGGGGACCGCAAAGCGGTCAAGGTCCTGGCCGACGATCTCTTTTCCGGGGCCAAGGGCGACAAGGTGGCGAAGGCCCGGATCGCGGCCCTCGGCCACATCCGCCACAAGGATTCGGTCGACGAACTCATGGGCTACATGGTCTCGAGCGGCGGCCGGCGCCGCGGCGGTGGCGGTCCGCGCTACCAGCAGGACGTCCGCCTGGCCCTGATCGTCCTCACCGGCGAGGACCACGGCACCGACTCGGTCGCCTGGCTGAAGTGGTGGGGCGACCACAAGAATCGGCTCAAGATCTCGCCGGAAGAGTGGCCGTTGCCGAGCGCCAAGCTGCAACGGCAGTGGCAGCTGCTCTGGGCGACGCCGCAGGAGAAGGAGGAGGCGCGCAAGCGGCTCGAGGAGAAGCGGCGGCAACGGGAAGCCGGCGGCGAGGACCCGGAGAAGGACGAGGACGACGGCGGCGACGAAGACGGTGGTCGCTGAGCCGCCGCCGGCCCTGCGCCGCGGCGCCGCCCTGTTCGACGCCGGCGACTTCTACGCCGCCCACGAGGCCTGGGAGGAGCACTGGCTGGAGATCGGCGGCTCGGAACGGGACTTCTACAAGGGCCTGATCCAGGCCGCCGTCGCCCTCCTCCACTGGCAGCGCGGCAATCCGCTCGGTGCGGTCAAGCTGCGCCGCAGCGCCGCCGCCCTGCTGGCCCCGTTCGCGCCGACGCACCGCGGCGTTCGTGTCACATGTTTCCTGGCGCGGCTGGAAGCCCACTTCGCGCCGCTCGAGCGGGCCCTCGCGCATAAGATGCCGGCGCCCGCGCCGGATTCCGCCACCCGGCCGCGGCTCGAACTCGAGGATTCCACGCCATGAAGACCAAGCTGCTGCTCGTTTCCCTCATCGCCGTCGCCCTCCTGCCGGCCTGCGCCGGCCTCCCCACCACCGTCCGCGGCGGCTATTCGATCACCGCCACCGGCGCTCTGTTCGACGACCACCAGACGACCATCGCCGGCCGCGACACGAACACCGACCTGAGCGACCTCGGCCTGCGGGTCGAGGCCTTCGCCAGCCCCGAGACCTCCTTCTTCGCCGCCCTCCACTTCCGGGAGTACGACTTCGGCAAGGGCTCGTCGGCCGACGGCAACGAACTCCACTTCGGCGGCCGCTACTACTTCCTGGCCGACCAGCCGCTGCAGCCGTTCCTCCAGGGCGGCTTCTTCTACGGCGACCAGCTCGACTTCGCCGCCGGCCCCTCGAGCGGCGGCTACGCCGGGGCCGCGATCGGCGGCGGCGCCGTCTACTACCTCTCGCGCAGCGCCCTGGCCGAAGCCGGTCTCCGTTACGACAGCACCTTGTCCCACCCGGACCGGGCCGGAAGCGAGTACGAACTCGCCGGCTGGTCGGGCTGGTTCGGCCTCGGCATGACCTTCTGAGCGGCCGCGCGCTCAGTCCCGCGCCCGCAGCCAGCGCAGCATCTCGAGCAACTTCGGCGGCTGGCCGGTGCGGAGCACGGCGATCCGGAAGATCTTCCCGGTCAGCCAGATCATCACCACCACCGACACCGCCAGCAGGACGCTGGTGCCGACCAGGTCGAAGGTCGGCAGGTCGGGCGAGGCGAAGCGGTTCATCATCACGAACGGGGTGTAGAGCGGGATCCAGGACAGGACCGTCGCCAGCACCCCGTTCGGCTCCCGCGGGATGAACATCATGGTCAGCAGCGGCACCATCATGATCAGCATCACCGGCCCCATGAAGTTCTGGGCCTCCTTGAGGGTGTTGCAGACGCTGCCGATCGCCAGGAAGATGCCCGAGTAGAGCAGGTAGGCGGCGACGAAGTAGCCGAGGAAGGGCAGGATCAGCCCGCTCGAACGGATCACGTCGAGGAGCAGAGCCGGGATCTCGCTGCCGGGCCCGGCCTGCCACTGCAGGATGCCGATCAGGGTGGCGACCCAAGCCAGCAGCATGGTCAGGCCGACGGCGGCGATGCCGAACAGCTTGCCGGCCATGAGTTCGCCCGGCGTCACCGAGCTGAGCAGCACCTCGACGATCCGGTTCGACTTCTCCTCGATCGTGTTGTTGAGGAGCATCTGGACCACCGACATCAGGGCGATCCAGAGCAGGTAGACGAAACCGGCCGGTGCCCACTGGCGGACGATGTCGCTCTTGCTGGCCTCCTCCTCGCCGGCCTTCTTGGTCGGATCCTTGGCGGCGAGGTCGACCGTCAGGGCCTGGATGCGGCGGATCTCGTCCTGATCGACCCCGGCGGCGGCGAAGCCGCGCCGGCGCAGCTCCTCGTCGAGGGCGTTCCGAACCAGATCCCGGAGGTCGTCGTCGGCCAGGTTTTTGGTCCAGAACTCGACCCGGGCGCCGCCGTTCGGGTCGAACACCCCCTCGGGCACCACCACCACCGCGAACAGCTCGACCGGCTTGCCGTCGAACTCGAAGCCTTCCTCGGCCTTCATCCGCCGCTTGATCTCGGCCACCAGTTCCTCCGGCGGCGCCTGCGGGTCGAGACCGGGGACCCGGTCGAGCTGGACGAAGCGGCGCGGCGGCAGCTCGAACGGCGGACGGTCCGGAGCGAGGAAACCCTGGGCCTCGGCGGCGGCGAGAAAGGCCTCGTGGCCGCCGGCGGCGCGGAAGGCGCGGAAGCCGGCCTCCTTCCACTCCTCCATCCGGGCCTTCAGCTCGGCCAGGTCGCCGGGGAGCTGCTCGAGCATGGCCCGGGTCCGCTCCTCGTCGCCGGCGGCCGACCGGGCCAGCTCCAGCGCCCGCTCGCTCGGATGTTTCTCGACGTACTCGAGGCAGGCCTCGTAGATCCGCCGCTCCTGGTGCTCGTCGGTGGCGCGCCGGATCACCTCGGCGGCCTCGCCGGACCGGTCGAGGACGAGGAAGTAGCGGGTCGGGGTGGCGTGCTCCTCGAGGAAGCGCGGCACGTTGATGCCGGCCAGGATCAGGATCGGGAACAGGAACAGGCCGATCCAGAAGCCCTTGGTCTTGACGTTCTCGGCGTACTCGCGCAGGGCGATCAGGAGGACGTATCTCATCGGAAGGCGGCCTCCTTCGCTTCCGGTCCGACCAGATGGACGAAGACCTCGTGCAGATCGGGCTCGCGCCGGTCGAAACGACGGAGCCGGACGCCGCGCTCGAAGCAGGCCTGGAGCAGGTCCTGCGGGTCGGCGCCCTCGCGCAGCTGAAACTCCCAGGCGCCGTCACCGGCGGCCGGCGGCCGGGCCGCGGCCACCGCCGGCAGCTCGGCCAGCGCCGCCAGGCCGTCGCCGCCCTCGACCAGCACCCGCCGCGGCATCAGCGCCTTGGCCTCGGGGATGGTGCCGTCGAACATCTTCCGGCCCTTGGCGATCAGGACGATGCGGTCGCAGATCCGCTCGGCGTGGGCCATGACGTGGGTCGAGAAGATGATCGTCGACCCGGCGGCGCTCATGTCGCGGATGACCTGCTCCATGACCTCCTGGTTGACCGGGTCGAGGCCGCTGAACGGCTCGTCGAGAACCACGAACTCCGGCTCGTGGGCGATCGAGGCCAGCACCTGGACCTTCTGCTGCATGCCCTTGGACAGGGCCTCGGTGCGGGCCTCGGCGAAGTCCTTGAGGCCGTAGCGCTCGAGCAGCTCGTAGGCGCGCCGGCGGGCCCGTCGCCGGTCCAGGCCCTTGAGGGAGGCGAAGTAGGCGATCGTCGCCGCCGCCTTCATCTTCTTGTAGAGGCCCTTCTCCTCCGGCAGGTAGCCGATCCGGTCCCGGACCTCCAGCGCGCTCGGACGACCGAGAATGCTGATCCGGCCGCTGGTCGGTCGGATGATGTCGAGGACCATCCGGATGGTGGTCGTCTTGCCGGCGCCGTTCGGGCCGAGGAAGCCGGAGATGGACCCCTTCGGCACCTCCAGGCTGAGGTCGTCGACGGCGGTGAAGTCGCCGAAGCGCTTGGTCACTCCGGCGAGGACCAGGGCCGGGGCGAGGTCGCTCATGACCGGAGCGGCTCGGTCTCGAGCCGCGGCGGCATCGGTCGTTCGGCGGCGCAGGCGGCCTCGACGTCGGCCGCCTCGCGCGGCACCGCCAGGGTGAGGATCTCGTGGCCGCCGGGAGTGATCAGGACGTCGTCCTCGATCCGGATGCCGGTGCCGCGCAGCTCGGCCGGCACCCGCTCGTCGCCGGCCGGAAAGTAGAGCCCCGGTTCGACGGTCAGGCACATGCCGGCGGCGAGCAACCGGCGGTCGCCCCCGGGCAGGGTGTAGGTGCCGGCGTCGTGAACGTCCAGGCCCAGCCAGTGGGAGGTGTTGTGCATGTACCAGGGCTTGTACAGCTCCTTCTCGACGATCTCTTCGACCGGTTCGGCCAGAACGCCGAGCGAGCGCAGGCCGTCGGCCAGGACGCGGACCGCCTCCTCGTGTACGCCCGCCCAGGGCTCGCCCGGGAGGCATTTTTGCACCGCCGCCCGTTCGGCGGCGAGCACGATCTGGTAGGCGTCGCGCTGGGCCGGCGTGAAGCGGCCGGAGACCGGAAAGGTGCGGGTGACGTCGCAGGCGTAGCCGAAGAACTCGGCCCCGGCGTCGATCAGGACCAGGGCGCCGTCGGCCAGCCGATCGGCGTTCTCGGTGTAGTGGAGGACGCAGGCGTTGGCGCCGCCGGCGACGATCGTGGCGTAGGCCCAGCCGTCGGCGCCGTGGCGGCGGAAGGTGTAGTCGATCAGGGCCTCGAGTTCCCACTCCCCCAGGCCGGGGCCGGCCTGGGCCATCGCCAGCAGGTGGGCCTCGGCCGTGACCGCCGCCGACCGCCGCATCAGGGCCAGCTCGTCCTCGTCCTTGTGCAGGCGCAGCTCGTGCAGGACCGGCACCGGATCGAGCAGGGCGGCCGGCGGATGGATACCCTGGCGGGACTTGTTGCGGGCGCGGCTCAGAATGCGTCCGACGAGGCGGTCGGTGCGCGGGTGGTCGCCGAGCCGGTACCAAAGCCGGCGGGCGCGGGGCAGGAACTCCTCCAGGCGCTGGGCCAGCTCGGCCGCCGGCCAGGCC
>RFGR01000139.1 GCA_003696625.1 Planctomycetota bacterium
GCCGCCGCAGGTGGTGGTCAGCGCCCACGGCATTCCGGAGAGCTACGTCCGCTCCGGCGATCCCTACGTCGACGAGGTCAAGGCGACCCTGGCCGGATTGGCCGGGCGGCTGCCGGAGGTGGTCTTCCACCTCGCCTTCCAGAGCCGGGCCACGCCGGTCAAGTGGGTCGGTCCGGCGACTCTCGACGAAATCGACCGGCTCGGCCGGGCCGGCGTCCGCAACCTGGTCGTGCTGCCGATCAGCTTCGTCAGCGACCACGTCGAGACCCTCTACGAGATCGACGTCCAGCTCGCCGAGGCGGCGCGGGCGGCCGGAGTGGAGGCCTTCCGCCGGGTGCCGGTGTTCAACGATTCCCCGGATCTGACCGCCATCCTCCGCGCCCTGGTTCTCGAGGCCGCCGCCTGAACTGCCCGCAACCATGTCCACGGTCGATGTCGCCATCGTCGGCGGCGGCTACGCCGGTCTCGCCGTCGCTCACTTCGCCCGCCGCCGCGGCCTGCGGCCGCTGGTCCTGGAGCGGGACGAACGCCCGGGCGGCAAGGTGCTGTCGCGGCGCGAGGCGGGGGCGGTGGTCGAACTCGGCCCGCTCGGTTTCCTGGACAAGGAGCCGGCGATCACCGAGATGGCGGCCGACCTCGGCCTGCGGCCGGTGGCGGCGGCGCCGGCCGAGAAGGTGCGTTATCTGCTGCACCGCGGCCGGATCACCGCGCTGCCCTCCGGGCCGTGGTCGTTCCTGACCACGCCGTTCCTGTCGCCGGCGGCCAGGCTGCGGGTCCTGGCCGAGCCGTTCGTGCCGGCCCGCCGTGACGGCGGCGACGAGAGCGCCCGCGACTTCGCCCGCCGCCGGCTCGGCCGCGGCCTGGCCGACGCGATCTTCGAGCCCTTCGTCAGCGGAGTCTACGCCGGCGATCCGGCCCGGTTGTCGGCCCCGGCCGCCTTCCCGCTGCTCGCCGGCTGGGAACGCGATCACGGCTCGCTGACCGTCGGAGCCATCCGCCACCTGCGCGACCGGGCCCGGCGCCGCAAGGCCGGCGAGCCGGTCGGCAGCGGCCGGCTCTGCACCTTCCCCGGCGGCCTGCTCGAGCTGGCCGAGGCCGGCGCCCGCAGCTTGGGCGACGCGTTCCGGCCGGGCTGCGCGGCCGCCGCCGCCCGTCGGGACGGCGGCGCTTGGGTCGTGCTCGACCGCGCCGGCGCCGAGCTGGCGCGGGCGCCGGAGCTGGTCGTCGCCTGTCCGGCGCCGGCCGCCGCCGAGCTGCTGGCGGCCGAGTCGCCGGCGCTGGCGGCCGCGGTCGCCGGGGTCCGCGGCGACCCTCTCTGCGTCGTCGCCGCCCTCTTCCGCCGCGAGCAGGTGCGGGAGGACGTGGACCGCGGCTTCGGCTTCCTGGCCGCCCGCAGCGAGGGCTTCCGCCCCCTCGGCGTCCAGTTCGCCCACGCCATCTTCCCCGACCAGACTCCGGCCGGCCTGGTCCAGCTCCGCGTGCTGATCGGCGGCGCCTTCGATCCGGAGGCGCACGCCCTGGACGACGCCGGCCTCTACGAGGCCTGCTACGGGCCGCTGCGCGGGCTGCTCGGCCTCGCCGGCGAACCGCTGCGGACCTGGACCCGGCGGGTGATGGGCGGGGTGCCGCAGTACGAACTCGGCCACCTCGAGCGGATGGCGACCGTCGCCGCCGAGGCCGACCGCTTGGGCGGTCTCCACTTCGCCGGCGACAGCTTCGGCGGGGTGGGGGTGGTGAAGGCCTTCGCCCGCGCCCGCGCGGTGGCGGCGGCGCTGCGCGGTGGCGGGGGATCCTAGACTGGCGGCATGTCCGACCGCCTGACCCGTGACCAGGCCTGGGCGCAGCTCTGCGCCTGGACCGAGAGCGACGCCCTCCGCCGCCACGCCCGCGCGGTCGAGGTGGCGATGCGGGCCGCCGCCCGCCGCTACGGCGGCGCCGACGCCGACGAGGAGGAGTGGGGGATCGCCGGCCTCCTCCACGACGCCGACTACGAGAAGTGGCCCGAGGAGCACCCGAAGCGGATCGTCGCCTGGTTGCGCGAGCGGGGCGAGGAGGCGATCGCCCACGCCGTCTCGGCCCACTACACGAAGTGGGGGGTGAGCTACGACAGCCCGCTCGACAAGGCGCTGCTCGCCTGCGACGAGCTGACCGGTCTGATCATGGCCGCCTGCTACGTCCGGCCCGAGGGGGTGGCGACGCTGAAGGCGAAGAGCGTCCTGAAGAAGTTCAAGGACAAGAGCTTCGCCGCCGGGGTGGATCGGGACGAGTGCCGGGCCGGCGTCGAGCTGCTCGGGGTCGAGCTGCGCGAGCACGTCGAGTTCCTGATCGAGGCCCTGCGCCCGCACGCCGCCGAGCTCGGCATCGAGGGCAGCGGCGCCGCGGTCTGAGCCGGCGGCCGGTCCCGGGACGAGAAGCGGCGCCGCCCGCGGACGGGCGGCGCCGGGGGGAGCGGGGCGACGCCGGCTTCAGCCGATCGTCTGGTTCACTCCGTTGGTGAAGGTCAGGCTGCCGAGGTCGAAGGCGTGGAACCAGACCATGATGCCGGTGGTTCCGGCCGGGACCGCGGCGCTGAGCGAGCCGGCGCCGGCGCCGTCGCAGACGATGGCCGGCAGCTCGTGGTAGGGCGGGCTGAGCAGCAGGTCGCCGTACGGGGTCGAGACCGGGCCGCCGCCGAAGACCGAGTAGCCGTGCCGGACCAGCCCCATCGGCGTGCAGTTCGAGACGCTGATCGTGGCGGTGCCGCCGGCGACCAGGCCGGCCACCGACAGGGTCGGCGTCGGCGGACCGGAGCAGCCGCCGTTCAGCGACCAGTTGTCGGTCGTGCCGTCGCTCCAGTGGCCGAGACCGGCGCCGTCCCCGAGCTGGGAGGCGAGGCCGGAGGCGATCAGGCCGGGAGCGCTGTAGATGTAGTCGTAGACCCCGTCGAGGTTCTCGTCGATCTCCAGATCGACGTTGTCGCCGTTCTGGTTCACCGAGACCCGGACGTGGCCGCCGAGGATCTGGAAGCCGAAGCTGCCGAAGCCGCCCCAGCCGTTGTAGCCACCGCCGTTGAAGCCGTGGTAGAAGCCGTAGTTGCTGTAGCCGGCCAGACCGGTCTGGTTCTGGACCTTGACGTAGATGTCCTCGCCGGTGGCCGGGTTGTAGCCGATCACCGCCGCCGAGTAGCGGCTGGTCCCGTTCGGGTTCGGATCGAGATCGAACTCGATCACGGTGTTGGCGTACGGCGAACTGGCGGTGTTGTGCAGGTGCCAGGAGTTGCCGCCGGAGGTGTTGTGCGCCATGTTGTTCAGAATCTCGGCGGTCCCGACCATGTCGGTCCAGTTCGGACCGAGGGTGGGGGCGTTCGGACGGTTGAAGTCGTCGCACTCGCTGAGAGCGCGACCGACGCCGTGGTTGCCCTGGTGGACCTGGATCGCCGGATCCAGCAGGGAGAGGTCGAACTCGTCCAGGTTCTGGGCGAAGGCGGGCAGGGTCAGGCCGAGCAAAGCGGCCAGGGGAAGGAGTCTCTTCATCTCGGTTCGAGCTTGAGTTCCGATGGGGTAGGGAGAGGATCCACCACGTGGTGGACCGGTTCGGATCCACTCTAGAGCGGGACCGGAGATCGGACAACCGAATCGACGAGGTCGTTGGAGAAACCGGGTCGGGCGCGGTCGAGTTCGGTCGATCCCGAGTCGTGGCGGCGGTGGCGGCCCTAGAATCCGCGTCCCCGCCGCCGGAGGACCCGATGACTGAAGCCTTTCTCGTCTCCGCCTGTCGCACCGGAATCGGCCGCTTCCAGGGCAGCCTGGCCGGCTTCACCGCCCCTCGGCTCGGCGCGCTGGCCGTGCGCGAGGCCCTGGCCCGGGCCGGCGTCGAGGCCGACCGAGTCGACGAGGTCATCCTCGGCAACGTCCTCCAGGCCGGGGTCGGCCAGAATCCGGCCCGGCAGGCCGCCCGCGCCGCCGGCATTCCGGACACCGTGCCGCCGTTTACGGTCAACAAGGTCTGCGGCTCCGGCCTGAAGGCCGTGATGCTCGCCGCCCAGTCGATCCGGGCCGGCGACAACCGGCTGGTGGTCGCCGGCGGCATGGAGAGCATGACCAACGCACCCTACCTCGTGCCCGGTGCCCGGGCCGGCTGCCGGCTCGGTCACGCCAAGCTGCTCGACGCGATGATCCACGACGGGCTCTGGGACGTGTACAGCGATCAGCACATGGGCATGACCGGCGAACTGGTCGCCGACGAGTACGGCATCAGCCGGGAGCAGCAGGACGAGTTCGCCGCCCGCTCGCACCAGCGGGCCGCCGCCGCCTGGGAGGCCGGCGCCTTCGACGCCGAGACCTTTCCGGTCGAGGTGCCGCGGCGCAAGCAGGAGCCGCTCGTCTTCCGGACCGACGAGGGGGTCCGGCCCGGCACCGAGGCCGCCGGGCTGGCCGGCCTTCGGCCCGCCTTCAAGAAGGACGGGACCGTCACCGCCGGCAACGCCTCGCAGATCTCCGACGGCGCCGCCGCCCTGGTCGTCGCCTCCGGCGAGGCGTGTCGGGAACTCGGCCTCCAGCCCCTGGCCCGGATCACCGGCTACGCCGCCGGCGGCATGGCTCCGGAGTGGGTGATGATGGCGCCGAAGGCGGCGGTCGAGAACCTGGAGGCCCGCACCGGCATGAGCCGGCACGACTTCGACCTGATCGAGATCAACGAGGCCTTCAGTTCCGGCGCCTGCGCCCTGCTCAAGACCCTCGACCTCGACCCGGACAAGGTCAACGTGAACGGCGGCGCCGTCGCCCTCGGCCACCCGATCGGCGCCAGCGGCGCCCGCATCCTGGTCACCCTGCTGCACGCCCTGAAGGCCCGCGGCGGCCGCACCGGCCTCGCCACCCTCTGCCTCGGCGGCGGCAACGCGGTGGCGCTGGCGGTGGAGATGTGCTGACCGGCCGGGCCGGCACCGGCGGCGCGGCTAGAATCCCCGCCCGTCCCCGCCCCGCCCAGAGAGGAACCCAGCGATGAGCGATTCCATCCGCGTCAGTGTGGTCGGTGCCGGCACCATGGGCAACGGCATCGCCCAGACCTTCGCCAGCCACGGCCACGCCGTCACCCTGATCGACGTCGACGAGGCCGCGATCGAGCGGGGCCTGGCGGCGATCCGCAAGTCCCTCGGCCGCTTCGTCAAGAAGGAAGCCATCACCCAGGCCGAGGCCGACGCGACCCTCGGCCGCATCGCCACCTCCTGCGAACTCGAGCCGGCGGTGGCCGCGGCCGACCTGGTGGTCGAGGCGGTGTTCGAGAACGAGGAGGTGAAGAAGGACATCTTCCGCCGCCTCGACGCCGCCGCCCCGGCCGAAGCCGTGCTGGCCTCGAACACCAGCTCGATCTCGATCACCCGCATCGCCAACGCCACCTCCCGGCCGGCCCAGGTCATCGGCATGCACTTCATGAACCCGGTGCCGCTGATGAAGCTGGTCGAGATCATTCGGGGCGAGCGCACCAGCGACGAGACCGTGGCCCGCACCGTCGCCTGGGCCGAGGGGCTGGGCAAGGTCACCGCCACCGCCCAGGACTACCCCGGCTTCATCGCCAACCGGGTGCTGATGCCGATGATCAACGAGGCCGCCTACGCCCTGATGGAGGGGGTCGGCAGCGCCGAGGCCATCGACACCACGATGAAGCTCGGCTGCAACTTCCCGATGGGGCCCTTGACCCTGGCCGACTTCATCGGTCTGGACGTTTGCGTCAACATCCTCGACGTCCTCCATCAGGGGCTGGGCGATCCGAAGTACCGCTGCTGCCCGCTGCTGCGCCGGCTGGTCGAGGCCGGCAAGCTCGGCCGCAAGAGCGGCGAGGGCTTCTACCGCTACGACGATTAACGCCGGGTGGCGGCCGGCTCCCGCACCGCGGTCCTCGGCGCCCTGGTCGGCAACACGGTCCTGGCGGTGTTGAAGTTCACCGCCTTCGCCCTGTCCGGCTCCGGGGCGGTGCTGTCGGAGGCGGTCCACACCACCGCCGACGCCGCCAACCAGGCCTTGCTCTGGCTCGGCCTGAAGCGGTCGCTGCGGCCGCCGGACGAGCGCCACCCCTACGGCTACGGCGGCGAGCGGTTCCTGTTCTCGCTCCTGGCGGCGGTCGGCATCTTCGTCTTCGGCTGCGGCCTGACGGTCTACCACGGCGTTCACAGCTGGCTGCGCCCGCCCGAACTCGAGCTCGGTTGGCCCGACTTCGCGGTGCTCCTCCTCGGTCTGGTCCTGGACGGCTCGGTGCTGGTGCTGGCCGGGCGGGCGGTCTGGCGGCAGAAGGGGGATCTCGGCCTCTTCGCCTACCTGCGGCGGGCGACCGACCCGGCCGCGATCGCCGTCCTGCTCGAGGACACGGTCGCCTGCCTCGGGGTGCTGATCGCCCTGGCCTGCGTCGGCCTGGCCCGGCTGACCGGCGAGCCGCGCTGGGATGCCCTCGGCTCGATCCTGGTCGGCCTGCTCATGGGAGCGGTGGCGGTCTGGTTGGGGATCCGCAACCGCGAACTGTTGCTCGGACCGGCGGCGCCGCCCGAGCTGGTCGCCGAGGCGGTCGAGTTCCTGCGCGCCCAGCCGTCCGTGCTGCGGGTCGCCCGGGTGCGGTCGCGGGTGGTCTCGGCCGACCACTTCCGGCTCCAGGTGGACCTCGACTTCAACGGCGCCTGGTTCGGCCGCCGGCTCGACGGCTGGGTCCGGGCCCGGCTGCCGGAGCCGGGCGACCGGGACGCGGCCGAGCGCTTCGCCGAGGACTTCGGCCGCGAGATCCTGGATCAGGTCGCGCGCGAGGTGGACCGGCTCGAGCGGGAGCTGGCCGCCCGTTTCCCGGCCCTGGCCTTCATCGACCTCGAAGCCGACTGAACACGCCGGCCGCCTCCGTCCTGGCCCGCTTTCGGCCGGGATGCGATAATGCCGCGCCGCAACCCCTGTCCCAGCGATGCAAATCCAGCTCACGGAAGAACATGAGATGATCCGCGACTCGGCCCGCGAGTTCGCGGAGCGGACCCTGAAACCGAACGCCGCGACCTGGGACCGGGAGGAGCGCTTTCCGGCCGAGGCGATCCGGGAGGCGGCCGAGAACGGGTTCCTCGGCCTGACCGTGCCCGAGGAGTACGGCGGCGCCGGCCTCGGCAACCTGCACGCGGTGGTCCTGCTCGAGGAGGTCAACCGCTGGTGCGCCGGCACCGGCGTCACCCTGTCGGTCCACAACTCGCTGATCTGCGGCCCGATCGTCAAGTACGGCAGCGAGGACCAGAAGCAGCGCTGGCTGCCGCGGCTGGCCAGCGGCGAGCTGCTCGGCGCCTACTGCCTGACCGAACCCCTGGCCGGTTCCGACGCCGCCTCGATCCGGACCCGGGCCGAACGGGTCGACGGCGGCTGGCGGCTGAGCGGGACCAAGGCCTGGATCACCAGCGCCCCGGACGCCGGCTTGTTCGTGGTCTACGCCGTCACCGATCCGGACGGGCCGCGCGGCCGCAACATCGGCGCCTTCCTGGTTCCGGCCGGCGCCGGCGGCTTGCGGGTCGGCAAGAAGGAGGAGAAGCTCGGCATCCGCGCCAGTTCCACCGCCGAGGTCGTGCTCGAAGACGTCTTCGTGCCCGACCAGGACCTCCTCGGTGAGCCGGGCGACGGCTTCAAGATCGCGCTCGAGACCCTCGACGGCGGTCGCATCGGCATCGCCGCCCAGGCCGTCGGCATCCACCGCGCCTGCCTCGAGGACAGCATCCTCTACGCCAACCAGCGCGAGCAGTTCGGCGTGACCATCGGGCGCTTCCAGGCCGTCGCCTGGAAGCTGGCCGACATGGCCACGGAACTCGAGGCCGCCCGCCTGCTCGTCTACCGGGCCGCGGCCCTGCGCGACGCCGGTCGGCCGTGCAGCAAGGAGGCGGCGATGGCCAAGCTGTTCGCCTCCCGGGCCTGCAACAAGGCCGCCCAGGACGCGGTCCAGATCCACGGCGGCGCCGGCTACACGACCGAGTTTGCGGTCGAGCGGTACTACCGCGACGCCCGCATCACCGAGATCTACGAGGGAGCCACCGACATCCAGCGGCTGGTGATCTCCCGCCACCTGCTCGGCTGAGGCCGCCGACCGTGACCGCCTCCGCCGCCGGCACCGCGACCGAGGAGCTGCTTCGGCGCTTCCGCGCCGGCCGGCCCGGGGCGCTGGCGCGGGCGATCTCCTGGGTCGAGGACGGCGATCCGCGCGCCGCCGAGCTGCTCGAGGCCCTCCATGCCGACACCGGTCGGGCCTGGCGCACCGGCATCACCGGTCCGCCCGGCGCCGGCAAGTCGACCCTGGCCGACGCCCTCGCCTCGGCCTGGGCCGCGGCCGGCCGCCGCACCGGCCTGATCGCGGTCGATCCCTCCTCGCCCTTCACCGGCGGCGCCCTGCTCGGCGACCGGGTGCGGATGGACCGGGCGACCGGCGAGCACGGCGTCTTCGTCCGCAGCATGGCCAGCCGCGGCAGCCTCGGCGGCCTGGCCCTGGCCACCGGCGCCGCCGCCGACCTGATGGACGCCTTCGGCTTCGCCGAGATCCTGCTCGAGACGGTCGGGGTCGGCCAGGCCGAGATCGACATCGCCGCCGCCGCCGACATCACCGTCGTGGTCCTGACCCCGGCCAGCGGCGACGGGGTCCAGGCGATGAAGGCCGGCTTGATGGAGGCGGCCGATCTGTTCGTCGTCAACAAGGCCGACACCCCGGGCGCCGACCGGCTGGCGGCCGAACTCGAGCAGGTGCTGGCTCTGCGCCCGGGCGCCGACCCGCCGCCGCCGGTGCTGCGCTGCCGCGCCCGCGAAGGCGCCGGCGTCGCCGAGCTGGCGGCGGCGATCGAGGCCCGGCGGGCGGCCGACCGGGCCTCCGGGCGACTGGCCGAGCGCCGGCGCGGCCGCGACCTGGCCCGGCTGCGCCGGGTCCTGGGCGAGATCCTGCGTACCGCCCTCTGGCGCCGGCACGGCCTCGAGGCCCGGGCCGCCGAGGCGCTCGCCGCCGGCGAGCGGCCGGACGCCGCCGCCCGTCGCCTGGCCGCCGAAGTCCTCGCCCGCCTGCAGGAGGAATCCTCATGAGCCAGCGCAAGATCCGCGTCTTGATCGGCAAACCCGGCCTCGACGGCCACGACCGCGGCGCCAAGGTGGTGGCCGCCGCCCTCCGCGACCGCGGCATCGAGGTGATCTACACCGGCCTCCATCGGACCCC
>RFGR01000140.1 GCA_003696625.1 Planctomycetota bacterium
GCCGCGGCGATCACCTCGCGCACGGACACGCCGCGGCCGGTGCCGAGATTCCAGGCGCCGGCAGCGCCGCCTCCGACCAGGCGCTCGAGCGCCGCCAGGTGGGCCTCGGCCAGGTCGGCGACGTGGATGTAGTCCCGCACGCAGGTGCCGTCGGGGGTATCCCAGTCGTCGCCGAAGACGGTCAGCGGCGGCCCCTGTCCGAGGGCGGCCCGGATCGCCAGCGGCACCAGGTGGGTCTCCGGCCGATGGTCCTCGCCGTGGGAGCCGTCCGGCTCAGCGCCGGCGGCGTTGAAGTAGCGCAGCGCCGCGTAGGCGCCCTGCCCGGCCGCCGCCCGGTCGCGCAGCAGACGCTCGTCGGCCAGCTTGGTGGCGCCGTACGGGTTCACCGGCTCCTGCGGGTGGTCCTCGGCCAGCCGGTCGGTCCGGGGTTCGCCGTAGGTGGCGCAGGTCGAGGAGAGGACGAACGGCACCCCCGGCAGCGCTTCGCACAGGTGGATCACCGGCACCACGTTGGCGCGCCAGTAGCGCACCGGCTGTTCGACGCTCTCGCCGACGTAGGCGCGGGCGGCGAAGTGGATCAGGCCGTCGAAGGCCCGTCCGGCCAGCCAGTCCTGCAGCGCCGTCCGGTCGAGCAGGTCGAGGCGGACGAACTCGCCGTCCCAGGCGGCGCGGTGGCCTTCCGAGAGGTCGTCGATCACCGCCACCTCGTGGCCGGCGCGGCGCAGGAAGCGGGCGGTGGCGCTGCCGATGTAGCCGCAGCCGCCGGTGACGAGGACCCTCATCCGTCTCCTCCTTCGAGTTGGCGCTGCCGCCACCAGGACCGCCACTGGTCGGCGATCCGCTCCCGCTCGGCTTCGTCCGGATCGAGGGCGACGCCGAAGAGCTGGCCGGTGATCCGCTCGAGCGCCCGCCGGGCGGCCCGGAAGCCGGCCCGGTCGGCGGGATCGAGGGCGGTCAGGAGCACCGGGACCTCGGCCTCGCTGCCGAGTTCGCCGAGGCCACGCAGCGCCGCCAGGCGGACCTCCTCGACCGGGTCGTGGGCGGCGGCGGCCAGGACCTCGACCGCGCCGGCGGCGGTGCGCCGGGTCAGCTCCTCGAGCGCGATCCGCCGGATCCGCGGGTCGGAGTCGGCGGCGGCGCGGCGGAAGACCTCGGCCTCCTGCGGAAAGGAGCCGCGGGCCAGGTAGCGGATCCCGTTCAGCCGGAACTCCGGGTCGGGGTGGTGTTCGAGCAGGTCGACCGCGTCCTGAACGTTTCTCGGCCGGCCGGTGCCGATCGCCTGCAGCCGTTCGATCGCCCGCTTCTCCTCGGCCGAGACCGCGGCCGGCCCGAGGACGCGCTCGATCGTCGCCAGAGCCTTCTCGAGGTCGCCGCCGCGCTCGTAGAAGTCGGCGGCGGTCTGCAGCAGCGCCGAGCGCTGCGGCTCGTCGAATTCCTCGGCCAGCTTCTCGTAGAGCCGCGCCGCCTCGAGCGGCCGGCCGTCCCGGCCGTGGATCCGGGCCAGGGCCTCGCGCAGGCGAGGGGAGCCGGTCAGCCGGATCCTGCGTTCGAGCAGGTCCACGGCTTCGGCGCCGCGGCCGATCGCCTGCAGGTCGTCGGCGAGCTGGATCCGGAGTTCGTCGTCCTCGGGACGAAGCTTGAGCAGCCGGGCGCGGGCCAGCGCACCTCCCTCCGGGTCGCCGGCCCGGTCGGCCAGGGCGGCGCGGTGCTCGAGCAGTTCGGCGTCGATCCGGTCGGGATGGAAGCGGACGTATTGGTCGAGGGCGTGGGCGGCGACCTCCCAGGAGCCGTCGAGTTCGGCCTCGCGGGCGTAGGTCAGCCAGTCCCGCTCCTCGGGCGGCACCTCCTCGCCCGGAGCCGGAGCCGCGCAGGCGGCGGCGAACAGGACGACCGCGGCCAGGGGCGGGCCCGCCGTTCTCAGGGTCGGGACCAGGCGTTCCATTCCTTCCAGAATTCCGGGAAGGACTTGCCGACGCAAGCCGGATCCGCGACCTCCAAGCCGGCGACCGCGGCCGCCATCGCCAGCCGGTGGTCGTGCCGGGGGTCGAAGGGCGCGGCGGCGGGGCGGCCGCGGCCGGCCCGGACGAAGAGGGCGCCGTCCTGCTCCTCGACCACCTCGCCGCCGGCGGCCGCGGCCAGGGCGGCCATGCCGGCCACCCGGTCCGACTCCTTGTGGCGGAGGCGGGCGAGGCCTCGGAAGCGGATCCCGGCCGGGAGCCGGACGGCCAGCCCGGTCAACGCCGGTCCGGCGTCCGGGGCCGAATCGAGGTCCAGCTCGAGGGGCTGTTCCGGCGGCGGGCCGCCCGGAGCGAAGGCGGCCTCCGCGGTCGGCGCGAGCAGGCGGGAGGCCGCGATCCAGGCCGCGTTCAGTTCGGCCTCGGGATGCTCCGACGCCCAGGGGCGGGCGAAGGCCACCGGCCGCCCGGCGGCGGCGGCGGCGGCGAGGAAGAAGGTGGCGCCGGAGGCGTCGGCGGGCACCGCGAAGCGCCGCCCGACGGCGGCGGCCGGCCGTAGGAGCAGGCCGTCGGCCGTGGCCGCCGCCGCCTCGCAGCCGCGGAAGGCCCGGACCGCGGCCAGGGTCAGGCGGAAGTAGCCGGCCGACGGGATCCGGGCCGGCAGGACCAGCCGCACCTCGGCGTCGGCCAGGGCGGCCAGGGCCAGGGCGGAGAGGAACTGGCTGCTCAGCTCCACGGGCGGCCGCCAGACCCCGCCGGGCAGGCCGCGGCCGCGGATCCGCCAGCCGTCGGCCGTCTCGGTCGTCTCCACTCCGAGCGAAGCGAGGAAGGCGAAAAGCGGGCCGTGCGGGCGGGCGCGCAGGCCGGGCGATCCGGTCAGCAGAGCCTCGCCGCGGCCCGCGGCGGCCAGGCAGGCGAGGAAGCGGAGGTTGGTGGCCGCCTCGCCGGCGTCCAGCCGCTGGCCGGAGAGTCGGGGCGGGCCGCCGAGGCCCTCCACCGCCACCGAGCCGTCCGGAAGGTCCCGGAAGGAGGCGCCGAGGGCGGCCAGGGCGCGGCGCAGGGCGACGGTGTCCTCGCTGTCCGAGAGTCCGGAGAGGACGCTGCGGCCGCGGGCCAGGGTCGCCAGGACCAGCGCCCGGGCCGAGGTCGACTTGCAGCCCGGCAGCCGTACCGGCCGCGTTCCGGTCCCCGCCATGCCCCGATTCTAGGCCGGCGGCCGGCTGCTCCGCCGGCCGCTAGAATCCGTCATGCCGTCCTCCTCCTCGATCGACCTCGACCCCTCCCAGGGTTACCGCGGCGGCCTGGAGATCCCCGGCTGGGAACTCTTCTACCGCGGCAAGGTCCGCGACCTCTATCGCCGGCCGGGCGACGACGAGCACATGCTCATGGTCGCCACCGACCGCCTCAGCGCCTTCGACGTGGTCATGAACGAGACCGTGCCCGAACGCGGCAAGGTGCTCACCCACATCACCGAGTACTGGCTGCGCGAGGTCGAGGACTGGATGCCGGCGGCGCGGATCACCACCGACCCGGCCCAGGTGCCCGACCTGCCCGAGGAGTTCCACGCGCCGCTCCGCGGCCGCGCCACCTGGACCCGGGTGGCCGAGCGGGTGAACGTCGAGGTCGTGCTGCGGGCGCGGCTGGCCGGCAGCGGCTGGAGGGAGTACGAGCGCACCGGCGCCCTGTGGGACGTCCCGCTGCCGCCCGGCCTGAAGAACTCGAGCCCGCTGCCGGAGGTCGTGGTCACGCCGACGACCAAGGCCGAGAAGGACGAGCCGATCCCTTGGGCGGAGGCGGTGGCGATCATCGGCGACCCGGCCGCGGCCGAGCGGGTCCGCGAGCTGGCCCTGCGCCTCTTCGCCCAGGCCGCTGAGCGGGCCGAGCGGGCCGGGGTCGTCTTGGCCGACACGAAGTTCGAGTTCGGCCGCCTCGACGGCGAACTGGTCCTGATCGACGAGGTCCTGACACCGGACTCGAGCCGCTACTGGCCGGCCGAGGCGATCGTCGAGGGCGAGGAGCCGCCGAGCTACGACAAGGAGATCGTCCGCGCCTACCTGCGCGGCCTGACCGACTGGAACCGCCAGCCGCCGCCGCCGCCGATCCCGGCCGAGGTGATCGAGCGCACCCGCCGGCGGTACCTGGAGATCTGCCGCATCCTGACCGGCGGCGGGCCGGACTGAGCCCGGCGGCTCGGGAGTCCCCGACCGCGGGGCCGGGGATCTACTGGATCAGCAGGCTGAGCGCGTCGTGGTCGGCGCCGGCGGCCGCGGCGGCGTCCACCTCGAGCAGGTAGCTGCCCGGGGCGAGACCGCCGGGGAGCAGCAGGCGCGAGGCCCGCACGGTGTCGTCGGCCGAGCCGTAGCGGACGGCCTGCGGACCGAGGAAGGCGGCCGAGACGTCCTTCTGGTTCCAGCCCAGGTGGGCGGCGGTGACCGTCACGCGCAAGGTGGTGAGGCTGCCGAAACCGGACGCGGCGCCGAAGGAGACCTCGACCTCGAGCGGGCTGTAGGCGGCCACCGGGCCGGCCGGGCCGAGCACGTGGGTCGAGACCGGCGCCGTCGCCAGGGCGGTGTCGAGGACCAGCTCGGGGCCGGAACCAAGGTTGCCGGCCGGGTCGGTCTGGTCGGGCCGGTAGTGGATCAGCTCGTCGGCGCCCAGGCCCGTCAGCAGCACGGTGTGGAAGACTCGCGGCCGGGGATCGACCGCGGCGGCGACGGAGCCGTAGAACGGGTCCGGCCCCCAGGCCAGCTCGAGGGTGGCGAGGTCGGGCAGCGCCCCGGGCGCCGGCAGCAGCGCGGTGCGGATCCGCCACTCCCCCGCCGTCGCGGTCGGCGCCGCCTCGAGTACGGTGCAGGGCGGCGGCGGCACCGTGTCGAGGAGCGGCGTCTTGCCCGCGCGCAGCGGCTGGTAGAAGGGGTCGCCGACGTACATCCCGACCCACTTCGCCTTCGGATCGCTGATCCGCGCCGCCTCGCCGAAGGGATAGCCGTTCACGAGGTAGTAGGCGAAGACCTCGGGGTAGGCGTGGCCGTTCAGGTAGGGCTCGGCGATCACCCCGGGGCCGCAGGCCAGCCCGCGCTGGAAGGCGGTGCCGAGGAAGGTGCCCGGGTTCTCCTGCCGCAGCCGCGCGACCGAGTTCGAGTTCAGGTCGCAGGCGGCGCTGCCCACCTTCCAGTCCCAGACGTCGAGGTACTTGTTGTAGTTGTACCAGCCCTCGTAGAGGATCGCCTCCGGCGCGGTCAGGGCGCTGCCGCCGCCGTCCCAGGTGGCGCCGGCCTCGCCGATCTCGGTGCCGAATGGCTCCCAGAAGAGCGGGAAGCCGGCCTGCTCCAGCCACTGGCGGCCGTAGGCCATGTCCTTGTCGGCGTCGGCGTAGGTGTCGTGGCCGAAGGGATAGCCGGCCAGCTCGGCCCAGGTGTAGGCGCCGTAGCGGGTGTCGCAGTAGGCGTTGCCGGAATGGAAGCCGGGCTGCGGCCAGAGGTAGGCGTCGCCGTAGAGCGCCATCTCGACCAGCTCGCAGGCGTGTTCGGCGTCGAGGCCGTCGAGGCGCGAGACGAGGTAGGTGCGCAGCCCCTGGCGCCGGTGCACCGCCGGGTCGAAGCGGCCCGGGTCGGTGCCGAAGCCGGGCGCCGGGTCGAAGTAGGCGTCCTGGTGGCCGAAGCTGATGAACTTCGGCGAGGCGCGGTCGCCGAGGGTCCAGAGCGCGATCAGGGTGCTGTCGATCGAGCGCGTGCCGGCGTGGATCGGCATGCTCGAGAGCTGGTAGGGCACGCCGTAGCACAGCACGAAGCCGAGGACGTGGTTCTCGTCGCTCCAGCGCGACACCGTGTTGCGCAGCGGCGTGACGATCTCGTCGAAGAAGTGCTCCCAGCCGCTCTGGCCGCTGTAGACGTAGCCGGTGCCGGTGGTGCAGTCCACCGGCAGCAGGTTGGCGGCCGGGATGCCCCGCCGGCGGGCGATCCAGCGGGCGACGTCCTCGGAGTCGCCGATGCCGTTGCCGTCCTCGTCCGGCCAGGCGCGGTTGAAGACCACGATCCAGCGGTCGGCCATGTTCTCCGGATCGGGGTCGAAGCCCTGGGCGAGGGGCGCGAGGAGGCCGAGGGCGAGGGAGGCGAGCATGCCTCCAGGATAGTCCGGGAGCGGTGGAACGGACTAGGGAACGATCTCCGTGATCCCGAGGGAGGACATGGTCCGGACCTTCCCGGGCCGGGCCGGGTCCTCGATCAGGGCCTTGCTGTAGAGCACTGTGCCGATCAGGGGAATCTCGTACGGGATGTCCAGGGAGACGCTCCCCTCCCCCTTGGCGTCCAGCGTGCCGCCCAGGGCGGGCCAGCCGGCGCTTCGGTGGAAGAGCGGGGTCGGTACGAGGTGCGTGCGCCAACCGTCGACCCGGAAGCCGCCGGTGCGGTCGAAACCGTCGGAGAGAAGGACCCGGAAGGGGCAATGGGCGCCGGTCGGGATGCTGACCGGGATGGTGAGGGTCTGGCCGATGCGGACGGTGTCCGGCGCGTAGAGGGTTTGCTGGCCGAAAATGGCGAGGTGGTGGTCGACACCCTGGCTGTGGATCGTAGTCAAGGGCGACGGTACCGACTGGACGAATTCCTCGTGGCCGTCGCCGTCGATGTCGCCGATTCCTTGCAAGCCGTAAAAGCTGATTGGGTTCGGGGCCCAGGGAGCCAGCGTGTCAGGCAGAAAAGCCAAGTCGACGAGCTGCCCGTTGGACGAGTCGAAGTGGGCCAGGGCAGGAAGATCATCGCCCGGTTGGATGAGGTCCACCGGCATCACGATCTCCCAGTTTCCCGGCTGCCCCTGGACGCCGGTCGACGAGGCTCCGAGCGGGTACCAGTAGCTGGACACCGTCGGCGGGAGGACGGGATCGAGGATCTGACTGCTCCCCCACCAGATCCGGGCGCCTGTTCTCCCACTGAGCATGGTGAACTCACCGCCACCGTAGGTGAACACGTCCTCCAGACCGTCGCCGTCGACATCCCGCAGAATGGCGCTCGTCTTGGACCAGAATGGGCCGTTGGAATCCTGGAAGGACCAGATGAGATGCCCATCGGCACCGGACAGGGCAAGGATGCGGTAATCGAACTGGCCCTGGATCGGCCACATGATCTCTGTGAAGACGAAGTCGGAGGCTCCGTCACCGTCGAGGTCCGGGGTTGGGCCGGGACGGGTCCAATAGGTGTAAGTGATCCAGAAATCCTGGTAAGAGCGGAACTCCCATTTGATTTCCCCCGTCCAACCGTCGACGAGGCCGAGGGAAGCAACGGTAGAGGTCCCTGGCGGATAGGTCTTGAAGAAGAAATCATCTGTGCCATCCCCATTCACGTCTCCGCCACGGAAGATGCGGGACATGCTGTTGAGTGGCGGTTGTGGCGGGTTTAGCCCGAGGTGGACATCACCGATCCAATAACGCCGGTGGAGATCCCAAATGGATGGAAAGTCCAGGGAAGGGGTTCTGTCCCAGCCTGACAAGGCAAGTCTGGGAAAGGGTCCCGACCGGAGGACCACTTTTTGGAACACATCACTGCGAATGGTCTCCTGTGTGGACCAGTGCTGTCGCCCTTTGAAGCCGGAAAAAAGACGGAAGTGCTGGGTGTGCTGGCCGGCGGCATCAACCTCCACGTAGTCGAGGTGCCAATCTCCATGCCCATCCTGGTCGAGGTCGATCTGGCTGCTGGCATTGTACCCTGATACATCGCTGAACAAAGGGACGATGTCCTCGGAACGGATCACCTCCCTTGTGACCCAGGACCGGTTCCCCTGGGGGAGCGCCGCCGTGGCGGCGCTCCCCATCCCGATGACGACGATGAGGGTGGCGAGGCGTTGGACCATCATCACTGCACCTGGTGGGCTCCCTTGTCCCGATCTCCCGAGGCGACGTCCGGCCTTGGGGACAAACGGTAATCAAAGTTGGTTTCCTTCGCTTCGATGGAAAGGAAAGGCGCCGTCAGGTCGAAATCCTGGATCAAGCCTCCGACACCAGGAGCGAGGAGGAGTCCTTCAGGATCGCGGTTGGACAAGGTGGTTCCATCCTGGAATGGCGTGTCTGCCGTTGTCCACCTCATGAACGAGAGAATGGCGGAGTTCGCGGTTCCTGCACGGCAACTCACCGCACCAATGGCGTGCTGATCCAGGAAGCCGGCAACGGGCAGGTCCTCCTTCAACAGCCCCTCCAGAGCCGGTCCGAAATCCTGGAGGAGCGGGTTCTGCGGATCGAGCTGGAAGATCGAATCGACCAACCGCATTCGCACGTACTGGTCCACGCTGGGCGGATCGAGGCGGGTCTCCTTCCACTCGTAATAGCCCTGGGTGGCTCCGCCGCCGGTCTTGGGGAGTTCGACCACCTGGGCGGTCCA
>RFGR01000141.1 GCA_003696625.1 Planctomycetota bacterium
GGTCTTCTGGGCGGGCCGGGTCATGGTCGGTGGTTGCGGTTGGGTGGGTGGGCTCGGGACATCCTGAGAAAGGAAAATGCCCCCCGTGTGACAACCGTTCCGACCCAGTGGTGGCGCCGGCCCGGCCTATTCCTGGATCGGCATCTGCGACCGGACGCCCGCGGGGCGGTGCCGGCTGCTCGTCCTCCCGCTGCCTGCGCGCTCGACTACGCCCGCACCGGCGCCGCCAGCGCCGCGCGCAGGCCGGCCTGGACCAGGGCGACGTTGGCCCGGGTGCAACCGGCGCCCATCAGGCCGATGCGCCAGGTGTTGCCGGCCATCGGGCCCAGCCCGCCGCCGATCTCGACGCCGAACTCCTCGAGCAGGAAGCGGCGCACCGGGGCGTCCGCGACATCGTCCGGCACCGCCACCGCCGTCAACTGCGGCAGGCGCTCGCCGGCGGGCACCCGCAGTTCGAGCCCCATCCCCTCCAGCCCGGCCTGCAGCTCGGCGCCCAGCCGCCGGTGGCGGGCCGCCCGCTGCTCCAGCCCCTCGGCCAGCGCCAGGCGGCAGGCTTCGTGCAGGGCGTAGAGCAGGTTGACCGGCGCGGTGTGGTGGTAGGCCCGCTCGCCGCCCCAATAGCGCGCGATCAGGTTCAGGTCGAGGTACCAGGAGCGGACCGGTTCGCGCCGGGTCTGCAACCGCTCCACCGCCCGCGGCGACAGGCTGACCGGGGCCAGGCCGGGCGGGCAGCTCAGGCACTTCTGGCTGCCGGCGAAGGCGGCGTCGACGCCCCACTCGTCCAGCCGCACCGGCGTGCCGCCGAGGGCGGTGACGACGTCGGCCACGAGCAGGGCGCCGAGTTCGTCGGCCAACTCGCGCCAGCCTTCCATCGGTTGGAGGACTCCGGTGGAGGTCTCGGCGTGCACCAGCGCCAGCAGCCGGAAGGAGCCGCCGGCGGCGCGGGCGGCGCGGCGGAAGTCGTCCGGGTCGAGGGCGCGGCCCCACTCTCCGGCCACCTCGACCGCCTCGGCGCCGACGCGGCGGGCGGCCTCGGCGATGCGGCCGCCGAAGACGCCGTTGACCCCGACCAGCACCCGGTCGCCCGGCTCGAGCAGGTTGACCAGCACCGTCTCCATGCCGGCCGAGCCGGTGCCGGACATCGGCAGGGTCCACCCGTTGGCGGTTCCGAACAGCCCCCGCAGCATCTCCCGGATCTCGTCCATCAGCGCCAGGAAGCGCGGGTCGAGATGGCCCAGGGTCGGCCGCGCCATCGCCTGCAGGACCGAGGCCGGGACCTCGGACGGCCCCGGGCCGAGCAGCACCCGCCGCGGCGGGTCGAGCGAAGGAGGGAGCGCCGGCATGCCGGCATCGTAGCCGGGGCCGCGCACGGGGGGGGGCGATTTGCCGGCAACCGTCGGCTGGCTCCCGCCTAGGCTCGAGGGATGGCCGTCGCTCCGTTCACTCTCCTGTTCCTCCTGTTCGCTCAGGGATTCTCCGGCCGGATCCTCGACGTGCGCGATCCCGGCGAACTCTACGGCCCCGCCGGGCGTTTCGCCTTTCCGGACTGGGACTGGCCCGGCGACGTGAAGGACGACCAGTTCTGGCCGGTGGACCCGCGCACCTACGCCACCCGGGCGCTCGCGATCGGAGACAGCATCGTCGGTGAGGTCGAGGCCCTCCACCCCGGCGGCGACCAACCGGTCCGCTCGCTGGTCTGGGATCGGTCGCTGCGGCCGATCGAGTGGCCCCCGCGGGCCCGGGTGCTGGCCGCGAACGACGACGGCCGGCTCCTGGTCCGCCTGCCCGCCGACGGCCCGACCTTGATCGACCTCTCCGGACGAGGGGCCGAGCTGCCGCTGCCGCCGCGAACCGAGGACTGGCGCTTCCTCGTCCTCGGCCCGGGCGGGCTGGTCCTCGGCCGCGCCCGAGTGGCCGGCGAGGAGCGGCTCGTCGTCTCCCATCTGCGGCGGAGCGGCAAGGGGGAATGGCGGCTGCTGCCGGCCCGCTTCCGGCCGCGGGCGGCCAACGAGCAGGGCTGGTTGGTGGGGGAGGACGACCGCGGCCGACCGCTGGTCTTCGGTCCGCTCCTGCGCCAGGGGCGCCTGGCCGCGCAGGGATGGCTCGACCAGCGGTCGCCCCTCCTCTGGCGGGGGCCGGCGGACGCCACTCTGGTGACGATCAGCGGCGGGCGGGTCGCCGGCCACGCCGTCGTCGGCGGCCGCGGCCGGGTCTGGGTGTGGGAACTCGATCCGCGCGCCGCGGAGATCGGGGCGATGGGGGAGGAGCTGCCGACCCGAGCCGATGGCGTCGCCCTCGACTTCGGCTCCGACGAGCAGCTCCTCGGGCGCGACGGCGGCCGGCCGGTGCTCTGGGTGCGGCGCCGGAAGGAGTGGAAGCGGATCGACCTCCGGCAGGCGCTGCCGCAGAAGACCGCGTTCCGCCTGATCGACGTGGTCGGGATCAACGCCCGCGGCCACATCGCCGGCACCGCGGAACTGACGGAAGAGGTGACCGGCCGGCCCTACCGCCGGGCGGTGCGCCTGGTGCCGCGGCGGGGCTGAGGACCCCCTAGGATGCGGCGTCATGCCGCTCCCGGTCCTGCCGCTTCTCGCTCTCCTCGCCGCCGCTCCGCCCGGCGCCCAGCAGGTCATCCACGTGGCGCCGACGGGCCGGGCCGGGGCCGCCGGCACGGCCGAGGAACCGCTGACCCTCGCCGCGGCGCTCGCCCGGCTGCGCGAGCGGCTGGGCGCCGGCGAGCTGCCCGACGGCGGTTGGGAGCTGCGGCTCCTGGGCGGCCGCTACCCGGTGCCGCCGGCGCCGATCCGGCTCGGGCCGGAGTACTCCGGCACCGCCGATCGGCCGATCGTCCTCCGCGCCGCGCCCGGCGAACGGGTGGTCTTCGACGGCGGCTTGGCGCTCCCCGGCGCCGCCTTCGCCCCGGTCACCGACCCGGACGAACGAGCCCGGCTCGCCCCGGCGGCGGCCGACCGGGTCCTGGCCGCCACGGTGACCGATCCCGAGCTGGCCGCCGCCCTCGACCGCGCCGGCATCGCCCCGCTCGCCGTCGACGACGGCATGGAACTGCCCGCCGTCTTCCCGAACCAGGGCTACGCGCTGCTGGCGCCCGAGCCGGCGGTGCCGGAGGTCTCGCCGCCGGCGGTGCCGCCCGGGGCCGAGGGCTACGGAGTCCGCGCCGGCCATCCGCCCTGGCAGGAGGAAGGCCGGCCGGCGGGATGGCTCGGCTCGTTGGCCGAGCCGCGCGGCGCCTGGGCCCGCTTCGGGGCCCGCGGCGTCGAGCGGGCCGGAAGCTGGGCCCAGTGGCAGGCCGAACTCGAACGGTCCCCCGGCAAGGCGCTACTGGCGGGCTACCTCGACGCCAACTGGCTCTACAAGGTGCAGCCGATCGTCGCCGCCAGCGCCGAACTCGAGGCCATCCACCTGTCGCAGGCCACCGCCTACGGTTGGGGCTGGCGCCGGACGGACAAACCCTGCCGCGTCTTCGGCCTGCTCTGCGAGGCCGATCAACCCGGCGAGTGGAGCTGGGACGCCCCCGCCCGCCGCCTCTACCTGGTGCCCCCGCCCGGCTTCGGACCCGACTCGCGGGTGGTGCTGCCGGCCCGGCAGGGGTTCCTGGAACTGGCCGGCGTCCGCCACCTGCGCTTGATCGGCCTCGACGTCGAGCACCTCGGCGGCGGCTGGGCTTTCCGGCTGGAGGGGGAGGACTGCCTGTTGGCCGGCGCCCGCATCCGCGCCTGCGCCGCCGGTGGTGTTCTGGTCGGCGGCCGCCGCAACCGCGTCCTGAGCTGCGACCTGGTCGACCTCGACCGCCACCTCCTGCTCGGCGGCGGCCGCCGCGGCCCCGGCCAGCTCGAGGACGGCGACAACGAGGTGGTCAACTGCCACATCTACCAGCGCGACTTCGGCCATCGGCGCGTGAACGTGGTGGTCGCCGGCGTCGGCAACCGCTTCGCCCACAACCTGGTCCATTCCTCGATCGGTCAGGCGGTGGTCGTCACCGGCAACGCCCACCTGCTCGAGCTGAACGAGTTCTTCGACATCGGCTACGAGGAAGGCGACGGCGGCGCGGTTTATTCCGGCGCCGACCTGGTCGGCTACGGCAACGTCTACCGCTGGAACTTCTTCCACCACCTGATGGGCGTGCCGGGCAAGGTCGAGCGGTCCGGCATCCACCTGGACGACGCTCAGGCCGGCGCCGTCTGCGTCGGCAACGTCTTCTTCAAGTCCGCCGGCAAGGGCATCTTCATGAACGGCGGCGCCGGCCACACCATCGTCGGCAACGTCTTCCTCGAGGGGTTCCGCGGCGTCTACAACGACGGCGCCGGCGGCGCCCGGCGCTACCGTTGGGAACAGGAGATCGCCGCCGACCCGGAGCACCGCTACCGCCGGACCAAGGAGAACTACGTCGGCCGGGCCGAGCAGGTGGTCGGTCCGCGCGGTTGGTTGCGCGAGCCCTGGCTGAGCCGGTTCCCGCTCATGGCCCAGGTGCTCGAGGACGACGGCGAGTTCGGCCGCCTCTGGCCGATCCGTTGCCTGGTGGCCGGCAACCTGTTCCATGGCAACAGCCAGGGCGACCGGACCATCTGGAACCGGATGCCGCCAGCGGTGCTGGCCAAGTCGGTCCTGGTCGACGACCGCACGGTGACGCCGGCGGACTTCGTCGACTACGAGGGTCTCGACCTGCGTTTCCGGCCGGACTTCCCCGACCCGCCGCCGATCCCCTTCGCCGAGATCGGACTCTACTGCGACGAGTACCGCCGCCAGCGGCCCGATCCGGCCGCCTACCGCCGGGCTTTGCGCCGCTTCTTCGCCGGCGTGCCCTGCATGCCCGGCACGACGAAACGACTCGACACCGCCCGCCTGCTCGAAGCGGGGCCGATGCTTGGCCCGGCGACCGCCCCGCGCTAGGCTCCGGCCATGGACGGCGGGCGGACCGGGCTCGTGAAGGCGCTGCTGGTCGGCGCCGGCGGCTTCGCCGGCGCAGTCGGGCGCTGGGCGCTGGCCGGACTGGCCCACCGGCTGGCGCCGCTCACCACCTTTCCGGTCGGCACCCTGGCGGTGAACCTGCTCGGCTGCCTGGCCATCGGCGTTGTCGCCGGCCTGGCCGAGTCGCGCCAGCTCTTCGGCCCGGAGGCCCGACTCTTCCTGCTGGTCGGCCTGCTCGGCGGCTTCACCACTTTCTCTACGTTCGGCAACGAGACCTTCGCCATGCTGCGCGACGGGGAGGGCCTGCGCGCCGCCGCCAACGTCGGCGTCCACCTCGTCGCCGGCCTGGCCCTGGTCTGGCTCGGCCACTTCCTGACTGCTTCGAGGTAGCGATGACCCTGCCCAGCGAAGGCAAGCTCCTGCGCATTTTCATCGGCGAGAACGACAAGCACGGCGGCATGGCGCTCTACGAGTGGATCGTGCGCCGGGCGCGCGAGGAGGGCCTGGCCGGCGCCACTGTGCTGCGCGGCATCGAGGGCTTCGGCGGCCACAGCCGCCTGCACACGGCCAAGGTGCTGCGGCTGTCGAGCGACCTGCCGATCGTGGTCGAGATCGTCGACAGCGAGGAGAAGGTCGAAGCCTTCCTGGCCGCCATCGAGGGCGCGATCGGCGAGGGCCTGGCGACGCTCGAGAAGGCCGAGGTGCGCTTCTACCGGTCGGGCGAGGCCTCGGCCGACGGTTGAAGGGCGGCGCAGGCGCTGCCGGCGAGGTTGGCGTGCTCGAGGCCGAGGATCTCCCGGCTGCGCCGATTCTCGAGCAGGGCGTCCAAGGTCGCCGCGACCCGTCGGCCGTAGCCGGGCGTCTTCCAGTAGAGGCTGCCCTCGGCCAGGACCCGCAGCGGCCGACCGGTCGGCAGCCGCCCGGCCAGGCCGGCCAGGGCCGCGGCGACCAGATCGGCCGAGCGATCGAGCAGCAGGCCGGCGACCTCGCCGGCGAGGCCGCCGGCCGCGCGCAGCGCGGCGAGCCGGGCCGCGCCGGCCGCCGGCTCGACCCGTTCCTCCTCTGGCAGGATCCGGCGGAACAGCCGCGGCAACCAGTAGCCCGACAC
>RFGR01000142.1 GCA_003696625.1 Planctomycetota bacterium
GCCCCGGCCTCGGCTAGGGGATCGCCGCCGGCGGCCGCCGCGGCCAGCGGATCCTGGCCGGCGGCCTCGCCGCCGGCGCCCGTCGCCGCTTCCTCCTCCGGGGCCAGACCGCCGGTCTCCGGTGGCTCCAGGTCGATCGAGGTCCAGACCGTGAAGACGCTCTCGAGGCCGGGCGCGTACTTGTCGTCGGGGCGGACCTGGTCGTAGAACAGCTCCTCGTCGATCCGCTCGAGCACGAGCAGCTCCTCGAGGGCGTAGGGGAAGGACCAGTCCTGATCCTCGGGATTGGAAAACCGCGGCGGCCGCGGGTACTCCTGGTCGCGGTCCCGTCCTTCGAGCCAGGCGACGATGTCGTCCCGGATCTGGGCCGCCTCGAGGTCGTCCAGGTCGTCGTCGAAGCCGGTCCGGAGCCGGTCGAGAATCGCCGCGCAGCGGTCGCGGGCCTGCCGGCGGCGGTCCTCGTCCTCATCCAACATTGAAAGGAGGTTGAACTTGGAGTTCTCGTCCTGAACGAAGGTCTGGATCTCGATCTCCCCCATCATGATCCGCATCGGCCGGGCCCAGGAATCCTCGAAGGAGTCGGCGTCCTCGGCCTCCGCACCGGCGCCGGCCTCCTCCCCGCCGCCGGTCCCGGCCGCCCCCGGGTCGAGGCCGCCCAGCCCTTCGGCGGTCGCCTCCGCCGCCGCCGCCGAGGCGCCGGCACCGGCCGCCTGGGCGTCGTCGGCCAGGGCGTCGAGGACCTGTTGGGCGGCGCTGGTGCAGGCCGCGCGCATGCGCAGGCGCAGGGCGGCGTTGCGGGTGGTCTGGGCCACCACCGAGGTGCCGAGGGTGAGCTGGGCGACCAGCGCGTAGGTGATCAGGATCACGAACAGGGTCAGGATCAGGACCACGCCACGCCGACCGGCGGAAGCGCCCGCGGGAGTCTTCATCGCCACCCGATCCTAGACGCGGCCGGCAGCCGGTTCATTCCCGGCTTCAAGAACCCTCGACCTCGGAGAAGGGGTCGAAGATGTCCTCCTGGAAGGGCGAGATCGACGGCGCCCGGGTCTTGACCAAGGGGGTGATCACAAAGATCACCTCGGTGTCGACCTCGGAGGAGCCTCGGGAGGAGAACAGCCAGCCGAGGAAGGGCACGTCGCCCAGGATCGGCACCTTGTTCTCGACCTCGCGCTGCTCGCGCAGGCGCAGGCCGCCGATGACCACCTTCTGGCCGCTGCGCACGGTGATCGAGGTGGTGGCCTCGCGCGAACTGACGGAGGGGACGCTGATCGGGTTGCCGTTGGCGTCGGTGCCGATGAAGAAGGAGCGGCCGATGCGGCTGGCCTTGGCGTTGACCACCAGGTGGACGGTGTCGCCGCCGAGCAGGATCGGCTGGACGTACAGCTCGACCCCGGCGTTCTTCTTCAGCACCTTGAGGTTGGTGATGCCCTGGGCCGAGACCGAGCCCGGCTCGAGGTAGGGCACCTCCTCGGTCGAGATCAGCTTGGCCGGCACCCCGTTGCGGACCACCACCCGCGGCCGGGAGACGACGTCCACGCCCTCGGTCGAGCGCAGAAGCTGGAGGAAGGCCTCGACCTTGATGTCGTCGTCGACGAAGGCGAGCGAGAAGACCCCGCCCGGGCCGGCGCTGTCGAACAGCGGGTCACTGGCCGAGGGGAAGCCGCCGCCCATGCCGCGGAAGAAGGGGCCGGTGCCGTCCGCCTGGACGGTGCCGGTGTTCTGGACCAGGGCCGCAGCCGCCGGCCGGATGCCGCGTTCGAAGGCCTCGGTGTCGATGACCTCGAAGATCTCGGCCTGAATCTCGATCTGAGGACCGCCGTTGAAGAAGAGGTCGATGAAGGAGAGGATCTCCTCCAGGTCGGCGCGCGAACCGCGGGCCAGGACGAGATCCTCGACCGCGACCATCTTGCCGGAGCCGGCCCCGGCGCCGCTGTCGCCCTTGGGATTGCCGCCGAAGGAGTAGCCGCCGTTGGCCAGGACCTCGAGGCTGGCCCGTGGGTTGTCGCCCTGCAGGCAGGAGCAGAACTTGCGGAGCTGCGGCTCCATCGTCGCCCCGAAGCCGACCGGGGCGGTCAGGATGGCGGTGTAGAAGTCTTCTCCCTGCTTGAGGAAGCGGACGAAAGGATATCGCTCCTCCAGCGAGGTCGGCACCGGCGCCGGCGCCGGCGCCGGCGCGGCGGCGCCGGCGGTCTCCTCGACCTCCCCAGCCGAGATCTGGGCGCAGGAGCCCAAGACCGGAACCCCCGCGAGGACGAGCAGGAGAACCGGGAGGGCGGAGCGGCCGGGGGGAAGCGTCAACCGCGAAACGGGTCCGGGCGCCGCGGCGCCCGGATCAGAGGGCGTCGATGATGGCGGTCGTGGCGTCGGTGGTTGGGTAGCCGGAGATCCCGCCCTCCTCGACGATGAGGACGTAGTTCTCGGTTGCGGCCACCGTCTTGAGCGCCTTCTTGAACTGGGCGGTGGCTTCCTTCATGAGCTGGATCCACCGGGCGGTTCCACGCTCGATGCCTTCCTTGACGATGGTCTTGTAGGCCGGGATCTCGGTGTAGACCTCGGTCGACCGGACGGTGGCGACCTTGTGCCCCTTCTCGGGATCGAAGTCGGCCAGGTTTCCGTAGCGGATCCGGGAGCGATCGATCTCGACCCCGCTCGGGGCCGGCAGGACCGAAGCGGGCACGCAGACGGCCGGCGGCAGTTCCCCCCCCGGGGCCGCCAAGGCCAACAAAAGGCTGGGCATCAACATCACGACATTCCCCCTGTCTTTCGACCAGTTCAGTGTATGTTCCTAACGAGGGAATTCCACGGCTATAACGCCTTTTTTTGCCGGAACCTCGGCAACCACCGGGACCGCAAGCAGTGGGCTTCGAACCCCCGGTTTCCCCCCAAGGCGGCGGCGATTTCGGTTCACCACCAAAAGAGA
>RFGR01000143.1 GCA_003696625.1 Planctomycetota bacterium
ATCTTGATCGCCTCGGCCGCGGCCAGGGCGGCGACCGCGGCCACGGCCGGCCCGAGGACGCCGGCGCTGCGACAGGTCGGCTCGTCGTCGGGGGCCGGCGGTTCCGGCCAGGTGCAGCGCAGGCAGGGACCGCCCGGCGTGACGGCGCCGGCCATGCCGTAGCTGGAGACGACGCCGGCGTAGACGAAGGAGCGGTCCTCCCGGACCGCCCAGTCGTTCAGCAGGTATCGGGTCGGGAAGTTGTCGCTGCCGTCGACCGCGAGGTCCAGCCCGGCCAGCAGCGCCGGCAGACTCTGGGCGGTGAGGTCGGCGGCTTGGGCCTCGATCCGGATCGCCGAGTTCACCGCCCGCAGGCGCTCGCCGGCGGCCTCGGCCTTGGCGCGGGAGCGATGGGCGTCCGCCTCGCAGTAGAGGGATTGGCGCTGCAGGTTGGACCACTCGACGACGTCCCGGTCGATCAGGACCAGGCGGCCGACGCCGGCACGGGCGAGCAGGTCGGCGGCGACGCAGCCGAGGGCCCCGAGGCCGACCACGGCGGCGGCAGCGCGACCGAGGCGGTCCTGGCCGTCCTCTCCCAGGAAGGGCAGGCGCACCTGGCGGGCGTAGCGGCTCTCCGGCTCGGCCATGGCGGGGTGCGAGAGGGGGGACTCGAACCCCCACAGGTTTCCCTACAAGGACCTAAACCTTGCGCGTCTGCCAATTCCGCCACTCTCGCGGGGGATTGGGGTGGGCAAGGGGACTCGAACCCCCGACCCCCAGATCCACAATCTGGTGCTCTAACCAACTGAGCTACGCCCACCACGCGATCGGGACGGAGAGTCTAGCGTCCGGGCGCCGCGGCGCCAAGACCGGGATTCCCCCGGCGGCCTCTTCTCGCGGCCGGCCCTCGGCGCTATAGTCTCCGCCCGCGCGCCCCCCTAGCTCAGTTGGCAGAGCAAGGGATTCTTAATCCCTGGGTCACAGGTTCGAGCCCTGTGGGGGGTACCAGAACCAGGACGGGCCGGTGGCCGACCGCCGGCCCGTCCTTTTTCTGTTCGGCCCGTCCTATTCGGCGACGAGTTCGAACCAGGGGTAGGGGAAGCGCTTGAGTTCGATCACGGCTCTGCCGTCCTGGAGGGCGACCGGCACCCGCGCGGCCCGGCCACCCTTCCAGTCGAGGGCGTAGCAGGCCAGCTCGCCGGCCTGGCTCCAGCCGCGCAGCTCGACCGTGGCCCGGACCGCCTCGGTCTGCAGCGGCGGCCGACCCGGGTCCCACTGCTGGAAGCCGCCCGAGGCCGCCGTCACCTTCTCGCCCTGGAACCGGAACGCGGCGACCGCGGTCAGCAGTGCGCGGCCGCTCCGGGCCAGCGGCTGGTGGTCGAGGCTGATCACGGCGACCGCCGCCCGGCCGTCGCCGCGGACGGCGAGGTTGGCGGCCGGCTCCGGGGCCTGGAGGCTGCCGATCACCGCCTGATAGCGCGGGGTGTCGATCCGGACGAAGGCCTTGCCGGCCTGGCGGGCGTCCCACAGCAGCTCGCCGGTGGAGGAGCGGAACAGGCCGTCGTTCGGGCTGCGGAGGACATCGAGCGGGCCGGTGTCGGGGCCGTCGTCGAACAGGACCCGGGCGATCGGCGCCCGCAGCGAGGCCCACGGCGGCACCGGCTTGCCCCACCAGAAGCGCCGGTCGGCGGCGGCGTTGCGGACGTCGAAGATGTCCCGGTCGGAGTAGTGGAGTTCGATCCGGCGATCGGCGCGGGAGACGTCGCCGCGGCGCCAGGCGAGGGCGGCGACCAGGTTCTCGATCAGGAACGGATAGACGTTCGACCACTGCAGGTGGTTGGCCATTGGCACCGGGTGGTAGTTGTCGCGCTCGCTGGCGTAGGCGAACAGATACATGCCGTTGGTGCCGTGGAAGGCGTTGTAGGCGCCGAAGATCAGCGGCACCTCCCAGGCGTAGGGATTGGCCTTGCTCGGCGCCCACTCGGTGATCGTGTACGGCTTGCCGGCGATTCTGGACATCGCCGTCTCGTTGAACAGACTGACCCGACCGCCGGGCCCGGCGCTCTCCGGGATCACCGGGTTCTGGACCAGCGACTTCTGATGAACCTTCATCAGCGGCTGGTTGCGCACCCCGCCCTTGAACTGCGGGTGGTCCCAGTAGGCGTGGGTGTCGACCCAGTCGGCGTGCGCCTGGGCGGCCAGGCCGGGCAGGCCGTTGTAGTTCTGGGTGTTCAGGACCGGAACCTTGACCTTCAACTCTCGGCGCAGGAAGTCGCGGTAGTCGTCGATGTAGTGCGTCTCGAGGTGGTAGTAGTAGCGCGCCATGTCCTCGATCCGCGCCGGCGAGTAGGAGCCGAGCTTCTTGTAGGCGACCCGGGCGATGTTGCCCTGTTCGAGGCTCTCGCGGCCGGCGAGGCCGATCCGACCCTTGCCGGCGCCGCGGCTCCAGGCCTTCTTGAGGGCGGCAGTGGTCCGGTAGCGCTCCTTCAGCCAGCGGTTCCAGTCGCGGTCCAGCCAGTCCCGGTAGGGCTTGGAGATGCTCTTCTTCGGATCTCCGCCCTCGTCCAGGTAGCCGGAGAACCAGCCGCCGAACAGCGAGTTCTCGTTCGACAGCTCGATCATCGCCATCGCCGGATCCTCGGCCCAGGTCAGACCCGTGTAGGGGTTCTTGTGGGTCAGCAAGCGGCGGGTGTAGTCCTTCTCCAGGCGGACGACGTCGGGGTGGAAGTAGTTGACGTAGCGTCCCTTCTCCGGGATCTCGCGCGGGGTCGGAACCGGGTCGTGGTTGCCGTAGCGGCGCCAGACGTAGAGGTTGACGTCGTAGTAGATGCCCTTCTTCTTCAGCTCGGCGAGGAAGAAGTCGAGCCGATCCAGCATCGAGCGGTTGAACTTGGTGACCGTGTCCTGGCCGTTGAACAGGAGCTGGGCCGAGTCGATCAGGTGCAGGCGGACGGCGTTGAAGCCGAGGCGGGCGAGCTGGGCGGCGATCTTCGGCGCCTCCTCCTTGGTCGGGGCCGGGGCGCCGCGGGCCAGGTTGGTGCCCCAGAAGCGGAAGGGGGTGCCGTCCTCGAACACGAACTCCTCGCCGCGGACCTGGAGGAAGCCGTGGGCCCCGGCCGGGCCGGTGTTGAACAGCCGCAGCAGGTTGGTCGGGCCGTCGGTGTAGGCCAGAGTGTCGGTGACCGCTTCGTACCACTGGCCGCCGGGTCGGGCCTCGGGCAGGTTCCGGCTGGGGGGCGGCACCGGCAGCACCGCCAGGCCGCTCGGGGGCGGCGCCGGCGGCTCGGACGGCGGTTCGGACGGTTCGCTCGGCGGCTGGGCCGGCGGCTCGGACGGCGGTTCGGACGGCGGTTCGGACGGTTCGCTCGGCGGCTGGACCGGCGGCTCGGACGGCGGCCGTTCCGGCTGTTCCTGCCGCGGCGGCCGCGGCTTCTTCTTGAACGGGCGGATCACCCGGTTGCCGCAGGCCGGCAGGGCGACGAGCAGGACGGAGAGCAGGGCGAACGGAAGGAGCAGACGGCGGCAGGAGGTGGGCATCTTCGCGGAGCCTGGCACGCCCGGCAGGAGTCGAACCTGCAACCGCCGGATTAGAAGTCCGGTGCTCTATCCAGTTGAGCTACGGGCGCCGGTACCCCTGATCTTAGCGGCCCCGGCGGCGGCGGTGGGCAGCGCTAGAATCCAGGCGTCATGCCGGAAGCCGAGACCAAGCGTCCGCCGGTCGAGAAGTTCCGCAAGGACTACCGGCCGCCCAGCCACGAGATCGAACGGCTCGAGCTGGACTTCGACCTGCACGAGGACGGCGCCCGGGTCCGGTCCCGGATGTGGGTCCGCCGCCGGCCGGAGGCGCCGACCGACGCCGATTTCGTCCTCGACGGCGAGGACCTCGAGCTGGTCTCCCTCCGGCTCGACGGCCGCGACCTCGGCCCGGCCGCCTACACCCTCGACGACGCCCGACTGGTCCTGCCGGCGCCGCCGGCGGGCTTCGAGCTGGCCTGCGAGGTCCGGATCCGACCCCAGGACAACACCCGGCTCAGCGGCCTCTACCGCTCTTCCGGCATGTTCTGCACCCAGTGCGAGGCCGAAGGTTTCCGCCGGATCACCTTCTTCCCGGACCGCCCGGACGTGATGACCCGCTACCGGGTGCGGATCGAGGCCGACCGCGGGCGCTATCCGGTGCTGCTCTCGAACGGCAACCTGGTCGAGCAGGGCGAGGCCGGCGCCGGCCGCCACTTCGCGGTCTGGGAGGATCCATTCAAGAAGCCGAGCTACCTGTTCGCCCTGGTCGCCGGCGACCTCGGCTGCCTCGAGGGCGACTTCACCACCCGCTCCGGGCGCCGGGTCGCGCTGCGGCTGTGGAGCGAGCACGAGAACGTCGACAAGCTGCGGCACGCCCTCGCCTCGCTCCAGCGGGCGATGCGCTGGGACGAGGAGGAATACGGCCGCGAGTACGACCTGGACGTGTTCAACATCGTCGCCGTCGGTGACTTCAACATGGGCGCGATGGAGAACAAGTCCCTGAACATCTTCAACACCGCCTACGTCCTGGCTCGGCCCGATACCGCCACCGACGAGGACTTCGACTTGATCGAGGGCGTGGTCGGCCACGAATACTTCCACAACTGGACCGGCAACCGGGTCACCTGCCGCGACTGGTTCCAGCTCACCCTGAAGGAGGGCCTGACCGTCTTCCGCGACCAGCAGTTCTCCGCCGCCATGGCCTCGGCCGCGGTCAAGCGGATCGAAGACGTCAAGGCCCTGCGCAAGCGCCAGTTCCCGGAGGACGCCGGACCGCTCGCCCATCCGATTCGGCCCGAGTCCTACGTGGCCATGGACAACTTCTACACCGCGACGGTCTACAACAAGGGGGCCGAAGTGGTGCGGATGTTCCACACCCTGCTCGGCCGCGACGGCTTCCGGCGGGGCATGGATCTCTACTTCGAGCGGCACGACGGCCAGGCGGTCAGTTGCGACGACTTCCGCGCCGCCCTGGCCGACGCCAACGGCGTCGACCTCGACCGCTTCGAGCGCTGGTACTCCCAGGCCGGCACGCCGGTGGTCGAGGCGGTCGGCACCTGGGACGAGGCCGGGCGGCGCTACACCCTTCGCCTGGCCCAGTGCTGCCCGCCGACACCGGGCCAGGAGCGGAAGGAACCCTTCCCGATCCCGATCGCGGTCGGCCTGATCGGGCCCGACGGGGCCGACCTGCCGCTCCGTCTGGCGGGCGAGGAGCGGGCCGCCGCCCCCGGCAGCCGCGTCCTGCTCCTCGAGCGGGAGGTCCAGGAGTTCGTCTTCACCGACCTGCCGGCGCGGCCGGTCCCGAGTCTGCTGCGCAACTTCTCCGCCCCGGTGCGGCTGCGGATGGAGGTCGGCGACGAGGAGCTTGCCTTCCGCCTCGCCCACGACTCGGACGCCTTCAACCGCTGGCAGGCCGGCCAGGATCTCTTCCAAAGGGTGATCCTGCAGGCCTATCGGGCCTTCGCCGGCGGCGCCGATCCGGTCCTGCCCGAGGTCGTCCGCGACGCCTGGCGGACGACGCTGCTGGCCGACGGCATCGACCGCTCGCTCCAGGCCTACGCCCTGACCCCGCCCGACGAGGCGGTCCTGGCCGAGGAGATCTCCGACCTCGACCCGGCGCTGCTCCACCGCGCGCGGGAGTGGCTGCTGGGCGCGCTCGCCGCCGCCTGTGCCGCCGAGCTGCGCGCCCGCCGGGAGGAGTTGGCCCCCGTCGGACCCTATCGGCACGACCCCGCCGAGACCGGTCGTCGGCGCCTGCGCAACCTCTGCCTCGGCCTGCTCGCCCGACTCGCCGGAACCGACGCCGGCGAACTCTGCTGGCGGCAGTTCACCGAGGCCGACAACATGACCGACCAGGAGGCGGCGCTGCGGATCCTCGCCTCGCTCGACTTGCCGGAACGGGAGCGGGCCCTGGCCGACTTCGCAGACCGCTGGCGCGACGACCCGTTGGTGATGGACAAGTGGTTCGCGGTCCAGGCCGGGGCCGACCTGCCCGACACCGTCGAGCGGGTGGCCGAACTGGTCCGGCACCCCGCCTTCACCCTGCGCAATCCCAACCGCGCCCGGTCGGTGATCCGGCACTTCGCCGCCAACCTGCCGCACTTTCACCGCGCCGACGGCGCCGGCTACCGCTTCCTCGCCGATCAGATCCTCGAGCTCGACGCGATCAATCCGCAGGTGGCGGCGCGCGAGGTGCAGCCGCTCGGTCGCTGGGGCGGGATCGAGCCCGGCCGACGACGGCTGATGCGGGCCGAGATGGAGCGGATCGCCGCCGCCGATCTGTCCCGGGATCTGGACGAGGTCGTCCGGCGCAGCCTGGCCGATTGATCCGGCATGGACGACCCGATCCACTTCCCGCCGCCGCCGCCTCGGATCCTCGTCGTCGACGACGAGCGGATGATCCGCTGGAGCCTGCGCGCCTGTTTCGAGGAGGCCGGGGCCGAGGTCGAGGAGGCGGCCTCCCTGGCCGAGGCGCGCGAGCGGCTCGAGGAGCGCTGGCCGTCCCTGCTGATCCTCGACCTGAAGCTGCCGGACGGCGACGGCATGGATCTCCTGCGCGAGGTCACCGCCGAGGGCAGCGACCTGGCCGTGCTCGTGATCACCGCCTACGGGTCCCTGCGCGGAGCGGTCGAGGCGGTCCGCCGGGGCGCCTACGACTACGTCGCCAAGCCGTTCGAGCTCGACGACCTCCTCCTCACCGCCAAGCGGGCCCTCGAGCAGCGCGACCTGCGGCGGCTGGCCGACCTCCGCGCCCGCCAGGACGGCGACGACCTCTGGCCGGTGGCCGAGGCGCCGGTGACCCGCAAGGTGATGGAACTCCTGCGCCGGATCGGCGGCAGCGGCGCCACCACCGTCCTCCTCACCGGCGAGAGCGGGGTCGGCAAGGGGCTGGCGGCCCGCTACCTCCACGCCGCTTCGAGCGGCGGCTCGGAGGCTCCGTTCATTCCGGTCTCCTGCACCTCGATCCCGGAGAACCTGCTCGAATCGGAGCTGTTCGGGCACGAGAAGGGCGCCTTCACCGACGCCAAGGAGAGCAAGCGCGGCCTCGCCGAGCTGCCCTGGGGCGGCACCCTCTTCCTGGACGAGGTCGGGGACCTGCCGCCCGGCATCCAGGCCAAGCTGCTTACTCTGCTCGAGGACCGCCAGTTCCGGCGGGTCGGCGGGACCCGTCAGCTCCGGCTCGAGGCGCGGGTGGTCGCGGCCACCAACCGCAACCTGGAGGAAGAAGTCGCCGCCGGTCGGTTCCGCGCCGATCTCTTCTACCGGCTCAAGGTCGTTCCGGTCGAGATCCCGCCGCTGCGGCAGCGGCTCGAGGACATCCTGCCGCTGGCCGAGCACTTCCTCGGCCAGTTCCGCCGCGAGTTCGGTGTCGCCGCCGCCGGCTTCACGGCCGAGGCCGAGCAGGCGATGCAGGCCTATCCCTGGCCCGGCAACGTCCGCGAACTGCGCAACGCCGTCGAGCGGGCGGCGCTCCTCGCCGGCGGTGAGCGGATCGGCCTCGAGGATCTACCGACCGAGGTCGGCGGCGCCGAAGGCCGCCGCCGGTCGGCGCCGCTCGAACTGCCGGCCGAGGGCGTCGATCTCCAGGCCCTGGAGCGGAGCTGGGTCGAGGAGGCGCTGCGGCGCACCGGCGGCAACCGCAGCCGGGCCGCCCGCCTGCTCGGCATGAACCGGGACCAGATCCGCTATCGGATCGAGAAGTACGGGCTGGATGGCTAGCCGCAGCGGGGCAGGCGCAGCCGCAGAGCCGTCCCGCGCTCCGGTTCCAGCAGCTCGAGGCCGCCGCCGAGGGAGTGGAGGTGGCGCTGGCAGATGGCCAGTCCGAGCCCGGAACCGCGGGTCTTGGTGGTGAAGAAGGGCTGGAGGACCTTCTCGCGCAGCGGCTCCGGAATGCCGGGCCCGTCATCGGCGAAGACCAGGTAGGCCCGCTGCTCGTCGGCGCCGACCTCGAGCCGGATGGAGCAGCCGTCCGGGCTGGCCTCGAGGGCGTTCTCGAGCAGATTGCGCAGGACCTGGCCGAGGATGAGCGGGTCGATCTCGACCACCGGTTCGGCGGTGCGGGTCAGGGCGAGGGTGCCGCCGCGCTCGCGGGCCTCGTCCTCGACCTGCTGGAGCCAGTCCTGGAGCCATTCGCCGAGGCGGACCCGGTCCTTGTGCGGCGCGGCCGGACGGCCGAAGCGCATCAGATCGGTGACCAGGCGGTCGAGACGGCTGATCTCGGCCGCGACCCGGTCGAAAACCTCGGCTTCTTCCGGCCCGGGCCGGAGGCGGCGGCGCAGGACCTGCAGGGCGCCGTGGATCCCGGCCAAGGGATTGCGGACCTCGTGTGCGACCTGGGCCGACAGCTCGCCGAGGGCGGCCAGGTTGCGGGCGGTGTCGAGTTCCTGCTTCATCTTCTCGGCCTCGGTGATGTCGCGCAGGATGGCGCCGGCGCCGACCTCGCGGCCCTGGCGGTCGCGGACCAGGCTGCGGGTGAGGGAGACGACGATTTCGCGCCCGTCCCGACGCACCCGCCGGGTGACGTAGTTGCGGAGCCGGCCGCGGGCGCGGGTTCGGCGGATCAGCAGCTCGAGTTCGCCGGACTGGCGCAGGTCCTCCGGCAGGAGCAGCTCGGCCGACTGGCCGATGGCCTCGGCGGCGGTGTAGCCGAACATCTCGCGGGCGCCTTGGTTCCAGGCCCGGATGCGGTTCTCCTCATCGATGAACAGGACCGCGTCGGCCGAGAGGTCGGCGACCTGGGCGAGCTGATAGGGGGTGAGCGGCCCGGTCGCCGGCAAGTGGAAGCCGGGGGTGGACTCCTCCGTCCAGGGCCGGTCGGCGGGCACCAGGCGGAGGCCGCCCGCCCGGTCCGGTCGGACGACGACCTCCCGCCTCTGTTCGTCGAGGCCCTCGAGGAAGCCCTGCAGCCAGCTGACCAGCCCCTGGCAGCCGGCCGCGGGCCGCCCCAGGACGGCTGCCTCGCCGTCGAGAGCCAGTCCGGCCGGGGCCAGGGCCGCCAGCGCCCGGTCCCGGTCGGCCGCCAGTTCCCGGCCGCTGCGCCGCCCGGCCCGGCGGGTGAGCCGGCGCAGGTCCTCCTCCGGGACGATCTCGCACAGCGCCGACTCGAAGGAGTTCAGGTAGTGGACCCAGAGCGGGGGGGTCATTCCCTCACCTGTAACCGCCGCCGCCGCCGGCCGCCAGGGCAAGCGTCGGAGCGGGGGCGCCGAGGCGGTCCCGCCTCGTCATAATCTACGGCCGAGGACTCCTGCTGATGCGCATCCTTCTCGTTGGTTCCGGCGGCCGGGAGCATGCCCTGGCCTGGAAGATCGCCCGTTCCCCCGACTGCGAGCGGCTGTGGACCGCGCCCGGCAACCCGGGCACGGCCGAGTTGGGCGAGAATGTGCCGATCCCGGCCACCGACCTCGACCGGATCACCGCCTTCGCCCGCGAGCAGAAGGTCGATCTCGTCGTCGTCGGTCCGGAGGATCCGCTCGCTGCCGGCTTGGTCGACCGGTTGCAGGAGGCCGGGATCGCCGCCTTCGGGCCGTCGGCGGCCGCCGCCGAGCTGGAGGCCAGCAAGGCCTTCTGCAAGGAGATCCTGGTCCGCCACCGGGTGCCGACCGCCTCCTACCGGGTCTACAAGGACCTGAATCCCGCCGTTTCCTACCTCGAGGGCGGGGCCCGCTATCCGCTCGTGGTCAAGGCCTCCGGGCTCGCCGCCGGCAAAGGGGTGGTGATCTGCGAGGACGCCGCCGCCGCCCGGCGCGCGGTCCGAGCGATGCTCGAGGACGGGGTCCACGGCGAGGCCGGCCGGACGGTCCTGATCGAGGAGTTCCTACAGGGGCCCGAGGCCTCGGCCTTCGCCCTGACCGACGGTCGGACGATCATTCCCCTCGAGACCTGCCAGGACCACAAGCAGCTCCTCGACGGCGGCCGCGGTCCGAACACCGGCGGCATGGGCGCGATCTCGCCCAACCCGACCGTCTCCCAGCGGACCCGCGACGCGATCGAACGCCAGATCCTGTTGCCGACCGTGCACGGCCTGAACCACGAGGGGCGCCGGTTCCGCGGCATCCTCTTCGCGGGGCTCAAGCTGACCCCGGCCGGTCCGAAGGTCCTCGAGTTCAACGTCCGCTTCGGCGATCCGGAGTGCCAGGTCCTGATGATGCGGCTGCGTTCCGATCTCCTGCCCTATCTCCGCGCCTGCGCCCTCGGCGAACTGGAGGAACTCGAGGCGCCGGAATGGGACCTGCGGCCGGCGGTCACGGTCGTCCTTGCCTCCGGCGGTTACCCGGGCGAATACCCCAAGGGAATCCCGATCCAAGGCCTGGACGAGATCGAGCAGGGCGAGGATCTCCAGGTCTTCCAGGCCGGTACCACCCGCGACGGGGACGGTCGCCTGGTCACCGCCGGCGGCCGGGTCCTGGCCGTGACCGCCCTCGGCGAGGATCTCCCGCAGGCGCGCGAACGCGCCTACGCCGCCGCCGACCGGATCCGCTTCGAGGGCCGGACCCTACGCCGGGACATCGGCCGCGCCGCCCTCTCGACCCTGGAGGGGATGGCGTGAAGGCGGAAGAAGCCCTGGCCCGGTTCGAGACCTTTCTGCGTCGGAAGGGTCTCCGGGTCACGGTGCCGCGGCGCGAAATCCTGACCGAGACCTGGGCCACCCACGACCACTTCAGCGCCGAGGAACTGTATGCCCGTCTCCGCGGCAAGGGATCCCGCGCCAGTCGGGCCACGGTCTATCGCACCCTGGCCCTGCTGGTCGAAGGCGGCTTCCTGGGCGCGCTCGACGGCGGCCGCGGCCAGATGCTCTACGAGCACATCCTCGGCCACAGCCACCACGACCACATGATCTGCCTGGCTTGCGGCCGGATCATCGAGTTCCGCTGCGCCGAGATCGAAGATCTCCAGGACCAGATCGCCCGCCGCCACCGCTTCCGGCTGGTCGGGCACACCCTCACTCTCGAGGGGTACTGTCCAGCCTGTCGCTAGCCGGCCGGCTCAGCCGAGCCGGTCCTGGATCGCCGCCGCCAGGTCCTCCGCCAGGTCGGCCCGGGCCCGCCACAGGGTGCGGGCCCGGATCTTGAGTTCGGTCACCTCGGGCTGGCCCATCACCTCCAAGGCGTGGATCTTGACGTTGACGTCGTCGATCCGACACTCGATCCGGCGCGAGCCGCGGGCGACCTCGACCTCGGTGGCGCCGCGCTCGGCGACGACCGCCTCAGCGGCCCGGAAGACCGCGTCCGGGCGGTGGGGGAGGACGATGGTGCCGCCGTCCTCCGCGTTCTCGTCGTAGGCCCAGACGCCGATGGCGACCCCGGCGCCGACCAGAGCGGCGCCGCAGGCGGGCAGCGGGACGAGGAGGAGCAGGAGAAGGACGAGGCGCGGGAAGGAGGACATCATCGGGCGGGCTCAGGCCGCCCGGATTGTAGCGGTCAGCTCCCGCCATCCCAACGATCGTCCGCCGGTGCGGAGGAAGCGGCGCAGGAAGACGTGTCCGGAACTCTCCGCGCCGGCCAACGCGTGGCCGGCGCGGGCGCCGAGCACCTCGATGGCCAGCAGCCGCCGGGCCGGGGACAGCCAAGGATCCTCGCCGCGGATCCAGGCCTCCTGGAGCCCTTGCAGGCCGTGGGAGCGGGGGCGGTGGGAGGCGGCCGGGAACAGCTCCCGGGCGACCCGGTCCGGGGAAGGCGCGGCCAGGAAGGGATTCAGCAGCGCCGCCCACAGCCGGCGGAAGGCGCGGGCGCAGATCCGGCCGTGCAGGCTGGCGCGGCGGCCGAGTTCGGATTCGCAGACCAGGACGTGCGCGCCCGCCTCGGCCAGGTGGTTCAGGCCCGGCGGCTCGGGGGCCCACATCGCCGGCAGTCGGGGGTGGAACACCGGCCGCGCCGGCGGTGGATCCTCGACCAGCGCCTTGCGCATCTCGTCCGGCAGGGTGGCGCGGAAGCCGGTCCACTGGTCCGCCGGCCAGACGGAGAGCCGAGCCGCCGGCTCGACCATCCCGAGCAGGCCGGCGAACCTGCCGGCGAGTTCCTCGACCAGTTCCTCGGCGGCTTCGGCCGCGGATTCGGGATCGTCGCCGCGCAGCTCTTGGAGGGTGCCGACCCAGTGGCCGAGCGGCGGGCAGTGGAGCCAGGCCCAGTGACCCCGGCCGAGGTCCAGGACCGCTTCCCCCGGCCAGTCGGGGAACTGCTCCCAGACCGGCTCGGGCGATTGATGGAGGACCGTCGGCTGCGCGCCGCGCCGGCGCAGGAGACGCGGCAGGTGGGCGTCGGCCAGGTGCCAGTCGCCGAAGTGGAGGACCCACGGGCGCCCCGCGTCGGCGGCGGCGAGTTCCGCCCAACGGGCGGCGGCGGCCTCGTCGCGGGCCGTCGGCGGGCCGTCGATCCAGGCCCCGGCCACCCGGCCGCCGCGCCGGGCCAGGGATTCCAGGACCGGGCGGTAGGCCTCGGCCAGG
>RFGR01000144.1 GCA_003696625.1 Planctomycetota bacterium
CGGACCGCCCCGGCCGCAGAGTCCGACTTCCGCCCCAGCCGCCTCAGGACCGTCCTTGCCGGGGCATCGTCCACAGATCCCCGGCAGGCGGCCGGGCCACGGGCTCCGGGTGGTTCGAGCCCTCCGCCGATCGGGAAGACGACCGGTCTTGGCCCGTTTCCGCGGCGGGACCGGTCCGGGCCCGGAATCCGGTTCGGATTCCTAGGGGTCGATCTGCCAAGCGGCGGCCTCGACCAGCCACCACCAGTCGTTCTCGGTCTGGTTCAACGTTCCCGAGAAGCAGACCCGGTGCTTGGGCCAGTAGTAGACCCACGAATTGCCGTAGCCGTCATGGCCCCACACCCAGCCGCGATGGCCGGTGAGCTGGGCGCGGAAGAGCCCCAGGCCGTATTCCACCCCGGGCTCGCCGGTCGGCACCCAGCTCTTCATCTCCGCCAGGGTGGCCGGGTTGCGGAACAGGCGGCCTTCCGCCACCCCGGTCAGGAACCTCTCCAGGTCGGCGGTGGTGCTGGCCAAACCGCCGCCGGCCCAGTCGGCGCTGTTGTGCCGCTTGGTCGTCATGTCCCAGGTCCCCTCGTAGCGGTGGGACATCGTCAACCAGCCCGGGTCCGGGTCGCGCCAGCGGAGCCAGGTGTCGTTCATCCCGAGCCGGTCGAAGACGCGGGTCCGCAGCACCTCCTGCAGGGTCTGGCCGGTGACGGTCTCCATCGCCAGGCCGGCCAGCAGGTAACCGGAGTCCGAGTAGTGCCAGCCGGTGCCGGGCAGAAAGCGCGGCGTCAGGCCGGGAACGTAGCTCAGGATCTCCTGCGGCGTCCAGAACTTCTGCGGCTGGAGCGAATAGTCGAGCAGGAAGGCGTTGAAGCCCGGCAGCACGTAAGGCGGGTCGTACCAATAGTCCGGCAAGCCGGCGGTATGGGACAGGCACTGGCGCAGGGTGAGATCGGGCCCGTAGTCGTGACCATTGATCAGGAGCAGGTTCGGCGGCAGGGTGCCCGGAGGCAGGATCTGGCCGATCGGCGTGTCCAGATCCAACAGCCCCTCCTCGACCAGGACGAGGACCGCCGCGGCGGTGACCGCCTTCGAGGTGCTGGCGATCTCGAAGGCACAGTCCTTGGCCATCGGCGCGCCGTTGACCGTCAACTGCCCGGAGGTCCCCTGCCAGAGGACCTGGCCGCGCATGCTCACCCGCATGACGCCGCCGCCGTGGCCGTTGTTCCGGCTGATAACCGCGTCGAGAGCGGCCTGGACGTCGACCTGCGGCACTTCCGGCGCCACGCGGACTTGGGGCAGGGCCGCCAGGAGAAAGGGAAGGAGGGAGAGGACCATTACCAGAGGGATGGGGAAGGAGTTTGGATTGTACCCGGCGCCGGTCCCTTAGGATGGAGTCGTGCGGTCCTTCGCAGCCGTCGCCCTCCTGCTCCCGGCCGCCTGCGCGGCGGCCCCGCAGCCGGCCGACATCCTCGCCGCCCAGGTCGAGGCTTGGAACGCAGGCGACCTCGAGGCCTTCGCCGCCGGCGGCTACTGGCAGTCGCCCGAGCTGACCATCTACTCCGGCGGGGAGGTCCAGCGGGGATTCGACGCCATGCTCGAGCGCTACCGGGCCACTTACGGCGCCGATCCGGCCGGCATGGGCCGGCTCGAGTTCCGGGACACCGAGGTGCTGATGCTGGATCCGGCCAACGCCCTGGTCCGCGGCCGCTGGCGGCTCGAGTGGCCGGACGGCACCACCCGTGGCGGCCTCTTCACCCTTCTCTTCCACCGCTTCCCGGAGGGCTGGCGCATCGTCCACGACCACACCAGCAGCGCCATGGCCCCATCCGGGACCGGGGGATGATCGCCGGCGCCCTCCTCGCCTCGCCGGCGCCCGCACCCGCCCACCGGCCGGATCGGCCGCTCGGCGGCGAGCGGCCGGAATCCGGGCCTGGATCCGCCGCACCGCTAAGCTAGTGAAATGGGATCGCCGAATCCCCGGCACATGGAGCCCTCGACATGCCCACGCCCACTGCCCAAAGCGACTTCCGCGCCCAGCTTGAGGCGCTGCTCGGCCTGACCAACGTCGAGTACAAGGCCAACCTCTCCAAGGAAGAACTGTTCCAGGAGGCCCTCGCCCACGACCGCGGCCGAATCCGCGAGGGCGGGCCGGAGGACGAGCCCAAGGCCTACGCCACCAAACTCGGCGCGGCCGGCCCGCTCGTCTTCTACACCGACCCGACCTGCACCGGCCGCCCGGTCCAAGACACCTTCGGCGTCGCCTGGCCGGAACTGGAGGATCGCATCTGGTGGAAGAAGGACTTCCAGAAGTACGACCCCGCCGCCTACGAAGCGCTGCTCAAGCGGGTCGTCGCCCACCTGAACGAGCGACGCGCCACCCTCTACGTCAAGGACGTCTACGCCGGCTCGGACCCGAGCTACGCCCGGCCCTACCGGCTGGTGTGCGAATACGCCACGCACGCCATGTTCTGCCACAACATGTTCCCCAAGGACGTCGCCGGCGTGGCCGACGAGGACGCCAAGCGCTGGACGATGCTGAACGTGCCGTCCTTCGAGTGCGTACCCGAACGCGACGGCAGCAACTCCGGTCGGGTCGTCATCCTCGACTTCAAAAACCAGATCGTGCTCGTCGCCGGCAAGGCCGACTACTGCGGCGTGGTCAAGAAGTCGATGTTCACGGTGATGAACTACATCCTGCCCGAGATGGGCGAGATGAGCATGCACTGCTCGGCCAACGTCGGCGAAGAGGGCGACTGCGCCATCCTCTTCGGCCTCTCCGGCACCGGCAAGACCACCCTCTCGGCCGACGAACACCGGCGGCTGATCGGCGACGACGAGCATGCTTGGACCTCCCTCGGCGTCTCGAACCTCGAGGACGGCTGCTACGCCAAGCTGATCAACCTCGACAAGGAGGCCGAGCCGGTCATCGCCGCCGCCCTGAGCATGCCGGGCACGATCATCGAGAACGTGCCGCCGCTGCCGGGGAAGAAGATGGAGGAATGCCACCCGCAGGAGCTCGACCTGTTCGACAGTTCGATCACCGAGAACACCCGCTTCAGCTACCCGCTGAGCTGCAACCCGAACGTGATGCCGGGAGCGAAGGGGCCCCATCCTCGGACCATCGTCCTGCTCACCGCCGATGCCTTCGGCGTCCTGCCGCCGGTCTCGGTCCTGAGCAAGAAGGAGGTCATGTACCACTTCGTCAGCGGCTTCACCTCCAAGCTGGCCGGCACCGAGGTCGGCATCACCGAGCCCAAGGCGGCCTTCTCGGCCTGCTTCGGCGCTCCGTTCATGAGTCAGTTCGCCTCGGTCTACGCCGAGCGCCTGGCCGAGAAGATGGAGCAGCACCACACCCGCTGCGTCCTGCTCAACACCGGCTGGGGCGGCGGCCCCTACGGCGTCGGCGAGCGCATCTCGATCAAGCACACCCGGGCCCTGCTCGACGCCGCTCTGCGCGGCGACCTGGACGAGGGCAAGGTCGAGTTCGAGACCCACCCTGTCTTCGGCCTCAAGATGCCGAAGAGCTGCCCCGGCGTGCCGAGCGAGATCCTCAACCCGCGCAACACCTGGGAAGACAAGGAGGCCTACGACCGGGCGGCCGCGAAGCTCCGCGAGATGTTCCGGAAGAACTTCGCCGAGAAGGGCTTCGCCGCCCTCGGCATCGAAGAGGTCATGTAGGTCTTCCCTGACCTCCCAACGGCCGGGGCCGGGGCGACGAAGCGCCCCGGCCTCGGGCAATTTCCGGCCTTCGCCCCTTCAGCGGCGCCGGAAAGGGGTTAGGAAAACCCAGCCCCCCAGAAACGGCTGTCATGCGCGATCCCTCGCCCGAATCGATCTACAAGGCCTTCGGCGACAAGACCCGCCTCCGGATCCTGATCGCCCTGCGGGAGTCCCCGCGTTGCGTGACCGAGCTGGAACAGATCCTGGCGTCTCCCCAGTCCACCGTCTCGCGCCATCTCGCCATCCTCCGCCAGGCCGGCCTGGTCGAGGTGGACCGGGACGGTCCCTGGAGCATCTACCGGTTGCCGCGTCACACCGAACCGCTTCGGGCCGCCCTGCTCGCCACCCTGCCGCTGGTCCAAGATCGGATCGGCGCGGTGCGGGCGATCGAGGCCGGCTCCTGACCCCGAACGCCCTCCGCGTACGCAAGACGCGGACCCGGAGTCGCCTCCGGGCCCGCGCGGCGGGTGCGGGCGGCCCCTGGTGCGACCGGAACCGCCCTCCCTAGGACAGGTGCTCAGAAGTCCACCTGGAACCGGGTCTGGAAGATGTCGGTGGCGTCGAAGCCCTGGAGATCGGCCCGGGTGTAGTCAAACATGATCCGGGTGTTCGGGTTCAGGTACCAGTTGGCGCCGATGGTCACGTCGTCCAAGGTGCCGGTGGCCGCCGGGCCGTCGGAGAGATCGAGCGACGAGTAGCGCAGGGCCAGCTCCCAGGCTCCGCAGCCCTCGTCTTCGCCGCCGAAGACGGTGGCCGGCTTGATCCTGCTGAAGGCGCCGTGCTTGTAGCTCCGGTGTTCCCCGGTCACAAACCAGGATCCTTGGAGGTACCAGCCGGAGAAGGTCGGATCGGCGCCGGCCAGGGCGTTGACGTCGGTTTGGACGTACTCGCCCTGGAGCGAGAACGGCCCCTCGACCCAGGCGGCCTCGAGGCCGAACAGGGTGGCGCCGTCGGCGCCGACCACGCCGGAGCCGTAGAAGCCGCTGCCGAGCAGGTGCGACTCGGGCGAGGACTTGACCTGGATGGCGCCGGTGTCACCGAGGTCGCGCCGGCTGACCGCCGCGCCGAGGTGGAGCAGGCTGGCGCCGCCGTCCTCGTTCCACGGCGTGAAGGTGAAACGACCGGTCAGGTTGTAGGTGGAGGCACCGGTCTTGTCGTCGCCGTAGGAGTTGGCCGGCCGCCAGATGCCGAAGGCCCAGGTGTAGCCGTCGCCGCCGCCGTTGTAGCCGAAGCCGGTGTTCCGGGAAGGCGCCATGACCATCGGCAAGGCGCGCTCCATGAAGGTGATGTACTTGCTGCTGGTCAGCTCCTCGAGCCCGAAGGGCTCCTTGAAGTGGCCGATCTTCAGGTCGCCGGGGCCCAGGCCCTTGAGGCGGAACCACATGTCCTTGACATCGGCGTCGCCGCCGGCGAAGTCGTACTGGGCCTTGAAATCGACGTTCTCGGCGATGTCGCCCGAGAGGTAGAGGCGGGCGCGGCGGAACTCGGTGCCGCGGAAGTCCATCAGGCCGGACGAGTAGGTCCAGTCGTTCATGATCCGGCCGCCGAACTTGAAGCTCCGCTCGCCGAGGTCGAAGCGGATACCGTCCTTCCAGTAGAGGCGGGCCGCTTCGTCCTGGGTGGGACTCTTGGGATCTTCGCCGGGGCCGCCCAGGGTGGCGGCCGGCTCCGTCGCCCCGAGCATCGGGGCCATCAGAAGGCAGGTGGTGAGCAGTACCATGGTGCTCCGGGTTGACATCTCCAGGATGGGGTAGGGAACCAGGAATCCGACATGGAAGGATTGCCTGGAACATCGCCAGGAATCGCCCCCGGCACCTGGTCCCCGAACTCGTTTCCGACCTGCCGTCCCCAAGGGATGGTCTGACCCCCTGGCAGAGGCAGATCTCGGCTAGAAAGGTAATCCAGGAAAAAGGAAGATCAAGGAGGGGAATCTGGGTTTCCGGTGAAGGGAATCGGAATCGGGCGGGTCAGCCCCGAAGCAGGGCCGCCCAACCGAGCACGATGAGCAGGCCCCCACAGAGACCACGAAAAGCCGGGAGCCAGCGGCCCCTCCGGGCGAGGGAGAGGTAGCGACGCGTCGCTCCCCCAGCCCCTCCCGCCAGCGCGATCAAGCCGCAGTGCCCGAGGGAGAATCCCCCGAGCAGAAGCAAGCCGCGCTGCCCGTCGTGGGCGGAGGATCTGGCCAGCAGGGCCAGGATCGGAGCCAGGAACGCGAAGGAACAGGGGCCCAAGCCGACCCCGAAGACGAGTCCCAGCGAGAAGGCGCCCCGCTTGCCTGGCCCCCGCGCCAGGGAGTTCCCTCCCCAGGCCGGCAGGGGGAGGACCTCCAGCACGACCAGGCCGGAGAGGACGAGCAGGATGGCTACCGCCTCGTCCAGCCAGCTTCCCAGATCCCCGGCCAGTCGCCCCGTCAGGGCGGCGGCCAGGCCAAGCCCGAGGATGCTCGCGAGGACCCCCAGCCCGAACAGGGCACCGAGACCTGCGGAACGGCGGAATCCATCCAAGCCATCGCGCCGCTGAAGGAGGCCGACCACGAGGGGGATACTGGCCAGGTGACAAGGACTCAGCAGGATGCTCGCCAGCCCCCACCCCACCGCGGCCAGGAAGGCCCACCCTGGGGCGAGTTCGAGCCCCTGAGAAAGCCAAGCGAGCAGATGATCCATGGCCCGGATCAGGCGCCAGCAGGATCGTCCAGGGCGAGGCCCTGGCTCCTCCATACCTTGAGGATCTCCTCACGCGGATAGAAGCCCTCGTGCCGGTAGATCTCCTTACCGCTGGCGTCGAGGAAGATCTGGGTCGGGATGAGCTGGATGCCATACTCTTGCCCGATTCCCGGATCCTTGCGCACGTCGTGGAACACGACCTCGAACTCGTCCGCGAAGTCCCGCCGGAGGCCGTCCAGAACCGGTTGCATGGCCCGGCAGGGCACGCAGGTCTCCGAACCGAGTTCCAACAGGACCGGCAGGCGCTGCTCCGGCGCGGCGGCGAGGGGTGCTGCGGCCCCGGCCGTCGGTTGGCCGGCGGAAGGCTCCTGCCCCACCTTCGGGCGCAGAGCGATCGCCGCGACCGCCCCCGCCACGGCGAGCAGGAGAGCCGCCAGACGGCCGGCCCGGCTCACGACCGCCCCCCGAGCCGTTCCTTCAGCTCCTCAAGGGCCGGAACCGAGCCGGCCACCAGGACCTCGCCATCCACCGCCAGGGCCGGGGTGATCATCACGCCCCGGTCCAGGATCCGATCGAGTTCAGTCACCTTCTCGACCTCACAGTCCAGTTCCAGTTCAGCGGCCGCCCGCTCCGCGAGTTCCGCCAGGGCGGCGCACTTGGCGCAGCCGGTTCCGAGGATCTCGATCTTCATGCTCCTTGCTCCGGGAAGAGGGTGCCGTAGAGAAGGCCGCTGGCCGCGGCCATGACGACCACCAGCAAGACGAAGGTGACCGCCTTGCGGGTGCCCAGCACGCTGCGGATCACGAGCATGTTGGGCAGGGACAGGGCAGGCCCGGCCAGCAGCAGGGCCAAGGCCGGGCCCTTGCCCATCCCGGCGGCCATCAGGCCGTCCAGGATGGGAATCTCGGTCAGGGTGGCGAAGTACATGAAGGCTCCGGCCACGGCGGCGAAGAGATTGGCGCCGAGCGAGTTGCCGCCGACGGCACCCGCCACCCAGGCGCTCGGAATCCAGCCCTCGTGCCCGGGACGGCCGAGGAGCATGCCGGCCACCAGGACCCCGGCCAGAAGCAAAGGCAGGATCTGACCGGCGAACTCCCAGGTTGAAGTCAGCCATTGCCGCGCCTCCGAGCCCCCGGTTCCCAGCGCCAGCACGAGCCCGACGCTCCCGGAAAGCACCGCGATCTCGGGCATCGCCGGGCCCACCAGGGCAGCGAGGACGGCACCCAGGGCGCCGACCACCAGCCCCCAGCGACCGACCGGGAACCAGGCTGCCAGGGCCGCTCCGAGCCCGAGCCCACAGATCCCCGTCAGGAACCACTTCACGCCATGGATCAGTGAAAAAAGCCCTCCGTCTTGTTCCGGGCGGGCCCAATTCGCGAACACCAGGACTCCGACCAAGGCGGCCATCACCACGGTGTCCTTGCCCAACGACCGGGCGCTCGGCTCCGCTGGCACCGCGGCCATGGCCCGCTTCTGCTCTTGCTCCTCGTGCCGGAAGAGGAAGTGCATCAGGAGGCCGATCAGCAGGCTGAAGGCGATCGCTCCGACTGCCCGGGCGGCGCCCATCTCCAGGCCGAGGACCCGGGCCGTCAAGACGATCGCCAGGACGTTGATCGCCGGACCGGAATAGAGGAAAGCCGTAGCCGGCCCCAGTCCCGCCCCCATCCGATAGATACCGGAAAAGAGGGGCAGAATGGTGCAGCTGCAGACCGCCAGAATGGTGCCGGAGACCGACGCCACCCCGTAGGCCACCGCCTTGGGGGCCTTCGGTCCGAGCCAGCGCATCACCGAGGCCTGGCCGACGAAGGTGGCGATTCCGCCGGCGATGAAGAAGGCCGGTACGAGGCAGAGCAGGACGTGTTCCCTGGCGTACCAACGGACCAGGGCCAGACCCTCCAGGATCCCCTCCTCGAAGCGGGGGTTCCCGACCGGCAGCCACCAGGCGGCCAGGAAGCCGGTCACGATCCAGGCCAGTCGCCGGAATCCTTGGCCTCGAGTCATCCTAGGCCCCCTTCCGAGGGGCCTCTTCGAGGACCCGCTCCGCGCAGTTCAGGAAATCGAGCACGCAGCGGGCCCGCAGGGAGTGGAAGATCTTCCGCCCCTCCCGCCAGGAGTCGAGCAGTCCAGCCCGCCGCATGACGCCGAGGTGCCGAGTCAGGTTGGTGCGTTCCACTCCGACCGTTTCGGCCAGCTCACAGACGCAGCGGGGCCCCTCTGCCAGCAGCTCGACGACCCGGAGCCGGAAAGGGTGGGCGAGAGCCTGGAGGATCGCGGCCCGGCGTTCGAGCCGATCCGGCCCCAGGGAGCATGAAGGGGTGGATGCGGGCATGTTTATGTGATTAGGTGTTCACCTATTCACTTGCAAGGGGGATTCCTTCCCCTCATGGCAGGACACTGGCTCCTCAGACCGCCTGCTCAGTCGGAATCCCGAACTCCACCGCCTCGAGGTCCAGGAACCGGCGGGTGATCCGGGCCACTTCCCGGTAGAGGGTCTCCCGGCTCTCCCGCTCGGCCTCCGCGGCCACCCTGGGTCCCCAGACCAGAAGATGCTCGCGCAGGAAAGTCTTCTCGATCAGCCGGGCCTGCTCGGTCCTTGGGCCGTCCCCATCCCTCCGGGCCTGGAGTTCGGCGCCGACGATTCCGGCGAGGAAATCCAACTCTACACTGAGGTGATCCGGCAGCCGGGAATCGTCCTCGAACAAGTGGAAGCCGTGGTGCTCGATGAAGCGCTTGACCTCCACCGTATGAGGTCCCCAGTGCTGCGCCTCCTCGACGTCGGGGCGCTGTACCGACTCGCAGAGGTCGAGGTGCCGCCCGGGTCCGAGAAACAGCCGGGAATACTCCACGGCGAGATCCTCGAGCAGGCGATCCCGGCCGTCCCGCTCCAGCCGCAGCCGGAGATCGGACTCGAAGGTCGGCGCAAAGGGCCGCAGCAACTCGGCCGTCTCCGGCGCCAGCAGCGGACCGAGCAGTTCCTCGTCCACCTCCCGGGCGAAGATCCTGGCCAGGAAGGAGTAGAGGCCGGCGCGGGCGGCGGCCGCTTCAATTGCGGGTGAATTCATGGACGGCAGGCGGGCACCGCTTTCCGGTGTCGACGGACAGGGCGGAGATGGAACGAAAACGGCGGGGGAACGAGGCCCGCTCCCCCGCCGGAACATCCTACGCACCAGATCAGACCGGAGTCACCTGGACGACGGTGTCCATCATCCGGATCTCACCGCTGACCGGGGCCGGGGCGTTCGGCATGACCCAGTTCGGATGGACGCCGTGGTTCTTCCACCAGATCTTCTTCAGATCCGGATCGTCATCCCGCGCCCAGGGGGCGGCGTTCCCCGAGGCGTAGCGCCCCCAGGCCCAGTGCCCGCAGTGGTTCGAGATCGCGATCACACCCGGCACCACTCCTTCGGTGACCCGAGCGCGGGTTCGGATCTTGCCGACCGCACTCCTGACCTCGATCTCAGCCCCGTCAGTGATGCCGAGCATCTCCGCGGTCTTCGGGTTGATCCAGCCCGGGTTTTCGTGGTAGAGTTCGGTCAGGAGCTTGCAGCCTTGCGTCCGCGAGTGGGTCTGGGTGGCGACCTTGAAGGACGTGAGAATCAGATCCTTCTCACCCATCTGCTCGTGCTCGGGGATCGGGATCCAGCTCGGCAGCGCCGGCCAGCCGGCGTCGGCGAGGAACTGAGATCGCAGCTCCAACAGACCGGACTTGTTGATCTTGTCGGGCGGGAAGCCGAGGTAGACCTTGTCGCCGATCTGTTGGCCCACGTACTTCTTGTAAGCGCCCTTGGTGCCGGTGTAGTCCTGGCCCGGTTCACCCTTCCACCAAACGCCGGTCTTCTCGTCCAGGATGGCGCCGGCCAGATCCTCCCGGCTCACCTCCTGGGTGTGGGACTCGTACTTCGGCTTGGCGCCGGCCGGAATCAAGGTCCCGTGCTTGACCATGTAGTCGAAGCCGCCGGCCGCCTTGACCTCCGGCGTGTTCTCGCAGGCGTCGCGGACGAATTCCTCGGCGCTCGCGAACGGCATCCACTTGGCGACGTCCTCGCCCAGCCGGCGGGCCAGCTCGCAGCAGACGTCCTTGAAATCCCGCGCCTCGCCGAGGGGCTCGATCAGAGGCTGCCGGATGTAGAACTCCGGCACGTGATCCATCGAGGCGTGGGATTCCCAATCCCAGCGCTCGGTGTAGACCGCGTCGGGCAGGATCAGGTCGGCCAGCATGGCGGTCTCGGTGTAGTTGACGTCCACCGCGACCAGGTACGGGATCAAGGACTTGTCCTTGAGGATCCGGATGTTCTCCTCGCAGTTCCCATTGACGTAGGCCGGGTTGTAGCAGTAGGTCATGTAGATCTCCGGCCGGCCGTGCTTGCCGTCGGCGATCATTTTCAGGACCTGATGGCTCACGTGGTGATTGGCGAGGGCCACCCCTTCCCCGTCCAGGATGTGCAGTTTGGCCTTGGCCGAAGGCGGCTTCGGGTAGCTGTTCTTCCACTTGGCCGCAACCGCCTTGATCCGGCCGCCCTTGCGGTTGAGCACCCCGGCGATGGCCTCGAGCATCATCGCCGCCCGCTCAGTCTCGGGGCCGTGGTAGTTGGCCACCGAGCCCCGGTAGTTGAGCACCGTCGACGGCCGCCGCTCCCAGAATTCGTCGGCCAGAGAGGCGATCTTGGCCGCCGGTACGCCGGACACTCCCTCGGCCCACTTCGGGGTGTACTGGGCCAGGTGTTCCTCGAGTTCGGCGACCGTGACGTTGGTCCAGGTCTCGATGAAGTCCTTGTCGACCTTGCCCTGGCCGACCAGGTGGCTGCACATCGCCAGCAGTACGGCCAGGTCGGTTCCAGGCTTGATCGGCACCCATTCACGGCTGCGGGCGGCGGTGTTCGAGAGGCGAACGTCGAAGGTGACGAGATCGGTCTTCCCTTCGCCGGTCCGCTGGGCGAGCCGCTGCGACAGCGGGATGTGGCTGGTGTGCGTCTCGAAGATGTTGCAGCCGAAGTTCAGGACGAAGTTGCTGTTGGCGACATCGTTGACGTC
>RFGR01000145.1 GCA_003696625.1 Planctomycetota bacterium
AAGATCGAGCTGAACCGGCGGATGAGCGAGACGCTGGAGGCGATGGCGCGGGCGCTCTTCAAGTCGTGGTTCGTGGACTTCGACCCCGTCCGCGCCAAGATGGAGGGCCGTTGGAAGCGCGGCCACTCCCTCCCGGGCCTCCCCGCCCACCTCTACGACCTCTTCCCCGACCGCCTCGTCGACTCCGAACTCGGCGAGATCCCGGAGGGGTGGGAGGTGGAGTCTCTTGGCGACCACTTCGATGCAGTGAAGGGTGTCAGCTACAAGGGGAGCGGACTTGCTGAAGATGGAATGCCTCTTCACAACTTGAATTCGATCTATGAGGGGGGCGGGTATAAGTACGAGGGGATCAAGTATTACACGGGTGAGTACGGCGATCGGCACATCGTCGTGCCAGGCGATGTGGTCGTTGCAAATACCGAGCAAGGCCACGACCGACTTCTTATCGGGTATGCAGCGGTGGTCCCGGCGTTCTTCGGTGATAAAGGAATCGCAAGCCATCATCTGTACCGCTTGAGGCCGAAGCCCAGATCTCCGCTGACGGCCGTCTATCTGTGTTCCCTCCTAAACTCTCCCCAGATGCACGACACCGTGAGTGGGTACGCCAACGGCACCACAGTCAACATGCTTCCGGTTGATGGCGTACAGATGCCGGCAATTCATTGCCCGCCGAAAGACATCATTACTGTGTTTGATTCACTAGCCACGTACGCGATTCGGCGACGTGAGGAGATAGCTGCAGAGTCGCGGACGCTTGCGGCCCTGCGAGACGCCCTGCTGCCTAAACTCATCTCTGGCGAGCTGCGAATCCAGGACGCGGAGCGCTTCTTGAAGGAGGGAGCACTATGAGCAGTAAGCGCGGATTCTCTGTGCGTATTTTCATCCCCACCGGCGAGCCCGAGGGGCTACGCATCGTCGAGAAGTCCAACTGGACTGGGCAGGGACTGATCTTCCCGCGTGCGAAGTTTACCGAGGCGCGCCGGCGCGACGAGCTCAAGCGTACCGGAGTCTACGTGCTTTGGGGACCGGGCGAGATCGGACAACTTCCGCGGGTCTACGTCGGTGAGGGCGATGCGGTACTTCCGCGTCTGGATCAGCACGCCAAGCAGAAGGACTTCTGGACGCACGCGGCGGTATTCACCAGCAAGGACCAGAATCTCAACAAGGCGCACGTCAAGTACCTGGAGGCAAAACTCGTTACGCTCGCGGCCGAGGCCAAACGGGCCGAGCTGGACAACGGCAATGTGCCACAACCTCCGACACTCTCGGAGGCCGACGTTGCCGACGCCGAGGGGTTCCTCGCCAACATGCTCCTGTGTCTTCCGGTCGTTGGCATGAACCTGTTCGAGAAAGCGAAGGCGGCCAGATCGAAGACGCACGATTTGATCCTGAAGGCCAAGGGCATTGAGGCTCGCGGCCAAGACACAGCCGAGGGGTTCGTCGTCCGAGCTGGTTCGCTGGCCGTCAAGAAAGAAGTCCCTTCCATCCATGGCTATCTGAGCACGCTCCGGCGATCCCTCGTGGATCAGGGGGTCCTGCAGGATGCGGGAACGGTCTATCGCTTCACGCAGGACTACCTCTTCAACTCGCCTTCGACAGCCGCGGGCGTGCTCCTAGGACGTTCGAGCAATGGTCGCACAGCGTGGAAGGACGCGAAGGGACGGACGCTGAAGGAGATCCAGGAAGCTACGGTGTCATGAGTGCCGCCTCACCAAACCCACCATCGAACATGTCTCCCTCACCTGGCTCAATGCTTCGGCGGGACGGACGTCAGCACCTCCGACACCGGGAGTCGGCTACTTCCGGAGCGCAGACCGGCATCATGACCACGGGTCTCCGGCATCCAGCCGAGCCACGAACTGGCGTTCCGCCGCCACCCAAACCATCATTCAGCCGACGCGAAGACTTTCATTCAGCCGACGAACGGCGTAGCCTGACTCCATGCCCCGGGCAGCTCCCATGATCGCCCGCCACCTTGCGCCACGATTGCGCGAGGCGCTCCGCGACACCCCGGCCGTCCTGATCCACGGCCCGCGGCAGAGCGGCAAGACGACGCTGGCGCGCATGGTCGGGGAGCCCAAGGGGTACCGCTACCTCTCCTTCGACGACCCCGCCATGGTCACTGCCGCACAGGCCGACCCGGTGGGCTTCGTCGCACGTCTGCCGGGAAAGTCGATCCTGGATGAGGTGCAGCGGGTCCCGGAGATCTTCACCGCGCTCAAGACCGAAATCGATCGGCTCCGGACCCCCGGGCGGTACATTCTCACCGGATCCGCGAACGTGCTGTTCGTCCCCCGGCTTGCGGACTCGCTCGCGGGGCGGATGGGGGTGCTCCAGCTCCATCCGCTGTCGCAGTCGGAGATCGCGGGCACGCGGCCCCGGTTCATCGACACCCTGTTTCGTGGGCGGTTCCGGACGCGGCTGTCCGAGCGGCTCGGCAGGGATCTGGCGCGGCGCATCGTGGACGGGGGCTATCCCGCCGCCCTGGCGCGGCGCGCGCCGGCCCGGAGACGCGCGTGGTACCGCGACTACGTCGGCGCACAGATTCAGCGTGATGTCCGGGATCTAAGCCGCATCCGCTCGCTCGATACACTTCCCAAGCTGCTCGCGCTAGCGGCGTCGCACACCGCGGGGCTCCTCAACGTCGCCGAACTCGCGGCACCTTTCGAGCTAACGCGCCCGACCATCCACGAGCACGTGACCCTCCTCGAGCGGCTATTCCTCGTCCAGCGCCTGCCGCCCTGGCACACGAACCGGATCAGCCGCGCGGTGAAACGGCCGAAACTTCACGTCGGCGACACCGGGTTCGCCTGTGCGCTGCTCGGCCTCGATGCGGCTGGGCTCGACACCGACCGGTCCATCCTCGGGGCTATGCTGGAGACCTTCGTGCTCCAGGAACTGCAGCGGCAGGCGGCGGCGCGGCCCGATCCCATCGGCTTCCACCACTACCGCGACCGTGATGGATTCGAGGTCGACATCGTGCTCGAGCAGGGGCATGGCAGGCTGGCGGGCGTCGAGGTCAAGGCGGCGGCAACGGTGTCGGCTGCGGACCTGCGCGGCCTGCGCAAGCTTCGGACGATCTCGACCGAGCGTTTCGCCGCGGGCGTCGTTCTCTACGACGGTAGCGCCGTCATCGACTTCGGTGACCGGATGTTCGCTGTTCCGGTACGCATGCTGTGGGAGAAGGCGTGATGGCGGCATCCCCGTTCACCGAGTCCGTGGTCGAACACGCCGCCCTCAACTGGCTGAAGGGGGCCGGCTGGGCGATCGCCCATGGGCCGGACATCGCACCGGACATGCCGGACACCGAGCGGGCGGACTACAGCGAGGTGGTGCTATCGCAACGTCTGCGCGCTGCGCTCGCCCGTTTCAATCCCGACCTTCCGCCCGACGCGCTCGAGGACGCCTTCCGCAAGCTGACGCGGCCCGAGGGCGCGGACCTGATCCAGCGCAACCGCGCGCTCCATCGGCTGCTGGTGGATGGCGTGACTGTGGAGTACCGCGCCACCGACGGCGCGATCCGCGGCGCCCAGGCGCGGGTGATCGATTTCGACGATCCCGCGAACAACGACTGGCTGGCCGTCAACCAGTTCACCGTGGTCGAGAACAAGCAGACGCGCCGGCCGGACGTGGTGCTCTTTGTCAACGGCCTGCCTCTCGGCGTGGTGGAGCTGAAGAACGCCGCCAGCGAGAACGCCACGATCTGGACCGCCTTCCAACAGCTGCAGACCTACAAGGCCGAGGTGCCGGCGCTGTTCGCGACCAACGCCGTGCTGGTGGTTTCGGACGGTGTGGCGGCGCGGGCCGGGACGCTCACCGCCGGCAGGGAGTGGTTCAAGCCCTGGCGCACCATCTCGGGTGAGGCCGTGGCCGAAGCGCACATGCCTGAGCTGCAGGTCGTGATCGAGGGCCTGCTCGCGCCGCGGCGCTTCCTCGATCTGGTGCGCGACTTCATCGTCTTCGAGGACAACGGCGGCGGGCGCATCGCCAAGAAGATGGCGGGCTACCACCAGTTCCACGCCGTGCAGGTGGCGGTGGGCGAGACGCTGCGGGCCGCCGAGCTGGCGCGGGCGGACCAGGTCGCCGAGGGCGGGCGCTACGAGGCGGGCCGGAAGTCCGGCGGCAAGCCCGGCGACCGCCGCATCGGCGTGGTCTGGCACACCCAGGGCTCGGGCAAGAGCCTGACCATGGCCTTCTACGCCGGGCGCATCATCCGCGAGCCGGCGATGGAGAACCCCACCCTGGTCGTGCTCACCGACCGCAACGACCTCGACGACCAGCTCTTCGGCACTTTCTCGCGCTGCGCGGAGCTGCTGCGCCAGCCGCCCGTGCAGGCCGAGAGCCGCGCGCACCTGCGCGGGCTGCTCTCGGTCGAGGCCGGCGGCGTGGTGTTCACCACCATCCACAAGTTCTTTCCCGAGGAGAAGGGCGACCGCCACCCGACGCTTAGCGAACGGCGCAACATCGTGGTGATCGCTGACGAGGCACACCGCAGCCAGTACGACTTCATCGACGGCTTCGCACGGCACATGCGCGACGCCTTGCCGCACGCCTCGTTCATCGGCTTCACCGGCACGCCGATCGAGCTGCAGGACGCCAACACCCGCGCGGTCTTCGGCGACTACATCAGCGTCTACGACATCCAGCGGGCCGTCGAAGACGGCGCCACGGTGCCGATCTACTACGAGAGCCGCCTCGCCAAGCTGGCCCTTGATGAAGAGGAGAAGCCGAAGATCGACCCCGAGTTCGAGGAGGCCACCGAAGGCGAGGAGGTCGAACGCAAGGAGAAGCTCAAGACCAAGTGGGCGCAGCTCGAGGCGGTGGTGGGCGCGAAGAAGCGGCTCGAGGTGGTGGCGCGCGACATCGTCGAGCACTTCGAGAAGCGCTGTGAGGCGATGGACGGCAAGGCCATGGTCGTCTGCATGAGCCGGCGGATCTGCGTCGAGCTGTACGACGAGATCGTCAAGCTGCGGCCCGAGTGGGCGAGCGAGGATGACGACCGGGGTACGATCAAGGTGGTCATGACCGGATCGGCCTCCGACCCGGTGGCGTGGCAAGCGCATATCCGCAACAAGCCGCGTCGCGAGGCGCTGGCGAGCCGCTTTCGCGACCCCGCCGACCCCCTGCGCATGGTGCTGGTGCGCGACATGTGGCTGACCGGCTTCGATGCGCCGAGCCTGCACACCATGTACATCGACAAGCCGATGCGCGGCCACGGCCTGATGCAGGCCATCGCCCGCGTGAACCGGGTGTTCAAGGACAAGCCGGGGGGACTCGTCGTGGACTACCTTGGACTGGCGCACGAACTGAAACAGGCGCTCGCGACCTACACCGAGAGCGGCGGCACCGGGCGGACCGCCATCGACCAGGACGAAGCAGTGGCCGTGATGCTGGAGAAGTACGAGGTCTGTTGCGGACTCTTCCACGGCTTCGACCGGTCGAAGTGGACGAGCGGCACGCCGCAGGAGCGGCTCAGCCTCCTGCCGCCGGCCCAGGAACACATCCTCGCCCAGGAGAATGGCAAGGATCGCTGCATCCGCGCCGTGCGCGAGCTCTCCCAGGCCTTCGCGCTCGCGGTGCCACACGAAGAAGCACTGCGCATCCGCGACGACCTGGCCTTCTTCCAGGCGGTGCAGGCCGGGCTGGTCAAGCGGGCCCCGGCCGACGCCCGCCCCGAGGAGGAACTCGACCACGCCGTGCGCCAGATCATCTCCCGCGCCGTGGCCCCGGAAGGCGTCGTCGACATCTTCGCCGCGGCCGGGCTCGAGAAGCCGGACATCTCGATCCTCTCGGACGAGTTCCTGGCTGAGGTTCGGGGCATGCCCCACCGCAATCTAGCGGTGGAGCTGCTCCAGAAGCTCCTGAAGGGCGAGCTGACGGAGCGCCGCCGCAAAAACGTCGTCCAGGCCCGCTCCTTCGCCGAGATGCTGGAGCAGACGATCCGCAGGTACCAAAACCGCGCCATCGAGGCGGCCCAGGTGATCGAGGAACTGATTCGGCTCGCGAAAGAGCTACGCGAAGCCGATGCGCGGGGAGAGCAGCTTGGCCTTTCCGAGGACGAGCTCGCCTTCTACGATGCCTTGGAGACCAATGACAGCGCGGTGAAAGTGCTCGGTGACGAGACCCTGCGCGGCATCGCCCGCGAGCTGGTCGAGACCGTGCGCAACAACGTGACCATCGACTGGACGCTGCGCGAGAACGTGCGCGCCCACCTCCGGGTGCTCGTGAAACGTATCCTGCGCAAGCACGGCTACCCGCCGGACAAGCAGGAGAAGGCGACGCAAACCGTGCTGGAGCAGGCGGCGGTGCTCTCTGCGGAATGGGCAGCCGCCTGAGGAGGCGGCCAACATCGGCATCCACCCGGAGACGCGGCTCGCCGCAGATGATGCAAACGGCAGCGACCAAGGAATTGAAGTGAAGTTCAAACTCCTGACTGTCCTATTCCTCTCCGCCACCTGTACGGCCTGCATCATGGGACTCGCCCAAAGCGGGCTGACGGGTCGCGGGAACGGAATGCCTCTCCTGGCGGGTGTTCTTGCCTTGGGATTGCTCCAAGTCACGCTTGCTTGCCGCGCCTTCCTCGGCAGGAAGGAGCCACGGCGGCTCGAGGATCCCGGAACGACCTGCGCCAGGGTCTTGGCGCGCATCTTCTCGGCCGTCCTTTTCCTCTTGGGCCTCCATGGCGGCGCCCTGTCCCTCCTCGGCCGCCCGGCCGCCAGCGGCGCCTACCTCCTGGCGGCATCGGCCGCATTCGGATTCGGCCTCATCGGGTCATACATCCTGGATTGCCTTCGCTGTCGAGGAGGCGAGGACGATCGGCCCGGCCGGCGCCTCCGAGCGAACGGGCTGCGCCGGCCGCTTACCAGCCGATCCGTCACCCCCCCCGCACCAAACTAAGGAACTCGCCCCGCGTCCGCGGGTCGTCCCGGAAGGCTCCAAGCAGGCAGGAGGTCGTCGCCTTGCTCGACTGCTTGGCCACCCCGCGCATCATCATGCACAGGTGGCTGGACTCCACCACCACCCCTACCCCGGACGGCTGGAGCACCTCCTGCACCGCCTCGGCGATCTGGGTGGTCATCCGCTCCTGCACCTGCAGCCGACGGGCGAACATCTCGACGATGCGCGGCAGCTTGCTCAGGCCGATCACCCGGCCCTCGGGCAGGTAGGCGACGTGCGCCCGGCCGTAGAAGGGCAGCAGATGGTGCTCGCACAGCGAGTAGAACTCGATGTCCCGGACCAGGACCATCTCGCGGGCGTCCTCGTGGAAGATGGCGCCGTTGACGATCTCCTCGAGGTCCATCCGGTAGCCGCTGGTGAGGTAGCTCAGGCTGCGCGCCACCCGCCCCGGCGTGCGGAGCAGGCCCTCGCGCTTGGGATCCTCGCCCAGGGCGGCGAGCAGGCCCTCGACCAGTTCTTCGAGAGTGGCGGGTTCGGCGGTGCGGTGGGTCATCCTTCTTCTCCAGGCCGGGCGACCAGCTCGACCGCGTTGTCGCGGCTTTCCTGCAGACGCAGGCGGACCAGTTTCAGACCGGCCGGCAACTCGGCGGCGAGCCGCCGCCAGAAGACCACGGCCAGGTTCTCCGAGGTCGGGATCACCCCGGCCAGGAAGTCCACGTCGAGATTCAGGTTGCGGTGGTCGACCCGGTCGGTGACCCGCTCCCGGACCAGCTCGGCCAGGCGGGCGTAGTCCATCACCATGCCGGTCTCGGGATCGATCGGCCCCTCGACCTCGACCGTCAGCAGGTAGTTGTGGCCGTGGAAGTTGGGGCTGTGGCACGGCCCGTAGGCGGCGTCGTTCCAGGCGGCGTCGCGGGCCTCGTTCCGCAGCCGGAAGGCGGCGCAGAACTCGGTCGTGTGGCTGATGCGGACGCTCGGCAAGGGCCCTCCCTAGGACGGACCGAAGCCTGATTCTAGCCGCCCCGGCGGGGACGGCGGCTCAGCGCAGGTCGCGGAAACGGACCGTGGTGGCCGCCTCGAGCGGCCGGCCGTCCTTCTCGGCGTAGGCCCGGACCAGGAAGTTCAACGGCCCGGCCTGCTGGGGGGGATCCAGGATCAGGTCGCGGCCGACCGTCATCGCCACCCGGTCGGCGGGCAAGGTGCCGAAGAACTCCTCGCGCCGCTCCGGGTGCTTGTCGGCTTCGGAGATGTCCACCGGCACCCAGCCGACGCCGGGTCGGAAGTAGTGGGCCCAGCAGTGGTAGCCGCCGATCTCGCCGGCGCCGGCCTCGGCCGGCAGCGGGAATCCGATCGTGAAACGGGCCGGGATGCCGCGCGAACGCGCCATCGAGATGAACAGGGCGTGGAAGTCAGTGCAGTTGCCGTAGCCGGCCCGGCAGGCCCATTCGGTGCTGCCGGTGCCCCAGCCCTCGCCCTCCTTCCTGTAGACCATGTCGGCCAGCACCCGGTCGTAGAAGGCCCGGGCCTGTTCGACGACGCCGGTCCGGCCGACCGCCGCTTCGGCGGCGCGGGTGGCCGCCTCGCCGTCGACCGGCACCAGCCGGTTGGCCTGAAGGTACACCGGATCCGCCTCGCCGCCGCTCAGGCCGGCGCCGTCCGGGCGACGCTCGACCCGGAACCGCCACAGGTAGGAGCCGGCGGCGGCGCCGGTGATCGAGAAGTAGCGGTTGCCGTGCCGATCGGGACCGCTCAGCCGGGCGGCGGGCGGCGCCTCGATCACCTCGCAGTGCTGGACTCCGTCCTCCCGCGGCATCGGCAACCAGAGAACGGTGTCGGCCCCGCCGCGCGCCAGGTCAACCTGGACCTCCAGCTCGACCACCCGCCGGGGCGGGCCGGCGCCGGCGCCGGGAGCGGCGCAGGAGACGGCCAGGACGGCGAGCGGAGCAAGGGAACAGCGTAGAATCCGGCCCATGGGGCGGAAGAGTGTACCGGCGATCCACCCGGCCGGGGTCATGGTCGGCGCGATCCTGACCGGCGTCGGCGTCTTCCTGGCCGAGACCTTCCTCGGCCCGCTCCTCGGCCGTTCCATGGCCCCGAGCGAGGAGCGGATCATGGGCCTGGTGCACCGCAGCCTGGTCGAGCACTACGTCGAGCCGCGGGACCCGGAATGGCTGATGCACCGGGCGGTCGAGGGCATGATCGAAGCCCTCGACGACCCCTACACCTTCTTCATCGGCCCGGAGGACCTGGCCGCGCTCGAGGAGGAGTCCTCCGGCAACCTGATCGGCATCGGCGTGATGCTCGACGGCGCCGAGGGCCGGGTCCGCTACCCGGTGCCGGGCGGTCCGGCCGAAGCCGCCGGCCTCCGCCCCGGCGACCGGATCCTCGCCGTGGACGGAGAGGACGTGACCGGCCTCGACCTGACCGCCCTGAGCGAGCGGATCAAGGGCGAACCCGGCACCGCCGTCCGCCTGCGGATCGAACCCCTGCAGGGGGAGCCCTACGAGGTCGAGATCACCCGCTCGCCGGTGCCCCGCGGCACCGTCGGCAAGGTCCGGATGCTGGACGAGGAACGCGGCATCGGCACGATCGCGATCCGCTCCTTCTCCCGCTCCACGCCAGCCGAACTGGACGCCGCCCTGGACGAACTGGATCGGGACGGCCGCCTGCACGGGCTGATCCTGGACCTGCGCTTCGACACCGGCGGCGTCCTCGACGCGGCGGTGGCGGTGGCCGCCCGTTTCCTCGACGGCGGCCCGGTCTGCCGCCTGCAGGAGCGCGGCGGCCCAGGCTCCCTGCGCGAGGCCGATCCGGCCCTGAGCCGCTATCCCGATCTGCCGCTGGTGGTGCTGCTGAACGGGCTCAGCGCCTCCGGCAGCGAGATCCTGGCCGGCGCCCTGCGCGACCGCGGCCACGCGGTGCTGGCCGGCAGCCGCTCCTACGGCAAGGGCGTGTACCAGCGGGTCCACCGCTACCGCAGCGCCGACTTCGCGCTGAAGTTCACCGCCGGCTACTACCTGACTCCGTCCGGCCGGGTGCTCGAGGGCCACATCGACCCGGAACGCGCCGGCGGCCTCGAGCCCGACCTGGCCCTGGAGGTCCCGATCGAGGAGTCGGCGGCGATCCAGGCCTGGCTCCGCTACGAGGACCCGCCGCGCGAGTACCGCGAGCTGGTGTTCCGCTTATTCCCGCGGGTGGCGGAGGTGCGGCCGCCGCCCGACCGGGTGCTGGAGACCGCCCTGCGCCACCTGCAGGAGGTGCTGGGGGCCGCCTGATGACGTCGGCGACCGTCGTCCTCGGCATCGAGAGTTCCTGCGACGAGACCGCGGCGGCGGTGGTCCGCGGCGGCCGCGAAGTCCTGTCCTCGGTCGTGCACAGCCAGATCGCCGAGCACGCAGTCTGGGGCGGTGTGGTGCCCGAGATCGCCGGCCGCGGCCACCTGGCCAAGATCGCGCCGACGATCCAGGAGGCGATGGCCGGCGCCGGGATCGGCCCGGAGAGCCTCGACGCGATTGCCGTCACCTCGCGCCCGGGCTTGCTCGGCTCGCTGCTGGTCGGCGTGACCGCCGCCAAGGCCCTGGCCTGGGCCTGGGGAAAGCCGTTGGTGGACGTCCACCACATCGAGGCCCACGCCTATGCGGCGCTCATGTCGCTCGAGAGCTGGGAGTTCCCCTACGTCACGCTCATCGTCTCCGGCGGCCACACCAGCCTCTACCGGACCGACTCGCCCCTCGCCCACGAACTGCTCGGGGCCACGATCGACGACGCCGCCGGCGAAGCGCTGGACAAGGGCGCGGCGATGCTCGGCCTGCCCTATCCGGGCGGACCGTCGATCGAGCGCGCCGGCGCCGACGGCGATCCGCGGGCCTACGCGTTCAAGCAACCGATGCTCGGACCGGATTCGCTCGACTTCTCCTTCAGCGGCATGAAGACGGCTCTTCTCTACAAACTGAAGGGCGCCGGCGGCCGACGGGAGGATCCCACCCTACCCGAGGCCCGCGATCTGGCCGGCATGGCGGCCAGCTTCGAGCACGCCGTGGTCGAGACCCTGGCCCGCAAGTGCCTGCGCGCCTGCGAGCGGACCGGCATCCCGCGACTGCTGGTCGGCGGCGGCGTCGGCCGCAACCGACGGCTGCGGGCCCGTCTCGGCGAGCGGGCGGCGGCGGCCGGGGTCGAGGTCGCCTTCGCCCGGCCGGAACACTGCACCGACAACGCGGTGATGGTGGCCGGCCTGGGCTGCGCCCGCTTCGAGGCCGGCCTGCTCGCCGACCTGGACCTGGACGTGGCGGCGCGCTGAACCGGATGGACCGCGACCGCCTCGAACGACTGCTGCGCCGGGTGGCGGCCGGCGAGCTGGCGCCGGCCGCCGCGGCCGAGGAGATCGCCACCCTGCCGCTGGCGGCCGGGCGCGAACTGCTGCTCGACACCCATCGCCAGCTCCGCACCGGCTTCCCGGAGGCGATCTTCGCCGCCGGCAAGACCCCGGACCAGGTGGCCGAGGCCTTCGCCCGCCTCGCCGAGGCCCACGATCGGGTCCTGGCCACGCGCGCCGGGGAGGAGCACGCCGCGGCGGTGACGGCGGCGGTGCCCGGGGCGGAGTTCGATCCGGTCGCCCGGACCCTCAGCTGGCGGGCGGCGCCGCCCGGCCCGGCCCGCGGGCGGGTGGCGGTGGTCGCGGCCGGCACCAGCGATCTGCCGGCGGCGGCCGAAGCCGCCCGCACTCTGGAGCTGATGGACGTCGCGGTGGAGCGGCACGAGGACGTCGGCGTCGCCGGCCTGCACCGGCTGCTCGGCCGACTCGAGCAATTGCGCCGAGCCGAGGTCCTGATCGTCTGTGCCGGGATGGAGGGCGCCCTGCCGAGCGTGGTCGGCGGCCTGGTGCGGACGCCGGTGGTGGCGGTGCCGACCGGGATCGGCTACGGCGCCAGCTTCGGCGGTCTGGCGGCGTTGCTGGCGATGCTGAACTCCTGCGCGCCGGGGGTGGCGGTGGTGAACATCGACAACGGCTTTGGCGCGGCGATGGTGGCGGGCCGGATCGTCCAAGCAGTCGGCGGCCAGGATCCCGGTGCCATTCCATGAAAATACAAGTTTTCCATAGAAAATCGGTTTTCTCCAACCTCCAGTGGTATGTTGGATCGGTCGGCACCGGCGCGGGGCCGGCGGCTCCCTCCTCGTATCCCTTGGCTCCGGTCTCCCCCATCCGCCGGGCCTTTGTGCCCCTGGTCTGGCTCCTCCTGGCCGGTCCCGCCTCGGCCCAGGCCGCCGGAGGCGTAGGCGGTGTGTGGGCGGTCGAGACCGCCCTCGACGGCGCCGCCGCCGGCGACCGGACCGGCGCCGCTGTCGCCTGCGTCGCCGACATCGACGGCGACGGCATGGACGACTTCGTGATCGGCATCCCCTTCGCCGATCCGAACGGGCGGAACAACGCCGGCCGAGTCGTGGTCCGCTCCGGCGCCACCGGGGCGGTTCTGCTGACCATCGACGGCGCCAAGGCCAACAACAAGCTCGGCAGCGCGGTGGCCGGGGTCGGTGACCTCGACAACGACGGGGTGCCCGATCTCTTGATCGGCGCGCCGGAGACGGACGTCGGCGGGCTGATCGACGCCGGCTCGGCGGCGGTGCTGTCCGGCGCCACCGGAGGTCTGATCTTCCGCTTCGACGGCGGGGCGGCCAACGACCGCTTCGGCAACGCGGTCGCCGATGCCGGCGACGTCGACGGCGACGGCCTGGACGACCTGCTCGTCGGAGCCTGGTGGGCCGACCCGGGCGGGATCTCGCTGGCCGGCTCGGCCTACGTCTTCTCGGGCGCGACCGGCTCCTTGATCCATCGCTTCGACGGCTCCGCCCTCGGCGACGCCCTCGGCGGATCGGTGGCCGGGATCGGCGACCTCGACGGCGACGGCTTCGACGACGTCGCGGTCGGCGCCCACAACGCCAGTCCCGGCGGTTTGGCCGGCGCCGGCTCGATCTTCGTTTTCAGCGGCGCCACCGGCTCCCTGCTCCGACGCTTCGACGGCACCACCGCCGGCGACTGGCTCGGCACCTCGGTCGCCGCGGCCGGCGACATCGACGGCGACGGTGTCCCGGACGTGCTCGGCGGCGCCGAGAACGCCTCGCCCGGCGGCATCTACAAAGGCGGCAGCGCCTACGTCTGGTCCGGCGCCAGCGGCCAGGTGCTGTACCAGTTCGACGGCGATCTGGCCAACTCCTTCCTCGGCTCGGCGGTGGCCGGGGTCGGCGACGCCGACCTCGACGGGGTGCCGGACGTCGCCGTCGGCGCCGACGGCTATCCCTTCGCCGCCCAGGCCGACGCCGGCCTGGTCCGGGTCTTCTCCGGCGCCGACGGCAGTCTGCTGCACGAGTCCGGCGGCGCCCTCGCCGGGGACCGCTACGGCACCGCGGTCTGCGGCGGCCGCGACCTGGACGGCGACGGCCTGCCGGAGATCGTGATCGGCGCCGACCAAGCCGACCCCGGCGGTCTCACCGACGCCGGCCGGGTCGAGGTCCTCGGTTTCTTCCCGGGCCTGTTCTCCTCGCAGGCCACGGTCAGCGCCGCCGCCGGCGCCAACGTCGTCTTCTCGATCGACTTACCGGCCAGCGAGGCCGGCTTCAGTTACGCCCTCCTCGCCTCCCGCTCGGGCGCCGGGCCGACCCCCCTCGGGGGTATCGACGTGCCGCTGACCAGCGACCCGCTGCTGAGTCGGATGGCCGCCGGCAACGCCCCGGCGGTGTTCCGCAACGCCTACGGGGTGCTCAACTTCGCCGGCGACGGCGTCGCCTACCTGGACCTGCCGCCCGGATACGCCACGCCCTACATCGGCACCACGGCCTGGTTCGCGGTGATCAGCTACCAGCCGCCGGCCACCGGCCGGCTCAGTTCGGTCGCGGTCACCCTGGACGTCCTCCCCTGAGCGCGGCGACGGTCCGACGGACCTAGGATGGGCGCATGCGCCCGTTCCGGCTCGTCGTCCTGACCCTGCTCCTGCTGTTCCCCGCCTGCGCCGCCGCCGGTCCGGGCGACTCGGGCGGCTCCGGCGGCTCGGCGGACCACCGCCTCGATTGGTGGCGGGAGGCGCGCTTCGGCCTCTTCATCCACTGGGGTCTGTATTCGATCCCGGCCGGCCGCTGGGGCGACGAGACCGGCCACGCCGAATGGATCCGGACCACCGCCCGGATCCCGGTCGATGTCTACGACCGCTTCCTCGATCAGTTCAACCCGGTCGAGTTCGACGCCGACGCCTGGGTGCGGGCGGCCAAGGAGGCGGGGATGAAGTACATCGTCATCACCACCAAGCACCACGACGGCTTCGCCCTGTTCGACTCCAAGGTGAGCGATTTCGACGTGATGGCGACGCCGTTCCGGCGCGACATCATGAAGGAGCTGGCCGAGGCCTGCGCCCGCCACGGCCTGAAGATCGGCTGGTACCACTCGATCATGGACTGGCACCACCCGGACTACCTGCCGCGGCGGGGCTGGGAGAAGGAGTCGCGCCCGGCCGCCGGTGCCGACTTCGACCGCTACGTCGAGTACCTGCGGGCGCAGGTCACCGAGCTGCTGACGAACTACGGCCCGATCGGCGTGATGTGGTTCGACGGCGAGTGGGAGTCGACCTGGAACCACGAGTACGGCCAGGCCCTCTACGACCTCTGCCGCGGGCTGCAGCCCAACGTGATCGTCAACAACCGGGTCGACGTCGGCCGCGGCGGCATGGCCGGGATGAGCACCCGCGAGGGCACCGCCGGCGACTTCGGCACGCCGGAGCAGGAGATCCCGCCGACCGGGCTGCCGGGGGTGGACTGGGAGACCTGCATGACGATGAACCGGCACTGGGGCTACAACGCCGCCGACCACGACTACAAATCGGTGACCGACCTGGTGCGCAAACTGTGCGACATCGCCTCCAAGGGCGGCAACTTCCTGCTCAACATCGGCCCGACCGCGCGCGGCACCTTCCCCGAAGAGAGCCTCGACCGCCTGCGCGGGATCGGCGAGTGGATGAAGGTGAACGGTGAGGCGATCTACGGCACCAGCGCCAGCCCCTTCCGCGAGCTGCCGTGGGGCCGCTGCACGATGAAGCGGCGGGGGGACGAGACCAGCCTCTACCTGCTGGTCTTCGCCTGGCCGGCGGACGGACGCCTGGTCGTGCCGGGGCTGGGCAACGAGGTGCTGCGGGCGCGGCTGCTCTCGGACCAGGCGAGCAACCCCGAACTCCGGGTCGAGACCGTCGGCCCGGACCGGATCGTGCGCCTGCCGAAGTCCCCCGCCAACCCGCACGCCAGCGTGGTCGAGCTGGACGTGGCCGGCGCGCCGGTGGTCTATGACGCCCCCGAGATCTTCGCCCCCAGCGAGCTGCTGGTGAACCCGATCGAAGTCCGGCTCGAGGCGCGCTCGCCCGAGCTGGAGATCCGCTACACCCTCGACGGCAGCGACCCCGGGGCGGATTCGCCCGTCGCCGCCGGCCCGGTGCGGATCGCCGACAGCGCCGTGCTGAAGGCCCGCAGCTTCCACCGCGGCCGCCCCGTCAGCGGCGTGGTGCGGCGGGAGTTCCGCCGCGTGGTGCCGCGGCCGGCGACGGCGGATCCGGGCGGCCTGCAGCCGGGCCTGGAGATGCGGGTCTACCAGGGCGATTGGAACGCCCTGCCCGACTGGTCGCAGCTCCAGCCAAGCCGGACCGGCGTCGCCGAGGGTCCCGGGCTGCCCTCCGGCCCGACCCAGGAACACGTCGGCCGCGTCTTCGACGGCTGGCTGCGCGTGCCGGCCGACGCCCTCTACACCCTGGCCCTGAGCAGCGACGACGGCGCCCGCCTCTGGCTGGACGGCGATCTGCTGATCGACCACGACGGCCTCCATTCGACCAGCACCCGCACCGCCCACGCCGCCCTGGCCGCCGGCCTGCACAAGGTGCGGGTGGAGTGGTTCAACAAGACCGGCGGCGCCACGCTCGAGCTGAGCGTGGCGCGCGACGGCGGCGAGATGCGGCCGGTGCCGGCGGGGTGGTGGGTGCACGGAGGAGACACCGATCAGAAGCGCAACACCACCTCGGCGCCGCCCGGCGCCAGGCCGCCGGCCTCGCGCCAGAGGCCGCGGTCCGGGTCGCCGGCGCGGAGGCGGTAGCGGCCGGTTGGGTCGGGGGCCCAGGCCGGGAAGACCGGCTCCGGCCAGCGGATGGCGTAAACCAGCTCGTCGGTGGCCTGGTCGTAGAGCTGGAAGACCGGTTCACCGGGCAGACCCTCGACCCGCACCCGGGCCAGCGGCACGGCGCCGGGCGGGGCGAACTCGTCCGCCTGGCGGATCGTCACCGGCCAGCCCGGGTACTGGCCGCCGTCGCCCTCGCCGGGATCCGCCCAGCGCGGCCAGCACTCGACCCGGATCGTGCGCGTGACGCGGTCGAAGCGGACGATGCCGTAGCCCGGGGCGCGGTCGTGCAGCGCCGCCGGCTCGCGGCCCCACTTGTGCGGATTGCTGACCGCCAGCACGGTCATCTTGTTGCCGAAACCGTCCGTGTAGTCGCCGGTGTACTCCGGCGCGCCCGGCGCCCGCCTGGCGCCGGCCATCGGCGGGTACCAGCGCCGCGGCCAGGTGTTGGCGATCGAGGGCACGCAGAAGGCGTGGCCGGCGTCGCGCCAGTCGTCGAGGCCGTACTGGATCAGGCTGCCCAGGTGCTGGTCGCCGGCGACGTGGAAGGCGAAGGCCTTGCGCAGCCGCTCGAGCGCCCGGCGGCGGCCGGCCTGCGGCCAGCCGTTCGAATCGCAGTCGGCCGCCAGCTTCCAGTCCTTCGGCTCCCGGCCGAACTCGGGGTAGGGCTGCGAAGGCAGCACGTGGCCGCCCATCGAGTCGCCCGGGATGGTGGCGACGTTCTGGAAGATGGTCTGCGACAGCGCCACCTTCATCCAGGCGTCGCCGCTCCAGTCGGCCGCCCAGCGGTCGAGGAAGGCCTCCTGGCGGGCGCCGAGCAGCGAGGCGCCGGGCACGTCGGCGTCGCGCGGGTCGAAGTCCGGGTTCTGGAACCAGCCGTTCACCACCTTGCCCGCCGGCACCAGCGGCGTGGCGGAGTCCTTGAACTTGCGGTCCTCGAGGACGGCGAAGGAGACGCCGCCCCAGACCAGCTCGGTGAAGTAGACACCGATTCCCTGTCCGGCCGGCGCCGGATCCACCGGATCGGGCAAGTGACTGGTCTGGGTGCGCTCGACCAGGCGGACGAAGTCGGGCGGCATGGTGTAGCCGCCGTCGTCCTGCCGCGCCGCGTGGCGGCCGCCGGCGCCCCACAGGTTGCCTTGATAGACGTCGTGGTCGTCCGGGATGCAGATCGTCGGTCGATCGCGCGCCAGATCGGCGAAGGCCCAGCACCAGCGGTACCATTTGTCGAGGTAGTCGAGCTTGGCGGCATCGGCCGGCCGCCGCTGGGCGCCGGTGAGGTCGCCCTCGTAGATCTGGTCGCCGGAGAAGAAGAGCAGGTCGGGGTCGTGGAAGCGCACCGCGCGGACGATGTCCGCGTGTGGGAACCAGACCCCGTTCGCGTTCCACTGGATGCCGCCGGTGAAGTGCTTGTTGCCGGTGAAGGCGGCGAGGACGAACGGCCGGTCCGGCGGTGGCTCGGCGCGGATCGTGCCGCGCCACTCCTGTTCCTCGCCGCGCGAACGGTAAAGCACCCGGTAGGGGCGGGCCCGGGCGGCGTCCCAATCCTCGACCCGGAACGGAAAGGTGTAGCTCGGCACCTGCAGGTCGGCGGCGGCGACGGTCTCCCAGCCGCCGGCGCCGTCGGCGAGCTGGAGCAGGGCGAGGGAGGAATCCCGCGGCCCGAGCGGCATCGCCTGCGCGGTCAGCTTGAGCACGCCGCGGCTGACCGTGTACTGGGCGGCCACGATCGGCCCGAAGCGCCGCTCGGGGTGGAGCCGCACCATCCCGCCGCCCAACTCCAGTCCGGCGAAGGACCAGCCGGTGCCGGGGCCGGAGCCGCGGTGGGAGCAGAGACCGACCCCGCCCTCGCACCAGGCGGCCGGCAGCGGCCCGTAGAGGGCCGTGGACCAGAGCCGCCCGTCGGCGGCGCCGCGCACGGTGACCCGCAGGCGATAGCCGCCGGCCTCGTCCCGGGCGAGCTGGAGGTCGAGCCGGCACTCGGCGCCGGGGGCGCGGAAAGGGACCGGAGGCGGCGAGTCCTCACGCTCCAGCGCCGGGATCGGCCGGAACTCCCCTTCCGCCAGCTCGCCGCCGACGCCCCAGTTGCCGCGCACTTCGTTGTGCTCGAAGTCGCGCAGCACGGCGCGGCCGGCGGCGTCCACCCCGGCGAAAACGCCGCCGTCCTCCGCCGGCCGGTGATGGACCAGGGCCGTCAACCGCCAGTCGATCCCTTCGCCGCCGGAACCGATCAAGAGGCCGGCGGCGGCGTCCGGATCGAGTTCGCCGGCGGCGGTCGGTCGGATGCGCACCGACAACGCCGCCCCGTCGGCCGCGACCAGTTCGGCCGGCAGGAAGTGGGCCACCCGCACCGGGTAGCGGGCGGCGCCGTTGACACACTCGAAGCGACCGTCGCGCAACCGCCAGTCCTGGAGCCGATCGGCGTACCACTCCGGGCCGAGCCAGATGCGCTCGAGGGTCGGTTCCTGGCTGGCCGGGAAGATCAGGACGAGGCAGGCAGCGGCGAGGAGCATCGGTCGGGGTCAGGGATCAGGGTTGCGGCGCGAGCTCGTCGAGAGCGGCGCGGAAAGCCGCCTCGGCACCGGAGCCGAAGCAGAAGAACACGACTTCGGCCAGGGTGGTGTCTTCGCGGAGGAAGGCGGCGACGGCGCCGACCGCCACCCGGGCCGCCCGCTCGACCGGGTAGCCGTACACCCCGCAGGAGATGGCCGGGAAGGCCACCCGCCGGCAGCCGTGGGCGGCCGCCAGGCGCAGCGCTTCGCGGTGACAGCTCGCCAGCAGCTCCGCCTCGCCGGCGCCACCGCCCCGCCAGACCGGCCCCACCGTGTGGATCACGAAGCGGGCCGGGAGCCGGTGGCCGCCGGTGATTCGGGCCTCGCCGGTCGGGCAGCCGCCCAGCCGGCGGCACTCTTCGAGCAGACCAGGCCCGGCGGCGCGGTGGATGGCGCCGTCCACCCCGCCGCCGCCGAGCAGCGACTCGTTGGCGGCGTTGACGATCGCGTCGCCGTCGTAGGTCGTGATGTCTCCGCGGACGATCCGAATTCGTTCCATGATCAGCGCTGGTTCAGGACGAGTCGAAAGAGGAAAGAGGCCGCAGCCACGGCCAGGAGGAGCCCGAAGACCTTCCACCGGCTGTAGGGCGCCTCCCCGGCCACTCGGCCGGTCTGGCCGTTCACGAGCACCGTCCAGGTACAGCCGCGGAAGCGATAGCTCAGGCTCCAGACCGGCAGCAGCACGTGCTTCCAGCTCACCTCGTGGATCCGGTTGCGCACGCGCAGGTCTCGGTGGGTGTCGCCCGGGACGTCGCCCTCGCAGCGGCGGCGCTGCTCGGCCTCCACCCGCGCCTGCGCCTCCTGCCAGCCGGCCTCGAGATCGATCGTGTACTCCTCCGCCCGCCACCCGGCCAGGTACTCGGGCCGGTAGGGCACGAGCGCCGTGGTGTCGAACGGTCCGAGGCGCTCGAGCAGGTCGCCGGACAGGCCGGCGGAGGCGCAGACGAGCAGGTCGTCGTAGGCGTCGTCGCGCTTGCCGCGGACCGGCACCCAGCGCACCCGGCGGACCCGGCGGCTGCGCTGCTCGGGACGCCCGTTCACCAGCACGGTGTAGCGCTCGGTGACCCAGTAGGAATAGCCGGCGTCGGCCGTCCAGTCCGAGTGCACGGCGCAGTCGAAGGTCCAGAACGGCACATAGACGCCGGCCGCTTCGGCGACGCGGGCCCGGCGCAACGCCCTGGGCCGCAGCCACAGTCGGCGCACCCAGCGGCGGAAGGCTTCTTCCACCGCCGCCCGGCCGAGGTCGAGCGGCACCAGCGATTCGGGCCGGATCGCCTGCCGGTTGGCCTCCTGGTCGAGCACCACCGCCGCGCCGCAGTAGACGCAGGTCGCGGCGGTGGCGGCGTCGGCGAAGGAGACTCGGGCGCCGCACTCCTCGCAGCGGGCCAGGCGCAGGTTGAGGCCGAGGCCGGCGGCGGCGGCGGCCGCCGCCGCGGTCAGCGGCCGCTCGAGCACCGTGCCCTCGTCGCGCGGCACCGGCCGCGCGGTCTGGCAGAAGTCGCAGCGAAGGGCGTCGGCGTCCGGATCCCAGCGCAGCTCGGCGCCGCAGTTGTCACAGCGGAAGGCGTGCCGCTCCGCCTCGACGGCGGTCTGGCCGGCCTCCGGCGACGGCGGACTCGGGGGTTCGGGCCGCATCCCTGGCCACGATAGCGCCGGCCGGGCGGCCCCGGCCGCGTCCGGCGGACGGAACTGCGATGACCGCCGACGCCGGCGCGTAGCTCTATCATGCCGGAGGCGCATCCGACGGCGCTCCGTCTTCCGCCCCCTTCCCCCACAACGAGGAGCCATGGGCATCATCGATTGGTTCAAGCGCGGCGTCGCCGAGATGATGGTCGCGCGTCCAGACGACGCGAAGGCGCAGGTCGTCTGGAAGCACCCCGACCCCACCATCCCGGCGAAGGCGCAACTGACGGTGGAGTCGGACGAGGTCGCCGTCTTCTTCCGCGACGGCACGGTGGTCGCCACCCTCGGTCCCGGCCGCCACACCCTCGACAGCTCGAACCTGCCCTTCCTGTCCAGCCTGGTCGACAGCTTCACCGGCGGCAACGTCTTCGTCGCCGAGGTCTTTTTCATCAGCACGCGTGAGATCCCCGGAGTCAAGTTCGGCGGCCGCGTCGGCCACGTCGAGGACCCGAAGAGCGGCGTGCCGGTCGAGACGATGGTCCACGGCGAGTTCAGCTTCCAGGTCTCCGACCCGGAACGGTTGATCACCGGCCTGGTCGGGATGGGCCGCACCGAGGCCTGGCTGGTCCGCTCCTGGCTCAAGGAACAGGTGCTCAAGGTCGTCCGCGACCGCATCGCCGAGCTGTGTGTGAAGAACGAGTGGCCGCTGCTCGACGTGACCTCCGGCGCCTTCACCGAGGAGATCGAGGCCGACGTGCTCCAGGGCCTGGGGACTCACGTGGCCGACTACGGCCTCCGCATCGTCCGGCTCGGCAACTTCGTGGTTGCGATCGACGAGGAGGACGCCGCCAACCTCAAGCGCCTCTATACCGACGCCGCCTACCTGCGCACGGTCGGCGGGGTCGGCGCCTACCAGCAATTTGCAGCCGGCAAGGCGCTGATGGGCGCCGGCGAGGGTCTCGCCCAGGGCGGCGGCGCCGGTTCGGCGGCGGCTGGCGCCGGCGGCCTTCTCGGCGGCGCCGGGCTCGGCGTCGGCTTCGGCCTGGCCCAGATGCTGGTGCGCGACCACCGCGGCGGCGAGACCCTCGCGCCGGCCGCGGCCGGGGTGGTCTGCCCGAAGTGTCTGGCCGCCGTCGCGCCGGGCCGGTTCTGCAGCGCCTGCGGGGCCGAGCTGAAGGCCGCGGGCGGGACGGTTTCGGCCGCGGCCGCGTTCTGCACCGCCTGCGGCAGTCCGCTGGCGCCTGATGCCCGGTTCTGCGGCCACTGCGGTGGCAAGCGCTGAGGCCCAGTGAATCTGGACCGATTGGATGGACCTCGAGATCGGTTCGGACCGTAACCTCCTTCCTCGAAATCGGACGGAACCGGACGGAAACAGCGATCTCTCCCCCACCACCGGTCCGACAGGACCGGAGCGGCTCGGCTCCCGGCCGATGGATTCTTTCGTTTTCCTGCCCGGCGCAGACCGCCGGCCGCCGGATTCCCCGCTTCGATCGGATCCCGGCGGCCGGAGGATCGCCTGCGTCGAGCCTTCCCGGACGCGGCAGGGCCCACCCGGTACCTTCCGCCACCCGGGAAGACGGAACCCACGGGGCTGGGTTACGGATACACAGCAAACAGGGTCCACCGATCCGGACCGGATTCATTGAGGGGATTGCGCGGTGCCGATCAAGTACCTCGGTTCGAAGCGACGCCTGGTGCCGGAGATCGTCCGCCTGGCCCGCGAACTGCTCCCGACCGGCACCGTAGTCGACCTCTTCTCCGGCACCGCGCGCGTCGGGCACGCACTGAAAGCAGCCGGCTACCGGGTCCTGGCCAACGACCACCTGCACTACGCCGAGACGATCGCCCGCTGTTACGTCCAGGCCGACCGCGAGGACCACGCCGAAATCGCGGCGCGGCTGATCCGCGAGCTGAACGCCCTGCCCGGCGCGCCTGGCTGGTTCACCGAGACCTACTGCCGGCGCAGCCGCTACCTCCAACCGAAGAACGGCGCCAGGGTGGACGCGATCCGCGAGGCGATCGCCGGCATGGACCTCGATCCGGAACTGGAGGCGATCCTGCTCGTGTCCCTGATGGAGGCCGCCGACCGCGTCGATTCGACCACCGGCGTCCAGATGGCCTACCTCAAGGAGTGGGCGCCGCGCAGCCACAACGACCTGGAGCTGCGGCTGCCGGAGCTGCTGCCGCGGGCCGCCGCCGGGAAGGGCCGCGCCTACCGGTTCGAGGCCCGCGAGGCGGCGCGGCGCCTGAGCGGCGATCTCGCCTACCTCGACCCGCCCTACAACCAGCACAGCTACCTCGGCAACTATCACCTCTGGGAGAGCCTGGTGCTGTGGGACAAACCGGAGACCTACGGCGTCGCCCACAAGCGGGTGGACTGCCGTGAACGGAAGAGCGACTTCAACCGTCGCTCCGCCTTCCTGGCCGCCTGGCGTGAGACGGTCGCAGCGGTGGACGCCCGCCACCTGATCGTCTCCTTCAGCGACGAAGGCTTCCTCAGCCGCGAGGAGATGGTCGAGATGCTGGCTTCCCGCGGAGAGGTCCGCGTCCTCACCCACGACTCCGACCGCTACGTCGGGGCTCGAATCGGCATCCACAACCCCCGCGGCGAGAAAGTGGGATCCGTCGGCCGGCTGCGGAACCGGGAATTCCTGTTCGTGGTCCGAAGTCGCGGCTGACGGCGGGAAACCGCTCCAGGCGCCCGGCCGCTTCCGCCGATGGAGGAAAGGGGCCGCTCCGCCCCCGCTACACCATGCGCCGAACCCTCCCCGCCTTCCTTCTGTTGGCGGCCTGCGCCCTGCTGCTGCTCGGCTCGGCTCTGCCGACCCTGGAGCCCGAGGCCGCCGTCCGCGCCAACCAGCCGCCGGTGGCCGACGCCGGACCGGACCGGGTGGTGCCCGGCATGGGACCGCGCACCGTGGTCCAACTCGACGGTACCGCCTCCTACGACCCGGACGGCCAGCCTCTCCGCTACCGCTGGGCGACCCAGTTCCCGGGCGCGGTGATCAGCAACCCGCGCAGCCCGCGGCCGCTCCTGGTCCTCGACCGCCGCCTCCAGCACGGCGAGGAGATCGAGGTCGGCCTGCAGGTGAGCGACGGCCAAGACCGCGACCAGGACACCGTGATCATCGCGGTCGTGCCGCCGACCGACTGCGCGCACGACCACGACGACCTCGCCTACCTGCGCCTGGTCTACACCGGCCGCGACTGCTCGGCATCGCGCCACGGCCAGGAGCCGCACAAGGTGAGCTGCTCCGGCGACCCGGCCATGGCGCCGCGGGTGCGGATCACCGCCTTCGACAAGAAGCATCCGGCCGACGTCTGGTTCGACGGCCGTGTCTCGCTCGGCGAGGCCTTCGCCCTCGACGCCGCCACCGCCGGCAAGAAGGAGCTGGGCAAGGACACCGTGGTCCGGATCAGTGACCTGCAGGGCGTTCTGCTCCAGGAGGTCGTGTTCCACACCTCCGGCTCGCAGACCGTCCGCGGCGGCGACAACTTCGGCGCCCTGGCGGTGGTCGGCTGCGTACCCTGCGGCTCGGGCGGCGACTTTTGCGCCTCCGGCGCCAAGCCGGCCAGCCTGACCATGACCTACACCGGCGAGGACTGCAGCGCCACCAGCCACTCGCAGGATCCAGGCAAAGTGAGCTGCTACGGCGACCCGATGATGGCGCCGCGGGTGCACATTCTGGCCTGGGACAACAAGAAGGGCACCGTCTGGTTCGACGGCGACGTGGACCTCGGCGCCACCTTCGTGATCGACTCCGCCTACGGCGGCGCCAGCAAGCTCGGCTCAGAAACAGTGGTCGAGATCCTCGACCTGCAGGGGTCGCTGCTCCAGGAGGTCCACTTCCACACCTCCTGCTCGCAGCCGCTCTTCCCCGGCGACAGCTTCGGCGGCGTCACCCTGGTCTCCTTCGAGCCGGAGGGCGGCAACAGCCGCGACTACTGCGACCACGGCGGCAAGCCGAAGATCCTGGAAATGGTCTACCGGGGCAGCGACTGCTCGGCCACCCGCCACGGCCAGGCCAGCGGCAAGGTCAGCTGCGCCGGCGACCCGGCCAAGGCCGACCCGGTCTGGATCGTCGCCCACGACGGCCACGGCAAGACCTGGTTCGCCGGCGAGGTCGGTCTGAACACGCTGTTCTCGATCGACGCCGGTACCGCCGGCGAGGAGCACCTGGGCAAGGAGACGACGGTCGAGATCTACGACCAGGCCGGCGGCACCCTGCTGCAGACCGTCTCCTTCCACACCTCCTGCTCGCAGCCGCTGCAGCAGGGCGACCGGTTCGGCGCCCTGTCCCTGGTCGGGATCTACCAGTCCTCCTGAACGACGAGGGCCCTCCGTCCCCGCGCCGGCTCAGTGGAAGACCGGCGCGGTGATCGAGGAAGACGGCATGAGCCGGCCCGGCGGCCGGTAGCAGAAGGCCTGCGTCGTCAGGTGCAGCTCGGCCGCGCGCGTGCTGGGCAGGTCCTGGACCGCCAGCGTGGTGAGCGCCTGCTGGCCGGCGAGCGGCTGGGCCGGGAAGAGCGTGAAGGGCGGCAGCAGGCCCAGCCGGCGCTGGTAGGCCTGGGGGCCGAAACCCGGACCGTTCAGGGGCCAGGCGAACTGGACCAGGTCGTCGCAGGGCGCGTAGGAGTTCCAGGGCGGCCCCAGCCGTCTTCGAGATCCTCCAGTCGGCTCACCCAGGACCAGGTGCCGCCGGCGGGCGGGCGGATGGTCGTCAGCTCGGGCCCGGAACGGCTGACGACGGTGAGAGCCTCGCCGAGGTCGTCCAGGTTCTCGACGTAGGTGCCGGCCTCGACCAGGAGGGGCGTGAGGAGGGAGAGAAGGAACATGGCACGGTTTCCGCGGCCGGGGAAGGGGACCAACCGGGGCCATCCGGTGAGGATCGACCGGGGCCAGAAGACCGGTTCCCGGCTGGCGGGTTCAGCCTCCCACCAAGGCGGGAACCCTTCCGGCGGCGGCGGGAAACCGGGCAGCAGCCCCTCCCCGGCGTCTACCCCCGCCGCGAGCGCAACTGATCGATCGTCACCGCGACGACGATGATCACCCCGATCAGGATCTCCTGAGCGTAGTTCGGCACCCCCATCAGATTGCAGCCGTTGGCCAGGAAGCTCATCAGGAAGGCGCCGAGCACCGAGCCGAGGATCGAGCCGGTGCCGCCGGACAAGCTGGCGCCGCCGATCACCACCGCGGCGATGATGTCCAGCTCCTTGCCCAGGGCGGTGGTCGGGTCGCCGACCGTCAGGCGGCCGAACTGGAGCACCCCGGCCAGGCCGGCGAAGGCGCCGCAGAGGGCGTAGATCGCCAGCTTGGTGGCATCGACCGGCACGCCGCAGAGGCGCGCGGTCGGCTCGCTGCTGCCGATGGCGAAGGTGCGGACGCCGAACACCGTGCGGCGCAGGACGAAGGCCATCGCCGCCGCCAAGACAAACATCAGCCACACCCCGGGCGGCAGCACCGGCAGCTCCCAGCCGGCCGGCTTGGCCATCAGCGAGGCCAGCCAGGAGGCATCGGCGTCGATCTTCTGCTCGTGCGCCAGCGCCTTGGCGGCGCCGCGGGCGATGCCGAGCATGCCCAGGGTGACGATGAACGGCACCACCCGCAGGCGGGTGATGAGCAGGCCGTTCACGCCGCCGCAGAGAGCGCCGCAGGCCACCCCGGCCAGCACCGCCGCCGCCGCGCCAAGGCCGTGCTGCATGCTCCAGGCGCTGACCACCGAGCTGAGGGCGATGACCGAGCCGATCGACAGGTCGATGCCGCCGCTGACGATGACGAAGGTCATGCCGACCGCGCCGAGGCCGACGATCACTGTCTGGGTGGCGACGTTCTTGAGGTTGTAGAAGCCGAGGAAGCTGGCCGGGCCGACCAGGGCGAAGAAGCCGACGACCACGGCCAGGCCGATGAAGGGCGCCAGCAGGCTGGCCAGGCGGCGGGCCGGGGCGGTC
>RFGR01000146.1 GCA_003696625.1 Planctomycetota bacterium
ACCCGGCTGCCGACCCCATCCAGCGCGCCCTGACCGAACTCGACCTCGGCGGCGGCCGGGTGGCGGTGGTCCAGGTTCCGGTCTACCTGCACGGCGACGACGGAGTCCTCGGTCTGCGCTACGAGGCGGCGCTGCAGGCGATGGACCTGAGCTGCTTCCCCAGCTTCTACGAACCCTGGGGCTACACCCCGGTCGAGAGCCTGGCCGTGGGCGTGCCGACCGTGACCAGCGACCTGGCCGGCTTCGGGCGCTGGGCCCGGGCGAACGGCCTCGACGCCGGCGGCGGCGTCCACATCCTGGCCCGCGCCGGCCGGGCGGACGAAGAGGCCGAAGCCGACCTCGCCGAGCTGCTCGAGTCCGCTCTGGCCCGCGCGGAGGAGCCGGAGCGGATCGTCCGCGCCTGCCGCGAGGCAGCCGCCAGCCTGGCCTGGCCGCGTCTGCTCGGCGCCTACGAGGATGCCTGGGAACGGGCGGCGGCGGCGGCGGCGCCGCGGGCCGAGGCGGCCGCGCCCAGGCCGGCGCGACCGGTGCCGGTGCGGCCGCCGGCCGAGGAGGAGACCCCGCGGCTGATCCGGTTCGACGTCGCCGCGACCCTGCCGGAGCCCCTAGCCTCGCTCGAGGAGCTGGCCGGCAACTTCTGCTGGAGCTGGGACGCCGAGGCGCCGGCGCTGTTCGCGGAGCTGTCGCCGCAGCGCTGGGAGCGCTGCGGCCACAACCCGACCCGTTTCCTCCGCGAGGTCTTCGCCCGCGACCTGGCGGCCAAGGCGGCCGACGCCGACTACGTCGCCCGCCTGCAGGCGGCGGTCGAGCGCCAACGTCGGTACCTGGCCGAGCCGCCGCCGGATCTCGGCGCGGCGATCGATCGACGGCGGCCGGTCGCCTACTTCTGCTTTGAGTTCGGCGTCCACGAGTCGCTGCGGATCTACAGCGGCGGCCTCGGCGTCCTGGCCGGCGACCACCTCAAATCCGCCAGCGACCTCAACCTGCCGCTGGTCGGAGTCGGCCTCTACTACCGGCGCGGCTACCTGCGCCAAGGCCTGGACCAGGACGGCAACCAGGTCTCGATCGAAGAAGACAACGACCCCCGCGATCTGCCGCTCGCGCCGGTCTTCGCCGCCGACGGCGAGCCGCTGCGGATCCCCGTCCATCTGCCGGGCCGCGAGGTTCTGCTCCGAGCCTGGCGGGCGGACGTCGGCCGGGTGCCGCTGTTCCTGCTCGACGCCGACCTCGAGGAGAACCGAGCCGAGGACCGAGCCCTCACCCACCGGCTCTACGGCGGCGGCCAGGAGACCCGCCTGATCCAGGAGATCCTGCTCGGCAAGGGCGGCGTCCGCCTACTCGCCGCCCTGGGGCTCGAGCCTTCGGTCCTGCACCTGAACGAGGGGCACGCCGCCTTCGCGCCGCTCGAGCTGGCCTCGCACCTGGTCCACGAACAGGGGCACACCTTCGCCGAGGCGCTCGAACGGGTCCGGGCCTGCACCGCCTTCACCACCCATACGCCGGTTCCGGCCGGCCACGACGTGTTCGGCGAGGACCTCATCCGCCGCCACTTCTCGAACGTCGAGACCTGGCTCGGGGCCTCGTGGGAGACCTTCCTCGCCCTCGGCGACCCCCATCGCCGCGGCTCCTTCAACATGACCCATCTGGCCTGTCGCCTGGCCGGTTTCGTCAACGGCGTCAGCCGCCTGCACGGTGAGGTCTCGCGGGCGCTGCTGCACGAGGAGTGGCCGGGGATGACCGAGGACGAGGTTCCCGTTCGGCACGTAACCAACGGCGTCCACCTCGCCACCTGGACTGACCCCGAACTCGCCCGGCTGCTCGGGGCCGGACCGCGGCCGGGAGCGGACGCCTTCGCCGCCGCCGAGAGCCTGTCCGACGAGGAATTGTGGGCCTTCCGGGAGCGGGCCCGGCGCCGGCTGCTGGACGAGATCCGGCGCCGGGTGCGGAAAAACTTCCTCGCCCGCCAGGACAGTCCGCGGCTGATGGGTCGGATCCTTGACGGCCTCGATCCGGAGGCGATGATCCTCGGCTTCGCCCGCCGCTTCGCCCCCTACAAGCGGGCCCTGCTCCTGTTCCAGGACCGGGAGCGGCTGCTGCGCCTGCTCGCCGACCGCGAGCGGCCGCTGTTGCTGTTGTTCGCCGGCAAGGCCCATCCGGCCGACGACGCCGGCAAGGCCCTGTTGCGTGAAGTCGTTCAGCTCAGCCGCTCGCCGGAGTTCGCCGGCCGTCTGGTCTTCCTCGAGGACTACGACCTGGAACTCGCCCGGCTGCTCGTGCGCGGGGTCGACGTCTGGCTCAACAACCCGACCCGGCCGCTCGAGGCCAGCGGCACCTCCGGCATGAAGGTGGCCGCCAACGGCGGCCTCAATCTGTCCGTGCTCGACGGCTGGTGGCTGGAGGGCGCCGACGGCCGCAACGGCTGGAGCCTGCAGCAGGAACGCTCCTATCCCGACCAAGAGCTTCAGGATCAGCACGACAACGCCAGCCTGCTGACCCTGCTCGAGGAGGAGATCCTGCCCCTGTTCCACCGGCGCGACGAGCGCGGCCTGCCCACGGCTTGGTTGGAACGGGTCCGCCACTCCCTTCTCACCCTGCCGCCGGTGTTCTGCACCGACCGGATGGTGATGGAATACCGCGACCGCGCCTACCTGCCTCTGGCCGAACGGGGCGCCGCCCTGGCCGCCGACGGCGGCGACGCGGCCCGCGCCCGAGCGGCGGCCCGGGCCGATCAGCGGCGCCGCTTCGCCGAGCTGCGGATCGTCGCCGCCGAGATCAGCGACACCGAGCAGCTCCGCACCGGCGACCGCCTGGCGGTGCGGGTCGAGATCGATCCGGCCGGCCTCACCGCCGACGACCTTTTGGTCGAGCTGGTCCTCGGCCACGAGAACGGTCCGCGCCGGCTGGAGCTGATGGAGACGGTGCCGCTGGCGCCGGCCGACGGCGCCGACGGCCGCCTGCTCTTCGCCGGCAGCCACGAACTCGAGCGCTCCGGGCGCTGGGGCTACGGCCTGCGCGTCCGCCTGCGACCGCGCGACGAGTTCGACCTCGACGCCCTGCGCTTGGCCCGCTGGGCCTGAGCGGCTCGGCCCGTCCCGGGGGTCGGGCCGCCCTCCTGCGCCATTCCGGGCCGGAGGACGGCCGCCGATCGATCGGGCGAGGTCGGCTCTTAGCCCGGGATCCCGGCCCGGCGCAGGATGCTCATCATCGGGCACCAGCCGGTGAAGGCGCTCTGCAGCAGGTTCAGGCCGACGAAGGCCGTGAACCAGGCCCAACGGGGATCGACCTGCCAGGCCAGCAGCAGCGAGAGAAGGACGAAGGCGCCGGCGATGGCGCGGATCCAACGGTCGACGGTCATTTTGGCCATGTCAGGCTCCGTTCTTGCGGGTTTCGAGCAGGTACCAGGTCGCCGGCACGACGACCAGGGTGAAGAGGGTGGAGGCGACCAGCCCGAAGATCAGGGCCCAGGCCAGGCCGCTAAAGATCGGGTCGAGGGTGATCGGCCAGGCGCCCAGCGCCGTGGTCCCGGCGGTGAGCAGGATCGGGCGGATCCGGACGGCGCCGCTCTCGAAGATCGCCTCGCGCAAGCCCATCCCCTCGGCCCGGGCGTCGCGGATGAACTCGATCAGGACCAGCGAGTTGCGGACGACGATGCCGCCGAGGGCGATCATGCCGATCATCGCCGTGGCGGTGAAGAAGACCGAGTCTTGGTAGCCGCCGACCTCGCCGGCGAAGAGACGGTTGAGCAGCCAGAAGCCGGGCATGATGCCGATCGCAGTCAGCGGAATCGCCATCATCACCAACAGCGGCAGGACCAGGGACACCGTCTCCACCACCAACAGGAGGTAGATGAAGACCATCGCCGCCCCGAAGGCCAGGCCGAGGTCACGGAAGACGCGGACGGTGATCTCCCACTCGCCCTCGCCCGCCCACTCGACCCGGTAGCCGGCCGGCAACGGGTCGGCGGCGAGGCGGGACTGGAGCGAGAGGATGGCCTCGGCCGGCGGCCGCCCGGCCATCTCGCCGGTGACGTAGACGACCCGCTTCAGGTTCTTGTGGTAGATGACCGGATCGGCCGGGACCCGGGCGAAGGAACCGATCTCATCCAGGTCGATCAGAGCGCCGTCGCGGCTGCGGACCGCCAGCGCGCCGAGTTCAGCCGCCCCGGTCCGCTGCACCCGAGGCAGCCGCACCCGCACCGGCAGCGGCTGCCGCTCGGCCGGGGCGCGCAGGCTGGCGACCTCGGCGCCGGCGACGGCCGTGGCCAGCAGCCGGCCGACCGCGGCGTCGTCGATGCCGTGTTGGCCGGCCTGCAGGCGATCGAGGGAGTAGTGGAGGCGGTCGTGCGGGTCGGCGGCCAGGACGTCGAGATCGCGCAGCCCCTGTTCCTCCGCCATCAGTTCCCGGAGCCGCCGGCCGACCGCGATCAGTTCCTCGGGCGCGGCTTCCTCGGGACCGTAGACCTCGGCCACCACGGTGGCCAGGACCGGCGGCCCCGGCGGCACCTCGACCAGGCGCATGACCACGCCCTGCTCGGCGGCGAGCCGCTCGAGGCCGCTGCGCAGGCGCAGGGCGATGGCGTGACTCTGCTCGTGGCGCCGGTCCTTCGGCAGCAGGTTGACGCGGATGTCGGCCAGCTCCGGCGACCGCCGCAGGTAGGTATGGCGGACGAGCCCGTTGAAGTCCATCGGCGACGGCACGCCGACGAAGGTTTCGATGTCCACAACCTCGGGTTGGGCGAGGAGGAAGTCCTCGAAGGCCCGGGCGGCGGCGTCGGTGCGCTCGAGGGTGCTTCCCTCCGGCAGGTCGATCATGACCTGCAGCTCGTCCTTGTTGTCGTAGGGCAGCATCTTCAGCGGCACCTTGCCGAGCGCGGCCAGCGAGAGCGAGCCGACGAAGAGCACCCCGACCATTGCCAGCAGCAGCCAGGCCCGGAAGCGGCTCTTGATCCAGGGCGTGACCAGAGCGCGGTAGAAGCGGCGCAGGAAAGGGGCAGTCGGATCGCAGGCCTCGACCGGGCCGTCGTCGCCGCAGCCGAGATGGCGCAGGAGGACGTAGGCCAGCCAGGGGACCACAGTCAGCGCGGCCAGGGTGGAGAAGCTCACCGCCAGCGGCACATTGGCCGCCATCGGCGCCATGTAGGGCCCCATCATGCCGGTGATGAAGTTCATCGGCAGGAAGCTGACGATGATCGTCAGGGTGCTCATGATCACCGGCGGCAGCACCTCCGACACCGCCCGCAGGACCGCTTCGAACGGCTTCCGATCCCGGCGGCTGATGTGGCGCTGGATGTTGTCGACGTTGGTGATCGGGTCGTCCACCACCAGGCCGAGGGACAGGATCAGCGCGAACAGGGTGACGCGGTTGATCGTGTAGCCCAGCAGCTCGTTGACCAGCAGCGCCAGCGAGAACGACATCGGCACCGCCAGGGCCACGACCAGGGCCTCGCGCCAGCCGAGAAACACCAGCAGCAGGCCAACGACGCTGGCCAAGGCGAAGCCGATCGAGCCGAGCAGGTCGTTGACCTTGCGGTCGGCGGTCTCGCCGTAGTTGCGGGTGACGACCAGTTCGACGCCGTCCGGCAGGACCTCGCGTCGCAGCCGCTCGGCCTCGGCGATGACCTCCCGGGCGACCCGGGTGGCGTCGCTGCCCTTCTGCTTGGCCACGGCCAGGGTCACGGCCGGGCCGCGGCTGCCGGCGGCTTCACCGGCGGCCGGTCCGAAGCCGATCCGGGTGTAGCTCTCCAGCTCGCGCGGCTGCAGCCGC
>RFGR01000147.1 GCA_003696625.1 Planctomycetota bacterium
GGCGGGTCGCCGGCGGCCGGCGGGGGCGGCGGCGGGGCGGCCCCGATCCGCTGATCGCCTCCGGCCGGGGAGGGGGCGGCCGGCTGGAGCCCGGCGGCGGCCGGCGCCGCCGAGGCGGCTTCCGCCGCCTCCACTGCGGGCTCGGTCGGGACCTCGTAGCCCTTCCAGACCAGGAGGACGGCCGCGGTCGCCGCCGCGAGGGTCAGGGCGACCGGCAGGCCGAGGCCGACGGTCGAGGCCGCCGGCGCGGTCAGGATCGGGAGCGGCAGCGGCCGCCAGCCGAGGGCCATCATCAGCGGTGCGGCCCAGTTGCCGCGGTGGTCCTTGGCCAGGATCTGGCGCAGCTCCCGCCGGCCGCGGTCGAGACGGGTGTGGACCGCGGACGGGGTCAGTTGGAGCAGGGCGGCGATCTCCTTCACCGAGCGCTCGCGGAGGTAGTAGAGCAGGAGCGGGGTCCGGTACTCCTCGCGCACGCGGCGCAGAGCGCTCACCACCTGTTCGGTGGCCTCCGCCTGTTCGAGCGGGTCGGCCGCCTCGAGCGAGGGCGTGCGAAGGCCCGCGTTCTCCTCGTAGGCCTCGCGGCGGCGCCGGGACCGGAGGATCTTGAGCGAGGTCGTCTTCAGGGTGGCGCGGAGCCAGCCGCCGAGGTGGTCCACCGAGCCCGGCGGCCGGCGGAGGGCCTTCAGGTAGGTCTCGCTGACAGCGTCCTCGGCCAGGCTCTCGTCGCCGAGGAGGTTCAGGGCGAGGCGCCTCATCCAGCCGATGTGCCGGAGGAGCTCATCGGGGTCGATCGAGACGGAGGCTGTGGCGGTGGACATCTCGGTTCCTTCTCCCAGGTTAGCGAGGGTCAATGAATTGATCCCGGCCGACCCCTCCGGCTCTCAGGAAATCCGTCTTTCGCAAATTCCTTCAGGCCCCGCTCATTTCGGCCGATGAGGGGGCGATGGCGAAAAAACCGTCCATCCAGGGCGGTCGGCTCGCCACCGACCCGGCCTGACGCCCATGCTGAACCGCCTGCTTCATCCCCTCCTCCTTCCGGCCCTGGTCGCGGTCTGCTTCCTGCTGGCGGCGCTGCCGGCCCCGGGCGGGACCCGGCCCGCGGGGCCGTCCCCGAAGGGAGTGCCGCTCTCGGCTCCGGCTCCGGCGCTTCCTGGACAAGGTTGCTTGCTTGTTTTTGAGGACCCGAACACCTTCACTTGCATTGGTGATTGCTTGCAGGGTGGGGTCTGCTCGAGGCAGGCCCTGATCATCGAGCGGATCGACGGCACCCAGATCCTGAGCTGCGGCAACAACTGCCTGGGCGGCGACTGCCGGCTTCACTACATCGTCCGGCCCGACGGCCTGCTGTTGATGGCCTGTGAGGTCCTGAATTGCTCCTACTGCTCGGTCGATTCCAACGAACGGCGCTGTCTCTGCGAGGGTTGAGATGAGATCTGGCTTCTCTTGGTTTCTCCGGGCCGCCGGCGTGGTGGCCTTGGCCCTGCTCGCGCTGCCGCGGCTCCAGTCGATCGAGAGCGAGACTCCGGCCTTTCGGCTGCTCCACCGCGCCCGGGTGGCCGACCTGGCGCTGCCGGCCGAGTGGTTCGGACTCCGGGAGCTGGAACTGCGCGCCCAACCTTATTGGGACCCGGACGGCAGCTACGTGATTCCGACCGAGAAGGTCGGCGAGGACATCCTCGTCGCCTCCCAGGCCGAGCTGGTCCAGGCCCTGCTCCAGCTCGAGCCGGCGGCGCCCGGCGAGCCGCTGCGGCCGCCGCAGGGGAGCGCCTTGGTTCTGCACTGGCAGCGCGACTCCGGAGTCTGGGAGATCCAGAACGCCGAGTGGCTCCGCGGCGGCGCGGCCGCCACCGGCGCCTGCCTGGTCGGGAAGGAGACCGTGCCCGACGTCGACCCGGTCACCGGCCGCCGACCGGCCCGCTCCGAACAACCGCCGGCCGTGAAGCGCTGGATGGCCGGCCGCGAACGGATCGATCCGCACGGCCACGCCAGCGGCACTGCAGTCATCGACGGACCCGGCCTGGTCGAGATCCACGGCAACGGTGGCCTGATCTTCGCCGCCTCCGGCAACCTGGACGACGGACCTTCCGGAGCCCCCGGCTGGCTGAACGTGGCGGTGGATTCGTTCGGCGACCTCTACTTCTGGTTCGACTGATCCGACGGTCGGTCAGAGTCGGAAGTCGAACACGGTCGCCGGCCCGGCCCGGACCTCGATCGGCTTCGACACCCTCGGTTCGTCGCCGCCGCGCCCGGGCCGCTCCAGGGACAGGCGATAGGTGCCGGGGCGGACGTCGCCGAAGGCGTAGGAACCGTCGGAGCGCACGACGGTCATCTGGACCATCTCGCCGTTCTCGGTCTGGAGCTGGAGCAGGTGTAGTGCGAACGGGGAGTCCGGGTCCGGCTCGGGCAGGCCGAGGACCTTGCCGCGCAGGGAGCCGGCGGCCTCGACCTCGATCAGCCCGAGGTCGATCCGGGCGCCTTCGGCCAAGGTGAAGGGCTCTCCCTCGGTCTTGCCGAAGCCGTCGGCCTTGGCGACCACATGCCATTCCCCGGCTGGCACGTCGCGGAAACGGAAGGCGCCGTCGGCGTCCGTGTTCACAGTGGACTGGCCGGGAGCGAAGCTGATGGTCTCGACCGCTGGCTCGGCGCCGCCGTCGTCGCCGACCGCGACGCTCATCATCACCGTTCCCCGGTGTTCGCCCTGCGGGGAGCCGGGGACGAGGTGGACGACCGCCCCGGCGAGCGGTCCATCCGGAGCGACCACCCGACCGCTGACTTCGCCGGTGGCGAGCGCGAGCCGGCGTTCCTGCGGGCCGGGCACGAGCTGGACCTCCTCGCGGGTCGGCGGACTCTGCGGCGCGGCCCGGGCGCTGAGCTGGTAACGTCCGGCCTCGACCGGCGGCAGCGAGGCCCAGCCGTCGCCGTCGGTGGTGGCGCGGGAACCGCCGATCGAGTCGAGCGCGAACAAGCCCGCGTCGCCCTGATCCGGCGCCAGGGCGACGGTGGCGCCGGCCACCGGCTCGCCGAACCGCGTGACCCGGACCCGCAGGACCGCCTTCGAGGCCAGGACGAGTTCCTCCTCGGCCGCCTCGCCGGGCTCGATCTCGAGGGTCAGCGCCGGAGCCTCGGCGGCGGCGGGTTCGTCGCCGCTCCAGGAGATGCCGATCGAGTTCCCGCCTTCCTCGAACTGGAAGACCTGCGGGCCGCTGTTCGGGAAGAGGGCGTAGGAACCGGGTTCGAGTCCCCGCCAGACCGCCACCCCCCAGTCGTCGGCGCGGACCGAGCTGCGCAGAGACCGGTCCGGTTCGGTGGCGCGCAGTTCCAGACCGGCCCCGGCCACCGGGGCGCCGGTCGTGTCCACGACCCGGACCACCAGGCTGGAGGCCGGAAGGAGAACGACCTCCTCCCGCTGCTCGCCCTCACCGCGGACCTGGACCTCCAGATCGCGGTCGGCGAAGCCGTCGGCTGAGACCCGCAGCGACCAGGGACCCGGCTCCAGGCCGAGGAAGCGGATCTCGCCCGCCGGGTCGGTGTTCCCGGTCCGGCCGCTTCCCGGGCCGCGACGGAAGCGGATTCGGCCGGCCCCGGCCGGCGCCGGGAAGGCGTCGGCGGCAGCCGCCGAGCGGGCTCGGACCTTGGCGCCGACGACTGGTCGGCCGGCGGCGTCCCGGACCGCGACGACCAGCGCGTCGCCTCCGCTCAGGCGGACCTCGACCGGCTCGTTCCGGTCTCCGAGGGTGAGCGGCTCGATCCGAGCCGACCCGGCCGGCGCCTCGGCCACCAGGGCGTAGTCCCCGGCCGCCACTCGGCGGAACTCGAAGCCGCCGTCCTCGTCGGCGACGGTGCGGGCGCCCCCGAGGAAGCGCATCGGCCCCGGCCCGGTCGCGAGGGGTTCGAGCCGGAGCGAGGCCCGGGCGACCGGCCGACCTTCGGCGTCCAGGACCCGGCCGGAGAGCGTCCGGAGCGGGCGCAGGACGAGTTCGAGGTCGGTTCCGTCGGCCACGGCGCCGGAACGGCCGAGGTCGAAACCGTCGGCCGCCGCCAGGACCCGCCAGCGGCCGGAAGGAGGCAGGCCCTCGAGGCGGAAGCGGCCGTCCGGACCGACCTCGAGCCCTTCCTGCTCGACCTGCCGGCGCTGCCAGCGCAGGGCCGCGAAGCCGTCCATCGGCGCCAGGAGCACCCGCGCTCCGGCCAGCGGCTGGGCCTGCGGGTCGAGGACGCGCCCGGTGACGGTGCCGCCCCGGCCGAGCCGCAGGTCGACCGTCTGTTCCCGCGGTTCGGCGGCGACCTCGACCACCCGTTCCGCGGCCACCAAGCCGGGCGCGGCGGCGCCGAGGCGGTAGCGTCCGGGGGCGAGGCCGGTCAGCCGGAAGCGCCCGTCCGACCCGCTCTCGGCCTCGGCCCGCAGGCCGCCTCCACCGGCGGCGAAGCCGAAACGGTCGCCGTCCGGGCGGAGGGAGACCTCGGCCCCGGCGAAGGGCGCTCCGGCGGGATCTCGGACCAGGCCGGCCAGGACCACCCCCGGGCTGAGGACGATCTCACCGAGTCGACGGTCCTCTCCGGGGCGGAGCGGAGCGACCCGGAGGTCGCGCCGGACCCAGGAATCGCCGCGGACCTCGAGCACGAGATCCTCGCCGGCCGGGAGGCGGGACAAGCGGACTCGCCCATCGCGGTCGGGGCTGGCCGTTGGCGGCGGCTCCTCCGGCTCGTCTTCGAGGTCCGGCAGGCCGAGATCGCCGAGGCCGGGCAGGCCGGGCCACGGGCCGGAGCCGGTGCGGAGGGTGACCGACACGTCCCGCACCGGGTTCCGGCGGGCGTCGACCACACGGAACTCCACCGAACCGGACCGCTCGGACTCCGGCGGGAGGGCCGTGCCGGCGGTGGAACCGTCGGCCAGATTTGTTCGTTCGGCCCCGTCCGGGACCGTGGCCGCCTCGGCGGCCTGCCGGGGGCGGAGGGCGCCGACCCCGCCGGCCGTCTCCGGGCCGCCCGCACCGGAGGCCGCCGATGGCTCGCCGCCGCGGTCGGCCGGGGCCGGGCCGAGGCCCAGCAGGAGCCAGCCGAGGCCGGCCAGGACCAGGAGGAGAAGCAGGATCCAGGCGGAGCGGTTCATGGCGGAAGGGGGGAGGTAGCTGCCTATGGAAAGGACGCGTCCTGCCTACGCCTTCCTCCCAGGAGTGTGGGGGGCAATGGCGGGGTCGAGAAGCCGGGACGGCGGCCGCCGGGGCCGTGGGACGCAGAGCCGCGAGATTCCTTCAGGAAACAGCCTGAAAAAAGGGTCCAGGGAAAGGGACCGGAGTCAACGGCCGGAGAGCCGGCGCGAGATCGCGTCCGCAAGCCATTGTGCTGTCTCTAGGTCCGGCCCCAACCCCTCGTACTTTCGAGCCGTGACCGTGACCCGCTGGAGCCCCTGGCGGGTGGTCTCGATCCGGATCGAGACCTCCGAGTCTCGAACCGAGCCCTCGACCGCCCCGCGGGCGTCGTCCGAAAGCTCGACCCGGCCGGACCGCTCGAGCTGGGCTTCGCAGACGTCGAAGACCTCGTCGAACGGAGCGTCGAAGAGCACCTCGACACTGTCCTCGGAAACCGCATACACGACTCCGGCGCCGATCGCGGCCCCGACCAGGAGGGCGCAGCCGGGAAGGACGGCCGAACCCAGGGCCAGCGCCAGAATCCGGATCAAGCCACCTCGCATGGTCTCAGTGTAGCGAGCCCAAAGATCCGGGGTTTCTCCGGCCGATACAGCACAAGATGGGTGGGCGGACCGGCCGGCCCCCCCGGTCCGGCCGGCGAGGCATAACGTTCCGGGACCCTGCTCCGTAGGCCGGGGCGGCCCGCCCGCCTGCTCCGCCCGAGATGCTGCTCTGCCTCCTCCTGCTCGGCTCGCCCCTTCCGGTCCCCGCGGCCCGCCCCGCCGCGGCGCCGCCGCTCCTCCCCACCCAGAGCGGTCCCGACGAGGAGTACCAGTTCCTGGTCGGTCTGGCCGAGAAGGGAATGAACGAACTCGTGGTCAAGGAGGCCACCCGGTTCCTGGCCTCCTATCCCCGGCACGCAAAGGCCCCACTGGCCCGCTACCGGTTGGCCTTGGCGCTGTTCGACCTTGGAGACCTGGAGGGGGCGGCGCCGCACTTCGAGCGTCTGGCCGGCTCGGCCGGTTTCGAGTTCGCTCCCGAGTGCTCCATCCGATTGGGCCAGTGCCGGCTCGCGGCCGGCGACCTCGGCGGCGCCGCCGCGGCCTTCACCGCCGTCCTCGAGTCCGAGGCCGAGTACCTCCATCTCCCGGCCCGATTCCTGCTGGCCGAATCCCGCTTCCGAGCCGGCGACTGGTCGTCCGCCCAAGAGGGCTACCTCCAGGTCCTGGCCGCACCCGACCACGAGGCCTACGACCGCGAAGCCCGCTACGGCGCCGCCTGGTGCGCGTTCCGGCAGGAGGACTTCGCCGCCACCGTCGAACGGACGCTTGAGTTCGAAAGGCTCCACCCCGACGACGAACTCCTGCCCGAGCTGCGCTTCCTGCGCGGCGAGGCGCTGCTCGCGGCCGGCGACGCCGCGGCGGCCCTCGATGCCTACCGCTCGGTCGAGGGCGGCCCCTTCGCCGACGCCGCCCTGCGGGGCGCCGGCTTCGCCGCCTCGCGGCTCGACGATCCCGCCCAGGCGGCCGCCTGGTTCGGCCGCTTGGTCGAGGAATTCCCGGACAGCTCCTTCCGGGCCGAGGCCGCGCTGCAACAGGGCATCCATCTGCTCCGGGCCGGGGACGCGCCGGGAGCATTGGCGGTGCTCGCTTCCGGCCAGGCGGGCGACGGCGCCGAGGCTCTTTACTGGCTCGGCATGGCCGAGGCCGCCAACGGTCGGCACGAGGACGCCCTCGTCAGCTTCGACCGCGCTCTGCGCGCCGAACCGGGGCGGGAACTGGCCGGTCGGATCCAAACCGCCCGAGGGGATTCCCTCTACGAACTCGGCCGGCTCGACCAGGCCGCGGAGGCCTATCGGATGGCCGAGTCGGATTACGCCCTCCAGGCGGCGGCTGTGGCCAGCCTGAACGACGGCCGCGCCGAGGAGGCGGCCGCCATCGCCGGACGGCTTCTCGAGGAGTACCCGGACAGCCGCTACCTGCCGGCGGTGAGGCTGGTCCTGGGCGAGGCCCTACTGAGACTCGACCGGCCGGCCGAGGCCGAGCCGGCGTTCGCGGCCGCCCTCGAGGCCCTCGAGCGACCAGCCGATCGCGCCCGCGCGCTGTCCCGGCTCGGTTGGTGTCGCTACCTCCAGGGCGATCCGGCCGGCGCCGCCGCCTTCTTCGCCCGGGTGGTCGAGGAATATCCCGACAGCGTGGAGGTCGAGGAAGCCGCCTACATGGAAGGTCGCTCCCGCTCCGAGGCCGGCGACGAAGCCGGCGCTCGGAGCGCTTGGAGCCGCTACCTCGACCGCTTCCCGGAGGGGGCTCGGGTCTCGGAGGTGATGTTCCGGCTCGGCCGGATGGCCACCGGTTCGGAGGGCCTGGCCCGACTGGAGGAACTGGTCGCCCGCCACGGCGGCTCGGCCGAGGCGCCCAAGGCTCTCTACGAACTCGGCCAGCGGCTCTACGACGAGGGCCGAGTGGACGAAGCGGCGGCCAAGTTCACCGAACTCCTGAACTCCTGGCCGCGCCACGCGCTCGCTCCCGCCGCCGGCTACGCGCTCGCCTGGTGCCGCTACGACCAAGACCGGCCGGAGGAGGCGCAGGCGCTGCTGCCGGAGGTGGCCGCCGCCGCGGCCGCGGCCGGCGACGCCGACCTGCAGCGCTCCGCTCTGGAACTGCTGGTTTGGGCGGCCCAAGCCGCCGGCGACGCCGACGCCGCCTTCGCCGCCCTGACGGACTACGCCCGCGCCGGCGCCGACGAAGCCGGGTTGGCAGCCGCCTCGAGGACCGCAGCCGCCGCCCGGCGGGACGCCGGCGATCCCCGAGCCGCCGCCGACCTGCTGGCCGCCACCCGGGACCGGCTCGAGGATCCCGCCCTGCGCGCCGGCCTCGAGGTCGAGCGTTGCTACCTGCTCCTCGATGCCGGCGACCCGGAGGCGGCCGAGGCCGCCGTTCGGGCGGCTCTCGACCTGACGTCGGAGGATCCGACCGCCGCCGAGGCGGCCTTCTTCGTCGGCGAGGCCTGGTTCGAGGCGGGGGAGGACGTCCGCGCCGCTCGACTCTATACCGCCGCCGCGGCCGTGCCCGACTGCCCGGTGGCCGACCGCGCCCTCTACAAGCTCGGCTACGCCGAACTCCGATCCGACCGGCCCGAACCAGCCGCCGCCGCCTTCGCCCGACTGATTTCGGAGCACCCGACCAGCGAACTGGTCGGCGAGTCCCTGTTCCTGCAGGGCGAGGCGTTGTTCCGGCTCGGTCGCTATCCGGAGGCGATCGAGCCGCTCCGTCGGTTGCGCGCCGAGCTGCCCCAGCACGAGGCCATGGATCGTTGCCTGTTCCGCCTCGGGCTCGCCCTCTGTCAGGTGGAGTCCTGGCAGGAAGCGGCCGATGTCCTGGCCGAACTCGCCCGCCGATACCCCGATTTCGCCAACGGGGTCGAAGGCGAACTCTGGCGGGGCCGGGCGCTGGCTGCGCTGGACCAAGACCGCGCCGCCCGCCAGGCCTTCGAGCGGGTGTTGGCCCGCGACCGCGGCGTCCTGGCCGCCCGCGCCCGCCTCGGCCTCGGCAAGCTGGCTCTGGCCTCCGAGGATCTCGAAGGGGCGTTGAGCGAGTTTCTGAAGGTGGCCGTCCTCTATGCCCACGACGACGAGGTCGCCGAGGGCCTCTGGTACGCCGGCCTCTGCCTGGAGCGACTGGGCGACGCCGACCGCGCCGCGGAGCAATACCGCGAGATCCTCCGCAACCATTCCGACACCCCCTTCGCCGCCCGCGCCGGCGACCGCCTGCGCGAGCTGGAGTCCTCGCCGCGATGAGCCCGCACCCCGCCATCCCGCTTCAGGGGGCCGCCGCCGGCGGCCCCGGCCTGCGCTCCCTGTTCGACCTGATCGCCAACGGCGGTCCGGTGATGTGGCCGCTCGGCCTGTGCTCGGTGCTGGCGGTCGCGTTCATCGTCGAGCGGGCGCTGCGCCTCCGCCGCGGCGCGCTCGGCACCGTCGCCGCCGGAGAGGAAGTGCTCGCGGCCTGGGAGAGCGGCGGCCCGGAGGCGGCGCTGGCCCGTTGCGCCGAGCAGGCGACGCCGATGGCCCGGATCCTGGCCGCGGCGATGAAACGGACCGGAGCGCCGCTGCTGGAAATGGAGAAGGCAGTCGAGGACGCCGGCGCCCGCGAGCTGCGGGTGCTCTCGGCCAAGCTCCGGCCCCTGGTCGTGATCGCCGCCATCGCGCCGTTGCTCGGTCTGCTCGGCACCGTCTGGGGCATGATCCAGGCCTTCACCGAGATCGCCACCTCCGACGCCCTGGGCCGACCGGAGCGGCTGGCCGACGGCATCACCTCGGCCCTGATCACCACCGCTGTCGGCCTGAGCATCGCCATTCCCGCCCAAGCCGCCTACTACTTCTTCCGCAGCCGTCTCGACCGCTTCACCACCGCGGTCGAACAGGTCTACGGCGCCCTCACCGACCGGCTCCTCGAGCGCAAGGGATGAGGATTCCGGAGATCGCCCCGGACGAGGAGCCGGCCCTGAACTTGACGTCGATGATCGACGTCGTCTTCCTGCTGCTGATCTTCTTCATGGTCTCGACCACCTTTCTGGACCCCGAACGGCAGGTGGACCTCGAGCTGCCGCGCGCACCCGAGGCCGGGGCCGAGGCCGAACGGCAGGCGGAGATCGTGGTCAACGTGCTGGCCGACGGCCGGGTCTCGATCGGCGGCGCGATGGTGGACGACGAGGGCTTGCGCACCGCCCTGCGCCAGGCCGCCGCCGCCGACCCCGAGATCCAGGTGACCATCCGCGGCGACCGCAAGACCCACCACGAGCACATCGTGCGGGTGATGAACGCCTGCGGCGCCGCCGGCCTGGCCAACCTGGCGGTCAGCGTGCTGGAGGAGCAGTGAAGCCGCGGCGGTGGGGAGGGCGCGGCCCATGAGGAACCTCGGGAAGAACCTGGTCATCGTGCTGGCGTTGATCGGCGCGGGGTTCTTCCTGGCCTGGCTCCGCTTCCGCCCCTGGCTCGGCCGCGAGGGCGGTTTCACCGACGGCGAGCGCCGCTACACCGGCGCCTCGCTCCAAGAGCTGCGCTACGCGGTCTGGGACGAGCCCGAGGTCCTGCCGGCGACCGTGAACTCGGCCGAGGCCGAGGGGCGTCCGGCCCTGTCCCCGGACGGCCGGTTCCTCGTCTTCGCGGTCGGCGAGCGGGGACTGAACGCCGACCTCTGGATCGCCGAGCTGATCGACGGCGAACCGGGGCCGGCGCGGCCGCTGGCGGCGTTGAACACCGCCGCCGACGAGCTGGCCCCCGTGTTCGGCGAGGAGGCGCTGTGGTTCGCCAGCGACCGGCCCGGGACGCTGGGCGGCCTCGACCTGTTCCGGGCGCCGTACCGGGACGGCTTCTTCGGCCCGGCCGAGCCGGCCGGGGCGGGCGTCAACGGCCCCTACGACGAGACCGACCCGGCGCCGTTGCCGGGCTCCGGCGGCGCCGTCTTCGCCTTCGCCTCCGACCGGCCCCGTGGCGCCCGGCGCGACTTCGACCTCTGGCTGGCCACCCCAGCCGACGTGACCCCCCTCTCTGCGGTCAACTCCCCCTTCGACGAACGCGAACCGGCCTTCGCCGCCGACGGCGGCACCCTGTTCTTCGCCTCCGACCGGAGCGGCGGCGCCGGCGGCTTCGACCTCTGGCGCAGCGTCGCCGACCGGGGCGCCTGGCTGCCGCCGGAGCCGTTGCCCGGCCTGAACGGCCCCGGTGACGAGCGGGGACCGGCGCCGTCGGCCGACGGCTTCTCGCTGGTCTTCCGTCGGGGCGACCCCGCCGACCTGTTCCGGGCCCGTTCGCTCGAGTTGTTTCCGGTTCCCGGTCGGCCGGTCGGCTGGCTCGACCTGGCGGTGCTGGCCGGGCTGCTCCTGCTGGCGCTGCTCGCCTGGCTGGCCAAGCGCTGGGAGACGATGGACCTGATCTACAAGTGCGTGTTGGCGGCGCTGGTCCTGCACGCGCTCCTGCTGCTCTGGTTCCGTCGGCTCTACCCCGACCGGCCCGGGATCGAACTGCCGGACCGCGAGGCGTTGTTCCACGTCAAGCTGGCGGCGACGTCGGCGCCGAGCCGGGCCGCCAACCGCGCCTTCGGCGGCCGGCTGGACACCGAGCGGGCGGCGGTGGTGACGGCCGAACCGGTCCGGACCCGGACCGAACTCCGGGACGAGCCGCTGGCGGCGGCGCCCGAGCGGCGGGTGGAGCGGGCGGCGGCCGAACTCGCTCCGGCGCCGGAGCGGCGCGGCAGCGGGCCGGCGCCGACCGCCGAGGTCGTCGCGGCGGCGGCGGCGCCCGACCTCCGGGCGCCCGCGGGCGAACGGCAGCCGATCTTCGCGCCGGCGCCGTAGTATGGCGTGGCATGATCCAGAATATCAC